>JAYEGA010000075.1:0-39276 GCA_034658835.1 Thermodesulfobacteriota bacterium
TGGCTGTGCTCCGTCCCCTCCGTGTGGTTATCGATAACTACCAGGAAGACCGGGTGGAGGAGTTCGATTGTCCTTATCATCCCCAGAAAACAGAAATGGGTTCCCGGAAAGTGCCTTTCTCCCGGGTACTGTATATAGAGCAAGATGATTTCATGGAGGATCCGCCCAAAAAGTTTTACAGATTGGCTGTTGGCAGGGAGGTGCGTCTCCGCTATGGGTACTTTATAAAGTGCGTGGGCGTCGTTAGGGATTCGGGTACGGGAGAAGTGGTCGAAGTGCACTGCACCTATGACCCGGAGACGCGAAGCGGATTTGCCCCCGATGGCCGGAAGGTCAAGGCAACCATCCACTGGGTATCGGCGGCCCATTCCCTCCAGGCTGAAGTGCGTCTTTACGACCGTCTTTTTCGCCTCGCCAATCCACTGGAGGAAGATGCTGATTTTACGGAGTATCTGAATCCCGAATCGTTGGAAATTCTCAGGTCATGCCGGTTGGAGCCAGGCCTGGCGGGTGCTGTGCCTGGAAGCAGGTTCCAGTTTGAGAGGCTTGGCTATTTCTGTGTGGATACTGTTGATTCTTCCGATAAAGCCCCGGTATTCAACCGAACCGTAACATTGCGGGATTCCTGGGCTAAAATTGCGGGGAAGAGGGGATAGGTCTAAAAAAAAGAGGGTTTGGCTCAATTGAGCTAAACCCTCTTCTACTCGATGGTTGGGAGACAAGGATTCGAACCTTGATTCACGGAGTCAGAGTCCGTTGTCCTACCATTGAACGATCTCCCAGCAGTTTATGTCCGTAAATATCACTAACTTACTTCATTATCAACAAAAAAACTTTCTGATTTTATTGCCCAGATTATCCTTCAGCATCATGAAAAGGCGGTAAACACTTACGTGTAACCTACAATCTTCTCTCAATGATGTAATCGGAAATAGTTAAAAAAGATGTCTTTGGTTTAGATTTTTCAAAAGGTTCAAGAAGGGCTTTCCCCTCGTCAATATATGATTTTGCTTTATTGAGGGCATAATTAATTCCTTTGTATTTGTTGATCAGGGAAACAATTTTCCTGATATTTTCGACGTCAGGATCTTCACTTTTTATAATTTCCTTAATCAAGTTTTTTTCTTCGGGCGAACATTTTTTGAGGGTGCGGATAAGTGGAAGGGTAATCTTTCCTTCTTTGAGATCCATGCCGATGGCCTTTCCAAATTCGTCTTCGACTGCGATATAATCAAGTGTATCATCTGTTATTTGAAAGGCCATGCCGAGCCTCATGCCAAACCTTGTCAGTGCACCGATTTCTGTTTCCGGCGCATCTGCCAGAATGCCCCCAACGGCACAGGCCGCCGAGATGAGGATGGCGGTCTTCTTTTCTACTATAGACAGGTAATCTTTTTCGTTGATATCTATATCACCACACTTTGTCAACTGCAGGACTTCACCTTCTGCCATTGTGTTCGTTGTGGTGGAAAGGAGCTTTATTATGGGGAAATTCCCATGATCGGTCATCAGCTTGAAAGATTTCGAATAGAGAAAATCTCCCACAAGTACACTGGCGGAGTTTCCCCAGATGTTATTGGCTGAGGCCTTGCCCCGTCTTGTTTCTGCATGGTCTACAACATCATCGTGAAGGAGTGATGCCGTATGGATAAACTCGACAACAGCAGACAGAGGATAGTGGTTTTCTCCCTTATATCCGCAGAGATCCGAGGCGATCAGGAGTAAAAGGGGCCTGAACCTTTTCCCTCCACTGCTGATCAGATAATTAGAAACTTCTGGGATAAGACGCACTTCGGAATGTAGATAGGTTTCCATGTGTTCTTCCACATTCTTCAGATCACCTGCGTAGCGATTCAAGACGTCCTGTAGTTGCGTAATATCTGACAAATTTTTCACCTCCTACATTATTTCCTCTCCCATCAAGTGGGCGAAAATTACTGATGATGCCCCGCTTTGCAGTCGGGTAGACTTACTCTATATATTAAGATTATGTAAAAAGTCAAATTTCCCATGGCTTACTCTTCGTTATCGACCTCTTCAGCAAAGAGGTCGTAAATATCGGCTGAAGTGATTCTGCAGGTTACAATATCCCCAACTGCTGCATCATTTGCTCTAACATAAGTTATCCCGTCTATTTCCGGCGCTTGTCCCCTTATCCTGCCAATACATGGGAAATCCGGGTGGTCACTTTCACCTTCTATCAAAACTTCCTCAAGGTCACCTATGCGGGATTGATTTATTTCATGGGAAATTCCTGACTGTTCTTCCATCAGGATATTTTTTCTTCGTTCTTTTTCTTTTTCAGGAATATGAAACGGTAAATCGGCTGCCGCTGTTCCCTCCTCTCTTGAATACTCGAACGCCCCAAGGTTTTCAAACCTTACCTCTTTTATGAAATCCAGTAGTCTCTCAAATTTTTCTTGAGTTTCTCCCGGGAATCCCACGATAAGAGATGTTCTCAGAACCACGCCCGGAATAATCTTTCTTGCCAGATTTATGGTATTTCTAATGAGTGTACTACTCCCTTTTCTGTTCATCGCTTTCAAGATATCATCATCGATATGCTGGAGAGGGATATCGATATAGTTACATATCTTCTCTTCCCCGGCGATGGTCTGAAGAATCTCCCCGGTCAGATATGCAGGATATGTATAGAGGAGCCTAATCCACCTTATTTCATCTATAAAGGCCAATTCTTTCAATAAGATACCAAGATCGGGTTTTCCTTTTAGATCGCTACCGTAGGAGGTTGTATCCTGAGCGGTGATGTTTATCTCTTTTATTCCCATCTTTGCGAGCATTTCCGCTTCTTTTAGTATGTCATTCACTTCCCTGCTCCTGAATTTGCCACGGACGTAGGGGATCACACAGTAGGAACATCGATTGGAGCACCCCTCGGCAATCTTCAGATAAGCGCCGCAGCCGGGTGTGGAAAGGAGGCGGGGATAGGAGGAGTCCATAAGAAAGGAGGGTTCTCCTATGAAGGATTTACGGTCAGCAAATTCACCATTTTCCAGATTGTTGATAAAATCTGCAATCTTTGGAATTTCACCGGTTCCCAAAAAAAGATCGACTTCAGGCATCTCTCTTTTCAGGATGGGTCCGTATCTCTGGGGAAGACAGCCCGTAACGACCAGATGCCTGCATTTTCCATTCTCTTTCCACTCCGCCATCTGGAAAATTTCTTCGATAGATTCTTCTTTTGCGGGAAGAATAAAGGTGCAGGTGTTGACAATAATGATATCGGCCTCTTCCGCACGGGGGGTGATGCCAAAGCCGCTTTTTATCAGGAGAGATGCCATTACCTCAGAATCAATCAGGTTCTTGGGACATCCGAGGCTTACGAAGTGTATATTTTTATTTTTCATTTGAAAACAACCAGTGATCAGCAAGATAAAGAAAACCAGTTCTTCCGCTCAATTCTTTGTTTTTACTGAAAGCTGACGGCTGATTGCTGAACGCTTATTTTATTATCGTGGAAGCTTTCCGACCAGTACCTTTCTCGGTTTGGCGCCATCCGAAGGCCCCACTATACCCTCTGCTTCCATTCTTTCAATAATGCGGGCAGCCCGGTTGTATCCTATTTTCATATATCGCTGCACGAGAGAGATGGAAGCCTGCCCCAGATCTGTAACCAGCTCAACCGCTTCATCATATTTTTCGTCAAATTCTTCATCTGTCTTTTCGCCTTTTGATGGTTCTGGCTGGTAATTCAGTATCGATTCATCATAGGATGGCCTTCCCTGTTTCTTTGTGAAGTCGACTATTCTTCCGATTTCCTGATCAGCCACATAGGCGCCGTGGATTCGCTCGAGTTTTGCCGTGCCGGGTGGCATAAAGAGCATGTCTCCCTCTCCGAGAAGATTTTCCGCACCGAGCTGGTCGAGTATTGTTCTCGAGTCCACTTTTGAAGAAACCTGGAAGGAAATACGTGTGGGAAAATTTGCCTTGATGACTCCTGTGATGACATCGACCGATGGTCTCTGGGTTGCCAGAATAAGGTGAATACCGGCAGCTCTGGACATTTGTGCCAGACGGGTAAGAGCCCCCTCCACATCTCTTTGAGCCACCATCATCAAGTCCGCAAGTTCGTCGATGACGATAATAATATATGGAAGCTTGACGCGAATTTTTGTATTATCTTCTCCCTGGTCATCAACTTCGGGAGATGGAAGAACCGGGTTGGAAACGGAAGCATAGGAAATTCCATTCTCTTCTCTGCTTGTTTTCTGTTTTTCCAGACTGAGAAGCAGGGATTTCTCCACCAACCTGTTATATTTTTCGATATTTTTAACGCCGGACTCTCCTATTAGCTCATATCTCCGCTCCATCTCTTCAACGGCCCACCTGAGAACAGTAGAGGCCTTTTTGGGATTGACTACCACCGGGTGGAGGAGGTGAGGTGTTCCCTCATAACCAGACAGTTCTAATCTCTTGGGGTCTATCATTAGGAATTTTACGTTATCCGGTGTTGCTTTGAAGAGTATACTGCAAATTACTGCATTGAGAAAAACGCTCTTCCCCGAACCGGTGGTACCGGCAATGAGAAGATGCGGCATCCTGACAAGATCTGCTATCACAGGAACTCCAACAATATCCTCTCCCAGGGCGATTGGAAGTTTGTATTTCGATTCGATGAACTCCTCATTATCCAGAACATCTTTTAGGTGTACCGGTTCTCTCTCGTGATTTGGTATTTCAATGCCAACTACCGCTTTCCCGGGTACGGGGGCAATGATCCTTATACTGGGCGCTTTAAGGGCTAAGGCGAGATCATCGGAAAGGCCGGTTATCTTATTTATCTTTACGCCGGGCGCTAGCTCGAGTTCATACATGGTGATTACGGGACCCGGTTTTACCTCCACTACCTTTCCATTGACGCCAAAATCAGACAGCTTCTTTTCCAGAATCCGGGAATTCATAATGAGGCTTTCCTTTTTAATCCTCATATCCTTACGCTTTACATCGTCAAGAAGAGACAGTGCAGGCAACTGGAAAGCGCCGTCCGGTTCGAGGAATCCAAAGGAGGCCTGTTCCAATTTCTTTCTGCGTGCCCTTTCCGCAGGAGTTATAAGTGGAGCGTCTTCCGGCTTTCTTTTTTTCTTTGCACTGGATATCTTCTTTTGCCTTCTGGACCTTTCAATTCTTATTACAATGGAGGTTTTCAACCAGATGAACATACCACTTACTGACTTTATTATACTCCTGATCAGAGATATTAGAGAGAGGTTGATAGTGATCATAATGGATACGATAAGGATAAGAAATAGAAGTATGTATGTACCTACGTGGTTCAGATACGAACTCAGGAATGTTGAAGAAATTGTTCCCAGAAGACCCCCTGAAGCAATTTTTGTCCCGAACAACTGGATTGTGGGGTACCTCATTGCTGAAAGTACGGATGTGGAAAATATGAGACCGATAAAACCGGCAATGACTACAGCCCCGAGTTTAAAAGCCCTGTTCAGGAAAAGACTGAAGGAAGTTATAATAAGGACAATCGGTAGCCAGAAGGCTCCTATCCCCATAAACCTTATGAGAATATCTGAGGTATAGGACCCGACAGAGCCGCAAAGATTGTGAATCTTTACCTTGCCTGTTAAATAGTGTGTGAAGGAAGAATCGGTTGGGCTGTGGGAAACAATGCACAACGAAAGAAAAATGGCAAGAGCGAGGAATATTATCCCGAGAACTTCCTTTCCCTTTTTCGATTCAGGCTGCTTTTTTTTCATAAAAAACCTGCTTTTAAAATCTTGAGCACTTGGTCTTAAATCTTATATCACTTTGTCCGGTTTCCAATCAAGCTGCATTAACGATCAGTGTGGCGATGCCTGCAAACCAGCAGTAGTAAGCGAAGATGCCAAGCCGCCCCTTTTTGATTATTAAAAAGAGAAGCTTCAGTGACAGAAAACCGGTTAAGGTAGCAGCAATGGTGCCGGCTACGTAGATAATTAAGTCGCCCGACGGGATGGATACGATGTGTCGTGATTCGAGTATCACTGCTCCAATTATTGCCGGGATCGAAAGCAGGAAGGAAAACCTTGCCGCTGTTTCCCGGTCCAGCTTTCTGAATATTCCGAAGGCTATCGTCGAGCCGGATCTCGATATGCCCGGTATAATAGCGATTCCCTGAACAATACCGATAATTATACTGTCGGTAATATTCATATCTTTCTCGAGTCTGTCCGTATTTTTGATCCTGTCAGAGAGAAACAGTAAAAGCCCCGTTACCAGAAGCATGGAAGCGGCAACATTAACTGATTGGAAGAGGAGATGAATTTTATCCCTGAATGCGAGACCAATAATACCCGTAAATATGGTTCCTACAATAATGAGGAGAACCATTTTCCTTTTAACAGATATAAGGACATAACTTGCATCGCTGGATTGTTTCGGCATCACGGCTTTTGTTATTTCGTATAAATCCTTCCTCAGGAAAAAAACTACAGCTAAAAGTGTCCCGAAATGGAGCATCACATCGAAAAAGACACCAGGTTGCTGGAACCCCTTTATGAAACTCTGGGCAATAACAAGGTGACCGGAACTGCTGACAGGCAGAAATTCTGTTAGTCCCTGAATAATTCCAAGTATTACTCCTTCCCAGAGACTCAAGGTCTTTCCTTCCCCTCTGGTGCAGTCATGCCGTTGTAGTAATTTCTGACGATGGCATCTCGAACTTTTGTTATGAGTTCATCGCGACTTTCAATAGAATAGTCCTTTACCTCAATCGGTTTGTCTATCACCATTGTTATCTTCCCTGGATGGACCTTCAAAGATCTCTTAGACATAATTTCCCAGCTTCCTATTATTGATATCGGGGTTATTGGAACTCCTGACTTTATAGCCATGTAAAAGGCACCTTTCTTAAATGGCTTAATATTGCTATCTCTACTTCTTGTACCTTCGGGGAAGGTTGCTACAGGTATTCCCTCTTTGATCTTTTGTGCTGCCTCATCAAGGTTCTTTATGGCACTGACACGATTTTCCCTGTCTATTTCGATAGCTCCTCCTCTTTTGATGGCTGGTCCGAAGACTGGTATCCTGAAAAGTTCCTTTTTTGCAAGCCATCGGAATTGACAGGGAATGTATGCCTGTAATATAAAGATATCGAAATTGCTCTGATGGTTGGCCATAAACACCTGAGCCCTGTCGACCAGAACATTTTCTTCACCCTTTATCTCTACCTTAACATTAGAAATAAAAAGCAGAAGCCTTGCCCAGAGATTTGCCACCCTGAGAACTGTGTTTACTTTCCCAGGGAAAAAGAACGACACAATTACTATAAAACCCGCTACAAAAGCTGTAATAAAGACACTCATTATTACAAGGAGTGCAGAACGAATCATTGGATTTGCCTTATTGTCAATTCGTTATTTGGTGGAATATCATAATATAATTACTTAATAGTACAGGTGATGTCAATAAGGAATATAATTAGATTGTCAAGTTTAGTTAAGTGGTGTATAGGGGATGTCAAAGGTTAAAGGTTAAAGGTTAAAGGTTAAAGGTTAAAGGTTAAAGGTTAAAGGTGAAGGGGTTATATCAAATATCAAAAAGAAAAAATAAAATGACCTGTCATTCTGAATTTATTTCAGAATCTCGATCTTGCATTTTTACAAAGGAGGAGGTTTAAGATGGTCAATAAGGCTATCCTTATAGGGAGACTCGGGGCCGAGCCCGAAGTCAGATATACTCAAGACGGCACGATGGTTACGAATTTCAGATTAGCCACTAACGAGCGGTGGAAAGACAAGAGTGGTGAAAGAGCAGAGAGGACCGAATGGCACAGGATTGTTACTTTCGGAAGACTGGCGGAGATATGTGGAAATTATCTTTCAAAGGGAAGCATGGTTTATATCGAAGGCAGGATTCAAACAAGATCATGGGAAGATAAAGATGGTGTCAAGAGATACACTACAGAGATAGTTGCTTTAAATATGCAAATGCTTGAGGCAAAAGGACAGGTAACGGATCAGAAAACTGAATCGCAATTTCCGGACCAGACCGGGTCGGGGCAGACATCTCCAGGTTCAGAACCGATACCTGAAGATGATGTTCCCTTTTAACCTACGTGATCCTATTTATCGTTATCTTCATTAATCTTTTTAGAATCGGGAGTTACGTCTATTTCTTCCGGTTCGTTTGTAGCTTTTTTAAAGTTCTTGATACCCCTGCCGATAGCGCTACCTATCTCGGGGAGTTTTCCTGCACCGAAAATGATCAGGATAATTACCAGTATTATAATCAGTTCAGGCATTCCTATTCCGAACATATTATCCTCACTAATATTATCATTTTATTCACTCCACCTTAAAACATCAAGGTGTCCTTGTCAAACATTTACTTAGGATTTAGAATGGATTCTAAATTGGTTTATCTTATCTGCTCGATATCCTTCGGCAGTGTTAAATTGATGACCTGACCATGTTCTCCCAGGATCCCGAGAGATTCCCCTTGAAATATAACATTAACGCCTCCAGCATTGCCGATATCGATTGAAAACCTTTTCGAAGCTTCCTGATAGATCTTTTCACCCGGTCTCAATAAAATTTCTTGAGGCAGGTTATGATCTGCAGTTATGTTTAACCATACCAGTTCAGTTGCTTCTATGGTCAGTTTATAAGTTGTTTCAATAACGTTCTTTTGCTTATTGACAATGTCCTGACTGACGCTGGATTCTTCTTCAATTTCCGTTTTTTGCTCGGCTGCTTGTTCACCCACGGGGGGTTGAATTTCAACCTCTTTTACTATTGTTGCAGCTTTTCTTTTATCAGGGACTTCCTTTTTGACATTTTCTGCCTTGTGTTTCGGATATAAGAGGAAAATGAGAAAAACTGTAATAAAAAGGACAAATAGTATCCATCCCAGGAGACTGCGGCGAAACCTGGACAGGGAACTCTTACTTTTAATTTTTTCCTCGCGAGGTGACTTGTGCTGCTCGAGGTATTTCTCATAACGGGATAGTATTTTTTCTCTATCAATACCTGCCGCTTGAGCATAGGTTCTTATAAAAATTCTTGCGTAGACCGGTTCAGGGAGTAAGTAGAACTCTTCACTCTCAATGGCCTCAAGAATTGAAATTCTAATCTTGGTTGATTCGAATAAATCTTGTAAGGTTTTTCCACTGGATTCCCTGATTGTTTTCAAATCAGGACCAGTTTCTTCTACGTCTTGTTTCAATTCTTCAGTGATGACGTCGTTTTCATTTTTCATAGGATTTGCCGTACGCTAAGCTAAAGTAAATCTGAATTACTCTTAAACTTTTTATAAATTCACCAGATGATGACATCTATCATTAAATATATGGTCACGCAACAAAAAGTTGGACCCCTGTCATGTAGTGCAGGTCTCCCCGATTCCTGACCCCTGATTTTGTGCCTGATTTTTAACATTGATAAGCCGGGTTGAAAGTGGTAGCTTCAAACCAATTGATAACCTTTTAGGAGACTATAATTAATGAGCGCTTACAGGGAATTCACAATAAACATTGCAAGAGAAGCAGGAAATTTTCTTAAAGAGAGACTAAACGAGAAGCATACAGTAAATTACAAAGGTGTAATTGACATTGTCACGGAAGTGGATCAGATGTCCGAAGATATGCTGATATCCAGGATCAATAAAAAATTCCCACACCATGATATACTGGCGGAAGAGTCTAAAGGGACAGAAAAGGGATCTGAATTCAGGTGGATTATAGACCCGCTCGACGGGACGACTAATTATGCCCACGGGTATCCTGTTTTCTGTGTGTCTATCGCCCTGGAAAAAGAAAATGAGATTATTGTCGGTGTTATCTACAATCCGATGATAGAAGAAATGTTTGTTGCAGAAAAAGGGAAGGGCGCTTTTTTAAATAATAAAGAAATTTCGGTATCAAATACAGTGGATCTTTCAATAAGTCTTCTGGCCACCGGTTTCCCCTATGACATTCGTGAAAACCCGGACAATAATCTCAACTATTTTAATGAAATGGCTACGAAGGTCCAGGCTATTCGCCGGGCGGGGTCAGCGGTGCTTGACCTGGCATATGTAGCGGCAGGTCGCTTTGACGGATTCTGGGAACTGAGGCTGAATCCATGGGATACTGCTGCCGGATGGCTTATGGTAAAGGAAGCAGGTGGTCTGGTTACTGATATTTTCGGGGGAGATTACTCTCTTGAATCCCCTCATATACTCGCCTCAAATGGAAAGATACATAGTAAAATGATTGATGTGTTCAGGCTTGCGCAAAAATAGGTTGGTAGAATTCGCGCCCAAATTTGTGCAAGCCCTAAACACAGGAGCAAGGAATGTTTTTTTTCATCGGCGGCATTCAACCGAAAACCAGACGGATTAGCAGTAATCCAAGACCATGTCCTTCCTGCGGTTACCATGCAGCATATTTTAAAAGGATTGATAGTTGTCTGAGTCTGTTTTTTATTCCGATTTTCCCGGTCAAACGGGGTGACACGGTTCTAATATGTGAAAGATGTGGCGCGATTTTCGATGAGAAGGGTAGAACAACAACGGATGATACCCGGTGCCGTTATTGTGGACGAAATTTGAGTGAAGATTTTACTTTCTGTCCTCATTGTGGAAAGAAGACAGGTTTTTGATTCTAAGGACCTACGGAAACGCCGTAATTTTTGACACTATTTCTTTTTACAATAGCAACTATTGAAGATTCAGTATATAGACTTCCGCGTCATCACTTTCGGCTAATTGCCCCAAGAGAATTGATTTAGGTTCACCCTGGACTCGAACATAATATGATAAGCCGGGATCCAGTTGGTTTTGCACAGCCCAGGCCACATATTCTTTTTCCCCGACGGCAAGTTTTAATCCTTGCATGGGATATTCAATAATAGACCTGTCTGGAAGTTTGCCGGCGGGTCCTGCGCCGTGGGCGTCTATTTCTGCCCCGCAAACCCCGAACATTGCTCCCTTCCATGATGATTCAAAAGGACCCACCTCAAACCACTGGCCGAGCTGGGGTATGGCATAAATATCGAGACGATATTCAGCAGAAACCTTTTTCAGAGGCATATTGGCTTTTGCCACCAGTTTAGCGCCGATAGCAGCATTATCAATAGCAAAAATTTCAGTGCCTTGAAAGGGTGTGGGCAGGGAATCAATAGACGGAATCTTGCCGTCATGAAGAAAAATAATGGGAAAGCCGTGGCCCCTGACGGCATGAACAGACAGTGCCAGCATGGAAAGGCCATAGCGCACAGACTCAGAGGCGAGCTCTTTATCCGATGAAAGAATAATCCATAAAGCAGTATCATCCTTGATAAGCTCTGCCCTCGGCCCGAGCCAGGCCATCTTTTTCAGATCATCCAGCCAGAAATGCCCATTGGCATCCAGAGCATAGGTTTTGAGCATTGCCATTATATTTTGAACCTGTTTCTCTTCATGCGCAAGTGAGGTGATCCATACTTTTTTCATTTCTTTTTCCTCTCTTTTTCCTCTTGCCCTACATGCTGTAGGTCTTTCTTTGCGTACTCTGCGTCTTTGCGGTGAGGCAAATTAACCCAGGGTCAAAACTGTAACCTGGCTCGGGCAGAGGCACATTCCGGGACAGTTGGGCATGACACCCATGGCATTCTGACCGGTCACGCTCGTCATACGCTGGGCGGGAACACCGTCTACGAGAATGGTGAAACAACCAACTATATACTCAGTCTGCCCGTCAATCAAGTGGGATACGACACCACCCAGAACACCTGCCTCGTCCCCATTGCTCATCAAGCCCTTAGACAACAGATTAACCGTCGGCATACAGTCGACTAAAACGTTGTAAGCAGCGGGTGCTGTCGTGGCCGTCATGGCAATATCCGGATATGGAACAGGTACTACGGCTGGGCCGGCGGGCGTCAGGCAGACGTCCGGAAAGCCCAGATTCATTCCTGCTCCCATAGATAACATAAACATAATCCGTCCTCCCTTAACCCAAATGAACCTGTTCCGCGTTTATTGTCACGATCTCTTCGGCCATATGCACGGCGTTTTTCGAATGCATCGTCAGCGTATCCTCAACCAGATACCGGGTCGAACCGGTCTGCACCTCTTCCTCCTCCTTGACAAAGCGCACGGCATTGACAAGCCTCTCGGTCAGCCGCCGATATACGGTGTCTACCGTATCCGCTACGTGTTTTACCTTCTTTATCTGACTGTCGAGAAAGGTACCGATAAATTCCAGCTTGGAGATCTTCGCCGCACCTTCATCAGCGTCAACCGAGATCTTTTGGCCCGCAAACGAGAGACCCTCGCCCGCGGCGATCGTCATGCCGATATCAGACGTCAATGACAGATCACCCCCCTTTACCTGAACATTTACCGGGCCATCAAAGACGATATCCGTCTCCATGCCCTCGGTAACATCCCTTTTCAGAACGGATAAGATGAAGGCATTCCCCGACATATCGACGGAGAGTAGAACCGTGTCCCCGGCCTCCGGCTGCACCAGGCAGCTGACCGCCCGCTCGGATATCACACCCCCGTAAGACGTCAGTACCGAAAAATACCTCTCCCCCGCCTCCTGGACATACCCATATTCCATTATGGGCCGGGAATATTCCACTTTTTCTGCCAATTCTTGCATGTCTCCTCCTCTTCAGACAAAAATAATCAGGTTGCAGGTGTCAGATGACCCCTGAAGTTTACTTTTTCTGAGACCCCCAGGCCTCTGCCTCCTCCAGGTCTTTATCGGTACCGCGGATCATTATCTTCTTTGCATTCTCCCAGTTCGTATGTTCTTCAACCGCGCCATGAAGTCGGGCAAGATAGAGACTCGCCCCGGAAAAATCGGCCGCCGACAGATCGGCATGGGAAAAATCAGCATAGGTACACTGCGCATCCTTAAAAAGAGCCGCTTTACATGAAGCCTTTTCGAAAAGGCAGTTCGTCAGATTTGCCCCTGAAAAATCGGCCTGTGTGAGATCGGCCTCCCCGAAATAGGACTTCGATACATCCGCTCCGTTGAAACGGGCATCTTTAAGTATAGCCCCCTTGAACATAGCACTCTGTCCGGAGACGCTCTGAAGGTTTGCACCTGTCATATCGGCATCCATAAAATTAGAATAGGTAATATTTGCTCCCGTAAAGTCGGCTCCTTTCAAATCCGCACCGGCGGCATTGATAGTCGAAAAATTTGCCCCTTTTAAATCCTGACCGGCCAGATCGCATTCGCGGAACAGAATCTTGAAGAAGTGCGCCCCGGTTAAAACAGCTCCACTGAGATTGGCGTCGTTAAAAACAACCTTTTCAAGATTCGCGCCGGAAAGGTCCGCATCGACAAGTGAAGCGTGTGATAGGAAAATCTTTTCAAATTTTGTATTCGAAAGATTTGCCTTATCGAGCTTGACATGCTGCATCATGGACCAGCTGAACAGGGTACCGGAACAGTCCGCTCCCGTCAGATTCGCCTCCTGAAGGAGGGTCATGTGAAATTTTACCTCTTTAAGGCTCGCACCGGTAAAGTCGAGATTTCTCAGGTCAACCTTTGTCAGATCGGTCTTATCGAAAATAACCTGAGAGAAATCGCAACTCTTGAATCCCGTTTTGAGTACATTCGCCCCGCTGAGATTCGCATTTTTGAAAGAAACATTTTCAAAACGCCCACCGGTGAGATCGGCACCGGAGAGGTCAACACCTGCAAGGTCAATATCTTCAATCGTCTCATTTTGCCTTATGGCATCGAGAACTTCTTTCCGTGTCATATAATCCTCTATCATCAATCAAGCAGGTCAGTCCGCTTATGGAGCTGGGACATCTTCAAATTTGCCCCTTCAAAGTTAGTCTCCCCGGCAGTCGCCTTATAAAAATCAACGGCAAAAAGGTTTGAATCGCTCAAATTGGTATTGACGATCCTCGCCTTTCTGAGCGATCCCATAAAGAGATTCACGCCGGAGAGGTCAGCATTCTCCAGATTCGACTTATTGAACCGGCACTTCTTTGCCGGAACCCCCGAGAGGGTGGCATTTGCGAGGTTGCAGTTTTCCAGAATCGATTCATCGAGCGTGCTTCCCCTGAAATCCGCCCCGGACAGATCCGAATCTCTGAAGCAGCCGTGTTTCATGGAAACATTCCTGAAATTGGCGCCCGGAAGCGATGCATTGCCGCCCATGCGTGCCTTGTCCATATTCGCCCCTTCGAACGTCACCCCTTCGCCCTTTACCCCCATAAACATGGTTGAGTTAATAGCGGCACCGGAAAAATCTGCCCGATCAAGAACTGTTTTCTGAAAGAGACACTTAAAAAGTTTGACTCTTCCGAAATCGGCATCCGAGGCATCGGCGTCTGAAAAGACACACATATTGGCATCAGCATCGGCAAGATTGACCTGGTTTAATTTGGCCTTTTGTAAAATAGTCATCTTGAGCTTAGCTCCGGCACAGTTGGCCTTTGTCAGATCAGCCTCCTGCAGAATGGCCGAGTCAATATCCGCACTTGCGATGTTGGCCTCCTTAAACAGTGCTTTTGAGAATATCCCCTTTTCAGATTTCATATTTCTAAGCGATGCCTTTGAAAAATCCGCCTCCTGGGCCAAGGTCTGGTTAAAGATGGCTCCGTCCAGATTGGACTCGCAAAATTTCGTCTTCTGACACTGTGCTTGTGAGAGATTGATGCCGTGCAGATCAAGTTTGGAGAGATCTATTTCGGACAGGATTGCGCCTTCGAGACTCTCGCCTTTTTCGTAGCGCTCAATCACCTCCTCGCGTGTAAGTTTCTTTATCTTCTCCGGATCAATGCCCGCCTTGTCAAACTTTTCCTTCACTGAATCGGGGATTCCGCCGGCCTTTGCCTGCTCGGCATCTTTCTTCCCGGCGGCAACTTTGGCCATGCCCTCCTGATATTGTTTTTCACCGTCATGTCCCATCTGTGCTGCCTTGGCAGCGGAAGCATTCATCTTACTTTCAATCTCAGGTGTCAGATGCCCCGCAGCCCGGAGACGTTCTCGCTCTTCCGTTATCGTTTTGGCTATATCATCGCCAATCTTCGAAAAGGGCTTCATAGGCTGTCCTTTGGCGGCGGATAACACGGCTTCAGGGTCTTTTCCCGCCTTGATGATTGCCTCTTTTGCCTTTTTCTCCATCTCCTTCTTCATAGCCATGGCTTCGTCTATTTTAGGCTGGTGGAATGCCCTGATATCTTTCGTGAACTTATCGACCATCCCCTTGATATCCAGTACCGGAATGGCCAATCCCTCCATGGGTGATTTTTCAGGCGGTTTGCCCGGTTCCGGCATCGCCGGTTCGATCTGGTGTTTCTGCGCAAAATCGGAAGGCAACGCTTCCATGATCCACTTTCGGATGTCTGTCCCGTGCTTTCGAGCCTCAAAAACAGTATTACCTTTTGGCAGGAAGAGTTTCTGAGCATCGGGATATGCCTTTTCCCAGGGCTCCCAGTCTTTTTCGGATTCCTCCGCTTTTTCAGGAAGAACTATGAGAAAGACGGGTGCATCTTCAATATTTTTGGCGGCATCTTTATCCGGCTTTTCTTCATGGTTCTGAAGCGCGATTACGGAGCAGGCATCTCCAATCTCCTGTTCCACGAGCCGGGCTTCGAGTTCGTCAGAAACCCGGATGACCGGCGCACCTTCAGGATCAACAGAAGGCAGAAAAAGGGGTATCTCGTCTGAGCCCTCAATCAGGACATCCTTCCCGGAATCAGTATAATCTCCGGAACGAATCAGTACCCTGTTCAATGTGGCTTCATCAAAACGCGGCATGATAAGACCAGATGGAATAATAAGCGCTTTCGGCTGTCCTTGATCATCTGTTCCGGGTTGCAGGCCCCATAGTTCTGCATCTTCTGCCTGTTCTTCGGGATTGATACCGAACCAGGCACGCTGAATCGTTCTTCTGTTAAAGCCGAGTTTGTAGAGGGCATTTTGTATTTTATGATCTTGTTCCAGATTCTTTCGCCACTTAATAACCATGGGAAAGCCTCGATCATGCCAGGGGTTAACCGACTGTTCGGCCAAAAGATTGTCGGGATCGATTCCCGTTTTCTTCAAATCCTCAGGGCTTACGTTTTTCTTCAGTTCATCCGATATCCCTTTTTTAGCTTCTTCGCTTTCCTTCTGCGCTTTTTGGACTTCGGCCATGGCATCGTCAAGCCGCTTTTCCGTATCTTTCAGCTTCTCTTTTATATTATCAAACTTTACCGAGGGAATCTTGACGAGATGGCCATACTTGGCCCGATAATCCGTAAGCATTTGCTGGGTTTGGATCTCCATGTCTGAAACCAGGGTCATACCTTTTTGTATAACTTCTCTGCCTTGCGCCGCCATTTCCTCCGGGGAACGTTGCATTTTGGGAGACTTGCCCATGGCCTTGAGTTTTGCCGTCTCAATATCCTTGGGGATATTCTTGACCCGCTTCATGGCCTCCCCTATCTTTTTCTGGGCTGCCTCGAGGGGTGCAGGATCAATGGGAACCATTCGATCCAGGACCTTTTTCTGTTCTTCAAGGTAATATTCTATTGGTTTGGGTTCATCCGCCATATTTTCCGAGGCCAAGAATATCCGGCTGACATCGGCGTACTCGTCATCCAGGACTTCAGTCGTGCCGCGGTACATGACCACGCCGCGCAATATAGACGGAAAGAGCCATATTGTATCGATATGGGTCGTGGCCTCCTGAAAAATTTCATCCTCTTCATGTCCCGCCTTGAGGGATTTCTTTTTTGTCACGAAACAGCGCACACGAATCCGGGGAAGATGGGAATTAATAACCTGTATATCAGAGTGCATGTTTTTGATTTCGATGGTCTCATCACCGGTAAAAATTCCCGCTATAAATTGATCTTCCGGCGCTGTGTTGAAGAATTCATAGTTCATGTCATCGGGAAAATGGGGCCAGCGCTCCCGCTGCCACTTTTCATCGTAGGTGCCCTGTTTTTTGAAACGCTGGGGCCACATGAGATCAATAGGACCAAAGCAGGCAGGCTCAGGCTGGTCTGCAGGAGAACCAATAAGATGTTCAGGATTTTCGATGTTGGGAAGGGGAATAATTGTCTGACCTTCAGGCGACAGGACGGAAGCAATTCCCTTGCCCAGAGGATTTTTGTCGAATCCCTCTCCGCCGAATGCGTTCTGCCAGGAAATTCCCATCTCTTTAAATGGTTGCGGATCGGAGATGACATTTACGCCGCCGGTTCGTTTCCAGAAGCGGTCGCCGAAAATGTTCAGGGACTTGCGCAAGTCCCCTATCCTGAATGAAACTTCAGAGGCTGGACGGTTCGTACCTCTGGGCGCAAAACATTTTCCGGTGATAAGAACCTCGCCCCTCGGTTTGGGCATACCCATATCGAGGACACCTCCCTGCCCTAATTCATCAGGGATGGCCTTCCAGAGCTCCTGCTCCGTCAGCGGATCATCAGGGCTGGTCAGGTCGAAGAAAATCAGAATTGTCGTCGCAAGATAGAGGGTATCCTTTATCCCGAAGGTTTTGATCAATAGAGAATGATCGCTTTTTTTGAATATCTTCATGTAAATCCTATATCATACTAACTTGTCCTGATATTATGTTAGAATTTCCACTTACATGGTTCACATTCCCGGATACAGTGGTGTTTTCCCCGGTCACATTGGTCACATTCCCGCTAACCTGAGTATTTTCCCCGGATACCGAGGTATTTGCCCCGTGCACCGCTGTATGTTCCCCATTCACCACGGTATCTGCCCCGGACACCGCTGTATGTTCCCCGCGCACCACGGTATTTGCCCCGGACACCGCTGTATGTTCCCCGTGCACCGCGGTATTTGCCCCGGACACCGCTGTATGTTCCCCGCGCACCACGGTATTCGCCCCAGTCACATTGGTATTATCCCCGGTCACATTGGTGCTATTACCCGTGACAGTGGTATTGCCACCTGTAATATTCACTTTTTCCCCACCTACAGTAACTGTTTGCCCGTTAATTGTAATAGTCTGTTCCCTGAACTGGTGGCAAAGAGGAGTAAATTCAACACTTCCGCCCATTTTTAATTGGGTGTACATTCCAAGTGTAATCACTATCCGAACGATTAGTACAGTATGAATAAAGAGTCCCGCGATTGTTTCCGTGCATTCTCCTCCAATAAACTCGTTTTTCGTCTGACATTTTACCTGAATAGCACCTTTCGTACTTTCAGAGATGCCATGCCACTCTGCCCACGTGCCTTCTGCATCATCGCCAGGATCGTTATGCGCCCCGATGCGGATGAAGCTCTCCTGATTCGGCGAATGCATAAGGATCCTTTCGCTTCCCTCCTGATCCTCGATATGGATTTTGTTGCCGCCGGCAGTGGTGATCTTGCTCATGGTCTGATCACCGGATGTAATCTGGCTCGGTGTTTCCGGGTTGGGCACGGCAGCATTAATAATCGGCCTGTCCGGATCGCCGTCTATAAAAGCCAACAGCACCTCTGTCCCCTTGTGGAGGGGAAAGTGCATGCCGTGGTCTGTTCCCGCATAGGGCTGCGCCATGCGAAAGTATGCTGATGCTTTGCCGTCCTTGCGGCCGCTTTTATCAAAAGGCAGAACAACCTTGTAGCGACCCTGATCGTCCAGTTCCGCATATTTTCCACTTCCTGCGGCATCGATCTTTGCATTCAAAGTTCCATAAAACCGGGGCTTTTCACTCTTCTGGGGAGGACGGAACTGGACATCTGAAGTAATGGCCTCAAAGTTGTTAAAATAATAAGGTTGCTCTTCCACTTCAGAAAGTCCCTTTTGAATACCCGCTATAAGGTATGATGCCTGACTTCCCTCGTGCTCTAATTCAATGGTAAGATATTGATTGTTGGAGCTCTTCCGATAATGATCCTCAAGGTCAAAGAGATATCCAGGTCTCAGATAAGGAATCGTACTCTCACCGTGAAACTGTTTTTCCTGGCAAAGAAGTTCTTCCGCACGGATTTTCGCAAGATTATTTCCTTCCTTCGTAGTTCTGAAATGTTCGCCGTAGATATAGACCTCTCCCCTTCCATCAGGCGAAACTTCAGCGCTCCCCGTTATTTCCATAGAAGGCTTCATATAATTGTAATCTTTGAGATGCAGTGTACGGGGAAGCATCTTCTGACGGCAGATAAAGGCCTTGATCACTTCCTCTCGATGCAGGTCATCCAGGCCGGACACCGGAGAATAATACATGGTCTTTCCTTCGGGCATGTCCGTATGAGCCAGTTTCGTATCCGTAATGATCGCTTTTTCTCCCTGTGGAGTCTGTTCAAAGTAATAATACATCCCCTCCCGCTCCATCCACCGGGAGACAAAATTGAGATGGCTCTCCCCATACTGGCAGATATAATCCCACTTTGGATATTCTTTCTGCAATTTGAGTTCAAAATCAAGGGTGGTCAGCCCTCCGTCTTTCAAGACTTCCTTTATCACCTCCGGCACCGTCTTGTTCAAAATAACCTGGTTATGGTGGGTAAGGGAAAGCCACCACAGTTTCGGCACCAGGATGGCACGGTAAAAGACATATTCATCCACTTCGTGGAGCTGCTCGAATTGTGTCAGAATACCGTGAAAAGGAATATCGCCATCCTTCCGCAGTATGGTAAATGTGCCCGGATTTTTGAGAACTTCGGTAAGGTCTATTTCAGCATTTTTTGAGACCAGGTTTATCTCGAACTCATAACACATGGAAAATCCCTCGGTTCCCTTGAACCGCACCACGCCGAATGTATCTGCCGGTAAAGCAGAGGATACAAAGTCGAATTTTTTTTCGCTAAGATAGTCCATCTTTCACCTCTCCTGTAATTATTCACGCAAAGACGCAAAGAGCGCAAAGTTTTAAAACAATATTTAGATTTTTTCTTTGCGTTCTTGGCGCCTTTGCGTGAAACAAATGTTTTCTCTTTCACTCGGTCTTAAACTTCATTTTAAATGATCCATCTTTGTTCAGATCGAGGTGGACCTCCGAAGGCATGCCCTCTTCGGTCATGTGCGACAGAATTTCCTGGGACATGCGGGGCATGATATTGCCGCTCAAGATATAATCGATATTTCTCGCTCCGGTTTCCACTTCCGTGCACCGATTTGTGATCTGGTCAACTACTGCCGGGGTATAGATCAGCTTCATCTTGTTGTTCTGCATAAGCCGCTCGGCAAGCTTGTCTAATTTGAGACGCACAATGCCCTTCATGGCGTCGGCCCGCAAAGTATAAAAGGGAATCACTGTCATACGGGCAAGCAGCGCCGGTTTAAAGTGCTGTGATAATATCGGTCTTACCGCACCCATGATTGCATCGTCAGGCAGCGTTTCATCTCCTTTGGTCATTTCCGTAATCACATCCGTACCCAGGTTGCTCGTCAGAAAGATAACGGTATTTTTAAAGTCAATGACCCTGCCTTCACCATCAGACAGGACGCCTTTATCAAATACCTGGTAAAAAAGATTCATCACCTCCAGATGGGCCTTTTCCACCTCATCAAGTATTACTACCGAATAGGGTTTCTGGCGCACGGCTTCCGTAAGCATACCGCCCTCACCATACCCCACATAGCCTGGCGGGGATCCGATAAGACGACTCACGGTGTGCTTCTCCTGAAATTCGCTCATATTGACATTAACAACGGAGCGTTCACCTCCAAAGAGGACATCGGCAACGGTGATGGCCGTTTCGGTCTTACCCACACCGGAGGGACCGACAAGAAGAAAGATTCCTATGGGCTGTACCGGGTCTTTTAAGCCGGACTTCGATGCCTTGATGACTTCGCCGATTACCTTGAGGGCGTGATCCTGGCCCTTGATACTCTCCTTGAGCATGTCCTCAAACTTCAGGATATTCTGGGCCTGGTCACGCATGACCTTACCCAATGGTATACCGGTCCAGTCGGAGACAACCTTGGCAACAACATCAGGATTTACCTCAATACGAATAAGCGGGGTATCCCCCTGCAGTTTTTCCAGGGCCTGATCGGCCTTTTTCATCTCCTTCTTCAGTCTCTTTTTCTTCTTCTTGTCCTCTTCTGTATCCCCAAGTTCCTGGATGCCGGCCCTCAATTCCAAAACTTTATTGGCTGCTTCCTGCTCCTTGAGCCATCTTTCTTTCAGCTCGGATGCCTCTTTGGTCAGGGTTCCAATCTTTTTCACCGCTTCAGCCAGCTCGTCTTCATCAATGGCGATCTCATTCAGTTTATCCCGTTCTAAGGCAGTCTTTTCACGCTCCAGGGCCTGGATGCTTCGCTCTTTGTCTTCAAGCACATCAGGTTTGGCTGTGATATTGATCTTGACCCTGGCACAGCTCGTATCCAGAAGATCAACGGCCTTGTCCGGAAGATATCGCCCTGTAATATAACGATCGGATAGTTCTGCCGCCGCCTGAACTGCATCGTCCCGGACAATTACATTATGTGCCTTTTCATAATTTTCCTTAAGGCCTCTCAAAATCAACGTGGTTGTTTCGACGCTCGGTTCTTCAAGCTTTATAGGCTGAAAGCGGCGTGCCAGGGCGGCATCTTTCTCAATATATTTCTTGTATTCACTCCAGGTCGTTGCCGCTACTGTCCGTAGCTCACCCCGCGCCAGGGCTGGCTTGAGAAGATTAGCGGCATCGCCGCCACCGGCAGGGCCACCCGCACCGATGAGAGTATGGGCTTCATCAATAAACAGTATTATCGGTTTTTCCGAGGATTTGATCTCATTGATCACTCCTTTGAGGCGGTTTTCAAACTCGCCTTTCACACCTGCTCCTGCTTCAAGAAGCCCCATGTCAAGATTCAATATGGTTACATCCTTTAATATGTCCGGTACATCGCCTTCGGTAATACGAAGGGCCAGACCTTCCACTACCGCGGTCTTTCCCACACCTGCTTCACCGACGCAGATAGGGTTATTTTTCCGCCGCCGGGCCAGTACATCAATCATCTGGCGGATTTCATTATCCCTGCCGAAGACCGGATCGATCTTCCCTTCCTTTGCGCGCTGTGTAAAATCCATGCAGAAACGGCTGAGCGCAGTGCCATCGCCTGCCGGGGCTGCTCTTTCTGCTGCTTCCCCTGTCCCCGGAGCTGCGGCCGCCGTCTTTTCTTCCATGGAATGTTTAGTGATATTCCAGAACTGGGCCGTCAGGGCCTCTCTGCCGATAGTTTTTAAAAGATCCACGTATCGGCCTGAAGCAAAAAAAGTCGGTTTGGCTAAAAATGCCAGGAGAATGGCCCCCGAACGTATCGACTTCTCCCCAAGGTCAATGGAGGCAATCATCCAGGCGTCCTGTACAAGTTCTATAAGGAGGGGGGAAAAAACCGGTTTAGCGGCATTCCCGGTCTTGAATTCCTCAAGTGTTTCCTCAAGGACCTTTTTGACCCGCCCCGTATCCATGTCAAACTGACGGAATATAAGGGGTAAATCAGATTGCGGGTCATCCAGAAATTTAGTCAAAAAATGCTCCACCGTAACCTCGTAATGGGTACGGGAGACACAGAGGCCGGCCGCCGATTGAAGAACGTTTGTGCAAAACGGATTTAGATGAATCAACAAGGATTTAATATCTACGGTTATCATGAGATGTACTCCTTTCTAAGGGAAAGTAGGGCAAGGCTTCAGCTTTGCGTTTGTGTAATGCAAGGCTGAAGCCTTGCCCTACGTTTACCTATCCTTGAAACTTCACGCTCACATCGTGAGGATGACTTTTCTCTGAAAATATCCACGTATCCCAGCCCAGGTGTGACCAACGCGATTCTCCCAGGCGGACCGTCCTGACTTCCCGAGCGCTTAGAACCACCTCGTTCTCCCATTTCAAGGGTTTGTCCAGGTACAGGCGGACAAGCTGAGCCATAGTATCAAATTTACTGGTATCGGGAAGAAACTCGTGAAAGGCATCGGCATCGACAGGACCGATTTTTATACGAAATGCACCCATTCGATCGTCTATTTCTTGCCCTAAATAACTATTTACCCCCAGGTTTGCCGTGGAAGTACCGAGAAATATGCGCTGGTCTTCGGGAATAGAAGCCGTCCGGGGAACACATTGAATAATTTCCAGATGGGGTTCTTTTAAAGTGCCTGTTAAGAGAGTTTTTAGTCCCTGTGCAGAGCGGGGAAATTGAGTAAAAAGACCGATGTAGGGAATAAGACCTTGCACGTTCGTAATATCTTGTCGGTGTCTTTCAATCCCAAGACCAAGAAAACAGAAAAGCCTTTCCAGGTAAACAGTATCCTGCTCATCAATAACCTTGATGAATTGCCTGTATTTGCTCCAGCACCGGTAGAAGAGTCTATAAAAAGGAGCATTGAATATATCCAGGAAATCACGTGTAACCGATATGTCTCCGGACGCTTCATCCATGAGATCTTCGGTATAAAAGGTTGGTAGTGGAGAGGAAACGCCATAAAGACCCAGGAAAGTGACAGTCAGGAGAAAAAGTGGGTTATCTCCCGGAATCTCTTCTATGGAGTCAATATCAGTACCGGGGAAATCGAGAGATAATTTCGGCCGTGCCCTGATGGATTGGCCAATAAGCTCTTCATCCAGGTCATCTTTCCGTATTAAATAACGAAGCAGGCGCACTGCCTGAATAAAGGAGAAACGGTTGCTGTTTTTTAACAGGTCATCTTTTATGACAAGGGTCTGTCGCCGATCCTGGGTGGCCATGAATAGATTTCTCCTGTAATGCTTTCTTCAACAGTAAGTTTTGTAAAACAATTCATACTACTGTAAACCCCCAAAAACCAATCCATGACCGACCCAAAAAGAAACATATCCCCCGGTGACGCAAAATTATCCTGTCGAAGTTTGATCCGAATTTCCTGGCCACGCATCATATATCCTGATACCAGCCGGTCAACGGGCATTACCTGAATATCCAGAATTCCATCTACACGTTTGGTATTAGCGGCAATCTTGGCCCTGTCTCGTCCCTCCGGAAAAACATAAAGGCTAAGCAGCTCCTTTATGTTATCAGTATGAGCAAGGGATAGATAGTTCAGGGAGAGGTGAGATAAAAAGTGCCACAGCATATTGCTTTCTATAGGGGGCTGAATCGGAGTTGTGGGTGGAAGGATATTTTTAAATTCCATCAGCTCCGGTGAAGTTTCAGTGGGTTGGGAGATGTCTCCGAGCTGGAGATTCTCCGGAAGAGAGTCATTGGTACATGTCAGCGAAGTGGAGAGGGTTTCAGAAGCAGAAAGCTCGGCTGAGGGAGGATATGTCAAACTCAAGAAGACATTCGATGATTGATCAATGAGAGAATTTTTCCAGGTAACATTATAAACGGGCATATTATCTTCCTGTTGGCCAAAGAACGCAAAAGGTACGTATTCACGGTGTTCAACGCTGCCCTGCACAAGTCCTATTACCCGGTCTATGGAGTAAACCTGATAGTGTCTATCGTTTCCAGTGGAGGGCCGGACTCTATATTCCGCTTGACGATGGTCAATTATGATGGGGTCTGCCTCGTGGGCAAAGACATTAACAGCGGGAGCAACAAAAAGCACAAAACTTTCCGGCTTGATCCTGGGTACGGCCATGGGAATATTTCCCAATTCAAATAAAATCTCAAATGATGAACCGTCCCCTCTGTCTTGCCACCTGTCCAGACCTGTCAGGTCAAAAAAGAGAAACTTTTTCGGCAAGATGAAATACTCCTGCAAAATTCGGTAGCCGGGAAAAGATTGGTCGGGATATGGAAAAAGGGCTTCTTCCGAAGAAAAACCTGCTGGAACAATGGCATCCGGGGGAAGCTCTACGGGAGTTCCCCCCTCTGTTGGTCTAATAATGATCTTTTTAATGCAGCGGCTGAGCAAGAAGTAAAGATTTGCTGCCTGGGGATAATCGTCGCCAAGGAAAAAGCTCAACTTTTTAATATCCCAATTTGACAGAGTCATACCCGTCAATTCAAGGGCAAGCCGGATTTGGGTTGGACTTCCAGGACTTTCCAGAAGTTCAGCAGCCACAAGATTTAAGGGATGAACTTCCAGATCGCAACAAGTTCTGAAGATGCATGATGTTTCCTCCACCGGGATTGAGGCAATTTCAACCCCTGATGGAACATTGGTCGTCTCTTTCAACCCTGGTTTTGGCCTGAAAGAGATAATGGTAGTGGCGGGAATGGGACGCATATAATGGGGAAAGATAAGCTGGATTAAACCATGAGTAATTTCCGGGAATTCATCGTCCAGTTTCTGGCGCAGCATTCCTGCCAGAAAGGCCACACCTTCCATAAGCCTTTCAACATCAGGATCCGGGGTTTTTCCGCCAAGCATAGGAGCCAGGGCCGGATGGGCCCTGGAAAATTCCCTGGCTAATTCCCTCAAGTTTAAAAGTTCCTGTTGATAATAGCGATTGAACATTATTAGTGTTTGCCCTATTCTTTAATATTTATCTTTCCCCCGGCGGTAACCACCGTTTCAAAGGTAACCGGAATATCTTCCTTAGTTGCCAATCTGGCATCTATCTCAAAACGCAGGGCCAGCAAGTCTTCTTTTTGAGGGATGAAACCGGCGCGTACTTTAGTCAGGCGGGGTTCATACTTTTCGATAACCCTTTTAATAATACGTTCCACTTCATGGGTTGATCCGGTGGAAAACGCACCCGGTAGATCTGTGAAGTCCGGAATGCCATAATCATCGGCAATGGGTACACTGCCTTGCTTTGTATTCAGTACACGCTGCAGATGATTCAGAATTGAATTGATCTGGCGAGCCGGATCATGACCTTCCCGCAGATCAGGATTCTTTTCCAAGTGATAGATACGCTCCAAGAGTCTTTCATCACGCATGTAACAGCCTTCAGCTATCAGCTATCAGCTATCAGCGTGTAATGCAGCTGACCACTGATAGCTGATGACTAACCAGTTGTTTATTCCTTCGGCGCCTTCCACGCATCCTCGGCTTCAATGCCGTCGGGCTGCCACGTCCAGATAATCTTCCCATAGGTAAAGGATGTCTTCACCATATGCTTGAATGGCTCGGACTCGGAGGCAAATGTTATAGGAAAGCTAAGATCCATGGATACGACAATCGCCTCCTCAAGCTTGGTGGTGAAATATTTTTCCTCGGTACCCGTCGGGCTGATGCGAAAAAAATCCATTAGAACCTCACTTAACTGTTCTCCACTGGTCAGCGCCTGGTAAAGCTTGGGTGTACTTTTATCAACCTCCGCCGTAATGGTCAACGGTCCGTGTATCCTTTTCCCCGTAGGAAGACCTGTTCCTGGATCGCGAGGAATTTCAACAATATGGTCCAGTTCATATACCAGTATTGTTCCTTCGCGACCTTTAATGTCACAAGAACCTTCGATTTTTCCCTGATTTTTTCCCGTTACTGAAAGATGACATGGCATTGGCATAATACTTTCCTCCTTCTCGGTTTATTAGAGATGTTATAATCGCTCAGCAATCAGCCTGAGGCTGATTACTGAACACTGACTGCTGAAAACTGTTACTCTTTGTCCAGCTTTCCTACAAGAGACAAGGTAAATGAAGCGCCCATATATTTAAAATGGGGGCGCACTTTCAATGATACCCTGTACCATCCGGGATCACCTTCAACATCTGAGACGGTAATCTCTGCCTGTCTGAGCGGTCTCCTGCTGCGCACACCGGGAGATGGACTATCCTGGTCGGCAACATACTGGCGAATCCAGTTATTTAGTTCTTTTTCCAGATCACCCCGCTCTTTCCACGTTCCTATGTTTTCACGCTGGATTACCTTGATATAATGGGCAAGACGATCAATAACAAACGTATAGGGCAGTTGTGTCCCGAGTTTGTAATTCAGCTCAGCCTCCTTACCCTCTTTTGTATTGGGAAAGACCTTTGGTTTCTGTACCGAGTTAGCAGAAAAGAAAGCGGCATTATCGCTGCCTTTGCGCATGGTAAGCGCAATAAAGCCCTCTTCGGCTAATTCAAATTCCCGGCGTTCAGAAACAAGAATTTCAGTGGGGATCTTGGTTTGAAGCTCACCCATTGCCTCGTACTGGTACATGGGCAGGTCTTCTACCGCGCCACCTCCCTGCGGCCCGATGATATTGGCGCACCAGCGGTATTTGGCGAAACTGTCCGTGACCCTTGAAGCAAAGGCAAAAGCAGCATTACCCCACAAGAAAGAATCATTACCATCGGAAACATCTTCATTGTAATTGAAACTTTTGATCGGCTGGGTATCCTGTCCATAAGGCAAACGGAGAAGAAAGTGAGGCAACGTAAGGCTTACATTTCGTGAATCTTCTGATTCCCTGAAGGATTGCCATTTAATATACTGGGGACCCTCAAAAATTGCCTTGAGATCTTTCAGGTTCGGAAGACCGGAAAAGTCATCCAGACCGAAAAAGTTCGAACTGGCTGCGGCAACAAACGGGGCATGTGACATGGTTGCTACGCTTGCTACATTCTGCAACAATTTAATATCCTGGGGCCCGGGACTAAATTCGTAATTGCCAACGATGAGTCCATAAGGTTTTCCACCAAATTGGCCATATTCTTGAGTGTAGAACGTGCGGTACAGACCTGATTTGGTGATTTCCGGGGCGTCTTCAAAGTCATCCAGCAAATCTTCTTTTTTGACATTTAAGATCTCAACCTTGATATTTTCTCGAAAATCGGTGCGGTCAACCAGGAATTTCAGCGAACGCCAGGCAGATTCCAGTTTCTGGAAATCTTTATTGTGCAGGACAACGTTTACCTGAGAAGACAGTTTTTGATCCAGATTAGCAACCATTTCATCCACCAGAGCCTGGCTGACTTTGATCCCTTCGCGTTCCGGTTTGAGCAGTTCGTCTATAAAGGCCTGAACACCCTGCTTGGTTATCTGATAAGCCTCATCCGCAGGTTTAATCCTGGTGGCCTGAACGATGTCGTCCAGGAGTGTTTGCTCTTCAGTAACCTCGTCTTCTTTCTTTAAAACTTCCTTTTTTTCTTCTTCGGCCATAATCCTTCCTCCTTATTATTCTATACCGAGTTCTTTAAGAAGACGGGCCCGGGTTCCTTCATCCTCTACCAATTCCTGAATTTTTTTCCTGAAAGCGGGAACATTACCCAGAGGACCTTTTAAGGCTTTTAAGGCATTTCTCAAATCAATAAGCTTTTTAAGTTCCGGTATCTTCTGCACAATAGCATCGGGATCAAAATCCTTCATGCTCTTGAAGTTCAGATCCAGGGTCAACTGGGCATCCGGGTCGTCAGACATTGTGCTTTTTACAGTCGTATTAAGCCCTACATCTTGAGACTTGAGCACATCGTCAAAGTTATCCTTGTCTACATTAATTGTCTTGCGATTTTCTACCGGGGTATCATCATCTTTCAGTGTAAAATCTCCCACAACCAGAGTTTTCAGAGGAAGTTCTACTTCTTCTTTTGCATCTCCCGTAGCCGGCTTATATACGATATTTACGCGTTCCTTAGGTGCAACTGAACCTTCTTTTGCCATGATTTACCTCCTTATATTGGTTTGTCTGGTTTATTTGGTCTGCCTATTTCATCAGCCGCAAAGCTGCGGCCGGGCTCAGTTTAGCGATGCGATCCATAGCTTCAACTGCCCGGTTTTGAAGATCCTCATCCTTCTGAGCTTTCAAACCCCTGTATACTTCTGCCAGTGCCTTGAGGGTCAGATCCGGGTCCCAGTTATCCAGATGATACTTTTCTATATCGTTCAAAATTTCTAAAAGATGCGGCAAAGCCAGCCTAATTTTTTTGGCATTAATCAATAATTTTGTCAAGGCCATTCGCGATAGAAATCTGGATCTTTGCGAAGTTCCACTGTTAAGCTCTTCCTGCATAAGCTCTATGGCTTCGGACAATTTCTTCTCTTTTACCAGGGAATCAGCTTGAACGTATACTTCTGCGATATGTGATTCTTCAGAATCTTCAGGGACGTTCCTGGAATGAACAAGGAGATCGTCTGTCGCACCACTCTTATCCATTGCAATTTCCCTGAGCCATTCTTTGGTATCTTCATCAGCAAACGGAGTCCCATCTGAAAATGCAAGTTTTTCAATTCCCGGCAGACGACGTGCGTACATGCTGGTTTCCTGCACAACAGTTTCATGAGCCTTCCCATAGCCCAGTTGTTCCAAAGCCTCGGCAACATAACGGTTCAAATCAAGCCAGAATAGAAATTGTTCTACCCGGGCCTCAGCAGATTCCAGCAACCCTTTGAAGTTTCCTTGTTGATAAAGGTTTTTAATAGCGTTCTTAATCTCAGGCATTGGTGGTGGAATGCGCGTCTTACCATTCTCGGCAGGCGGAAGTGTATCTACGGGTAACCATGCAGCTATCCTTGTCAATCTATAGCTCATCGCATCAGATGGATCTTTCTGCATATAGAATGTTGCTGCCCGGCGGAGAGACTCCAATCCATTATGCAACATTTTTTGAGAATCTTGCTCTGATAAAACTTCCGTGCCTTCTTCCGGCTGCCTGACTGCCTCAGATGGTGGTGTAAGTTTGGGTTCCGGCTGGACTGATGTTTCTTCCGGCTTTCCCTCTTCTGATTCGGTCTTAGACCGCATATCAGCAATGCCTTCCTGCAATTGATGCAAGGACGGGGCATCATCCATGTGTTCACTAAGGAAAGTACCAATAACTTCAATATTTTCGTTGAGACTATCAAATTTTTCTTCAGTTAACGCAGAAGCTGGTGAAAGAGATTTGATAGCCGACAGAATTTTTTCCTTCCACCATTCTACCGCGTTCTGGCGTCCTCTCATCCGTTTTTTGGGAGGGAAAAGGGTTTCCCAGAAATTTTCCAGCAACCCACGATAGATGACAAGGCCCGGTTCGAGTCCTTCCAATCCCCTGGAATATACCAGGGCAATACTCAAATAACTTGCAACCAGAAGGTGCTTTGATTTTTCCGACAGTATGGCAGTCCCGAGCTTAATTACTTTATCCCAGTCAATTTCCCCTTCCACGGTAGGGGAAGTAAGCTTTTCAATCTCGTTTTGCAGCTCCTCGTATTCCGGCTCAAAACGGACATCAACCCCAGAGGGGTTCTCTTGACTGACAGGTGTTTTTCCGAGTTCAATAAGTTCCATAGCTAAAGTGCCTAAAATTAAAGATTGTAGCTAACTTATTCTTCAGAATACAGAATAAGAGGTTATGCAAGGCCAAAGCCTTGCCCTACTGATCACTGAATTCTGATCCCTGACCTCTGTCTTTTCATCGATCCCAACAGGTAGCTATGGTCTCCGGTATCTTTTGGGGGACCTTTTCCAATAATTGAATGACAGGTTTACTGTCTGTAAATTCATACGACACGTTAATCTCACTGACATTCATTTCTTGAAGGATTCCCTTGGAGTCAGGAAAATCATCAGCGGTAAAGCTTTTGCCCCCGCTTTTAAAATCAGCCAGGAACAGTGGAAAACCATCGTGCCCCGAATATTTCTTGACCAGGGTTAATCCTTCAAAGTAAATTTGCAATGTCACATCACCACAATTGTCGGGAGACCAGGTAAAAGTTTCGCTTGCCGGATAGTTATAATTCTCAAGGCGTGTTTTTCCACTTGAGCACTGGAGGTCCAGCGATACTTTATAGGGCTCTTTTTTCACTCCATCATTGACACCAATTGGCAGGGCCTTCACCGCAACCTTGTATTCCGACTGAATTGAAGTACTTACTTCACCTCCCTGTGTTATAAAGGTGAAAAAGTCGCTTTTAAACGGGATACGTGCTCCCCGTGCTTTCTTTGCAAAATAGCCGCTTTGATTCCTGCCCAGAAACGGAGCGGCAGGTCCCTGAACGAATTTCCAGACCACCCCACTCTGTCCGAAAAGCAGTGTGGGTAATTTTTCCGGGGCAACTCCCTGAATGCCCCCGAGGACAATATCCTCCCAGTCGTGCTGAAGAGAACATGCAGTCTCCATGCTTACATAATAAACCAAAAACTGAAGCGGACCGCTCAAGAGCGGTAAAGCTTTCGTGCTTTCAGCCCCGGTTTTCAGATAGGTTTTGAATTTCTCTATCTCTCCATAGGCAGAAAAGAACGGCGATTTACTCTCGGACGGCTTCAAACTATACGGAAAAAAATCCGAGGCGGCTTTATACGCCTGACTCCTTGCCGTCGAAACAGGCAGGAGTTCCCCCAGATATTTAACGTAGTTATTAAACGCACTAACCGCCTGTATATGTTTTTCTTCCTCGTCTTGATTCTTGACAGTCTTGACTTCTTTTACAACCTTGCCCACCAGTTTCTTGCCTCCATGAGCAACCTTCGCCAAAACTGACTTGTCCTTGCCGACGTCCCGCTCCTTGGCGGAATCATCGATTACGGACTGCACTTCTATTAACTGTGTAACCCATACTGGAACATCTTTCTCGTTAGCAAACTGTTTTAATTCATTGGTACTGCGTTCAAGAATATCAAAATAGGGGTTATTGGATGTTGTCATCCTGGCAGTCATATTCTGCCACTCGTCAGCCCCATCGAGATTGAACTGTCCATCGGAAAATGAATCGAGGAAATTCTTCCACATCTGAAAATATTTTTTCCTGTACCAGGAATTAAACTGATTCTCCTTGTCGGTAATATCTTTCACACCGGAAATGGCAGCTTTAAAATATTCTATAAAATCTTTGACTGTCTCGTATCCCTTAACAGTAAATGCCCTTTTTACAAGAACATCCTTACGTGCCTTTTTCGAATCCGATGGCCCCCAGAAATCATCCAGCGTAATATCCTGAATCAACTGATAACTGTTGGCCCAGTCTACAATCCAGTACAAATTTGAATGTTCTTTTTCTATCAACCCCACAAGCGCCGTCTGCAACTCTTTCATCTTCGAGCGCATGTCTACACGGTCAAGTTTCCAGTTGAGGTAATAAAAATATATATCTCCAAATTTTGCGGCTATTTCAGGCAACAAATTTTTATCCAGGATCTTTAAAATACGAGGCAGGGCATTGAAAGCATATTCTGAGCTTTTAACGATTTTTCCTTCCAGTTCGGCATTTATGAGATTGATTCGCGCTACAAGGTGTTCTGTATATACCATTACTTCATCGCCTGGTGTCTCTGATGTGATTTGTTCCAGATTTGTTTCTATTTTCCGATCTATTGGAGTTAAAAAGCTTTTTTGGAGAAGATTTACGTACGCTTTCTTAAGTATGTTCTCAACTTCTACGCTTTTATTAAGACCAAGTCTCGGAATCCACCAGGATGTATTAGCATTATTTACCTCCAGAAGTTTATCTTTGAACTTATCCATGATTATCAGGTTTTCCGATATATTGTCCGTCAATTCAGGAGGCTTCGTGAACTGACCGGTAAATCCCCTCAGGACATTCATGTTTTGAATAAACGAGAAGCTAAGCACTCCGCACGCAGCTAACCATATAATTACCCATGACAAGAGGCCCAAATTTTTTGTCAATCTACGCCACTTCAGGAACTCCAGTATAGGCGTAAACAGATTCCTGTCCTTGGGCAGGATGCGGCCAAAAAAATCATGGAGAAAAAAGCCTTTATTTGTTCCCATTTGTAAAGTCCTTTTGCTCTTTCATTAGAAAATCTTGAAAGAATGCGGGGTGAGGAGTATCTCCCTGACGCCCGCTACTAAAGAAAATACCGCGCAAAAGAGGAGTTTCCTGATATGTACTCTCCTTAAAAGCGCCTTTTACAAAAGCCTGGAGGCCAGGCTGTAATCTATCAAACTCATCCGGAAAGATAAACACGTTCGGGTTGATGCTTTTGTTAGTATTGATCAGCTCAAGGCGAATATTTTTTAAACGTTCTGAGACTGCATGCATTGTTTCCTCAAGGAATTCCTCGCAATTATTTGTCAGGCTTTCATTTAAATGACCCATAGCCTGATTCAAAATTCCCTCTGGTAAAAGAGAACTGAAATCAATCATTCCTGAAATCAGGTCGGCCTTGGTAACCAACAAATATACTGGGAACCTGGCGCCGAGAACCCGCATCAGCGCATCAATGCGCTTGCGTATACTTTGACCTTCTTCCACAAGGACGTCATGATCAACATCCATTATTTTGTCGGTACTAACGACAACAATGAGACCATTTATGGGTTCTCTTTTGCGATATTTTACAAGGAGAGTCAGAAATTTTTCCCACTCTTCTTTATCCGGTCCCTCATCAATAGGAATCGTATAGCGTCCGGCGGTATCGAGAATAATGGCCTCTTCAAAAAACCACCAATCGCAATTTTTGGTCGAAGATATCCCCTGTGTACTGGCTACCTCCGTAAGGGGAGATGTTAGCCTGGAACTTTTAACAGCCGTAGTTTTCCCTGCTCCGGTTTCTCCTATAACAAGATACCACGGTAAAACATAAAGAGGATTGCCCCTCTTTTTTAGATACGATCCCTTCATGAGATTAATGGATTCCTGCCAGCGCGCCTGCAAGTCTTTAAGCTTTTGTCGCTCATGAACAGGCGCCCCTTCAATTGCTGAATCATCCTGAGCGATAATCTGCCTGACAAAACGTTTTTCTCGACGTCTGAAAAAATATTTTTTAAGAAACAGTATTCCCATCCATAACCCAAACAATCCTGCCAATATAGTCAGACCAACCCACCAGGGCCAATGTTGTCTTAATACAAACCAGAAAACGACGACAGCAAGGAGCCCTATGACTAAAAGATACAAAAATATTTTGAAAATTGTATGGAAAATACCTTTCATTGTCTACTTTACACCTCAGCTCAAACAAGCAAAAAACTAAAAATCCCTATCCAAAGAAATTGGTAACAAATTTCTGCAAGATATCTCGATATAAAAAAAACAAAATTCCAAACAAAATGGGCGGAGAGATCAAAAATATCAGAGTAAAAAGAGAAAAAGGACTCCTCAATTTATGTGCTTTATCATCCGAAGCGGCCTTGTAAGCTCCCGGGAAAAGGTTTACTGTACCCTGCAAAGATTTATCAAGCAGACCCTCAGCCGAAACGTATTTAAGATTAGATGATTTGATGTTTTCCAATTGGAATTCATCTTCTTTTCTAAAATATCGTCCTTTAAAGCTCAGGGCCAGACAATAGGCATACACTTCGCGAACCCCTTTTGCATCAGGATCAAGTTCACGCAGGCGGTCGAAAAATTCTTCACCTGCATTGGTTGCTCCATAATAAATTCGCTGCAACTGCTCGTGTTCCCAGGAAGCTTTTCCCTCCCAGGATGAGCATAAAACTGATTCGTCAACCCAGGCACAGACTGCAAACCGGGCCATATCCCACTCTTCCGGAGAAAAATCCCCCTTCTTTAAATATTCTCCAGCCTGATTAAAAAGCACGGCATAGTCATTTTTTATCTTTTCAAATTGGGGCTGTTCCTGCTCGACTGTCTGTAAGAAATGGGATGTGTAAGTAATGACTTCTATAAAACAATCGATTAAGCGCATAGGATTTCCTTCTGAAAAAAGTTTCAGGTTTCAGGTTTAAAGTTGAAGAGAAACAAGTATAAACGAACTTTAAACTCGAAACGGTACCTTATGTTCCCCGCAGAACAACAATTTGTGCAATTGCATCTTCAGGCGCTGTGTCCCAGTAAAGTGAAATGTTTTGTGAGCGCTGTACATCTGACCATTGAGAACTATTATGATCAATCTTAAAGTAAAAAGAATTCGGTCGTCTTGGCAGTCCCGGAGGCGGGACCGGACTTTGCTCTAAATTAATTCCGTGAAGAGCTCTGGAGATGATTGTGCCGATATATTCAGAACTGCTCAATTTTGCGATCTTTTGAATGTTCTCAGGCACCGTATCCGGTTCGTTATCTGTTCGGACAACAAGATAAAAAGCATTACGGCTGTCAAAGGCATTAACTGGAATTTCTCCTGTAAAATAATCTCCATCGTGTTTCAGACGGATGATATGCTCAGGACCGATAATAATTCTGTTGAGCATATTACCTACCAGGTCATGAACTGCAGAGAAACAGGCCCAGAGATTCTGGTGATCATATGAAGGTAATACCTTTGTCCCGTCAAACAACTCACCTGTTGCGCCAATATCCTCCGAAAATGTACTCAACTCACCGATGATTTGCCTGATCACACCATAATAAACCCAGGGGTGAATATTTGGCGTTTCCGTCAGATGGAAAAGGACCGGAACAAATCTGTTCAATGATCGCAGGGCCAGAAGATAAATCATATAACCGGATTCAAAATCTGTAGACTGAATCTCCCTGGGACTTTTATATTCTTCAAGCTGACGACAGCGTGAAGTTACCTGATCCCGAATATCCTTTATGATTTTAACCAGTTCATCAGAACCGGACATCGATATGGTTGGCGGTATGAACTTGTCGGAAAACTTTATCTCCTCACCATCCCGTTCGAGTTGTGCTAAAGGTATAAGATGATAGTTCTTCAGTTGTTCAAGTTCGTTCTCCCAGAAAATTTTTAACGCATAATGTAATCTATTCACCTGAGCCGGAGGTCCCGCTCTGTGCATGTCAACCATCTCTTCAGGATTCTCGGTGGCAACAAACCGGGTGGTCACCCCGGACAGATTATCCAACTGCGGGAGGACCGTGACATTTTGCGATTCTTGAACAAACTTGCGTAATCCCAGAAATACTGTAAGCGGCTTTTCCGCTTCAACCCACGCTTCATCAAAGGAGCGAGGTTGAATCACACAGTTGTTCGGAAACGTTGCACCTGTGCCGTCCTGAAACAGAAATTCACCTTTTAATAACTCAAAAGTTCGATTTCCTAAGGCAGATTCACTAACTTCCATGTTAACGACGCCCCAGAAATAGGGATGCTGATACTCCAGTATAGGAGCGAGCAAAGACTGGAAATACAGATCTAAATATTGGAAATGTTGTGGCTGCAAAAACAGACCTTGATGCCAGAAAAGCGGTTTTTTTGGAATCATCACTTACTCCCACTCTGGTTAATTTTGTTGGAACCTAAAGAAAGATCAACAGAAAGATTGCCTGGAATCGGTTTCTTAAGCAATAACCATTTTCTTTCAGTAACGACCGGAATTTCAAAAAGACGAGTAACCATATCAGGACTTAAATTATAATATCCCGCAACAATTCCTACCCACTTAGCTTTTTCCGCTCTATCTAAAGATAGGTTCTTGTTTTCTCCCGGTTGAACAATGATTCGCATAAAGCCGGCTACACTTTGATCAAAACGTGAGCACTTGAGAAGCTTATTTAATCCATCTTCGCTTTTGGATAGTTCATTAAAAATATTGGGGTCGCTGAGTTGATAAAGGCACATGAGGATGGTATGTGGCTTCTCGTCGTACAGGTTTAGGTTTTTGTCGGCTTTGTAGGAAATCTCTATTGCCTTTTTCCCGAATCCCCAGACAAGAGAAGGATCGGCAGTGTCGGGTTTCTTCTTGGCGGCACATGAAGAGAGCAACAATATTAGTAACGCTGGTAATAAAAAAATATAGAATATTTTTATTCTGCTCACTTTAACCTCCATCACCAAATAACCATCAGAGATTATAGAATAACGATAATACTGTCAAGCACTTTAACCAAATTCCCATATCTCAAAAAAACAAAGTTTTCCTCTTGACACCCGCTATCCTTATATGTTAGCAAGAGAAAAGTTAAATAAAATGAGTGATATTCATGATTCTTGGAATGGAAAATGTAAATCTCTATTGGTGGTGGCAGGCAAAAGTTGGCCTGCCCGCAGGGACTCCATTGTAAAAGACAGATGTGAGCCGTGGGTAAGTAAGATGTACCTTCCCATGGTTTAAAATTGGTTTAGTAAAAAGCCATGGGAAAAGCCCCATGGCTTTTTTTAGATTTGTTGCCAGGCTTTTTGTGATCTTAACTTTTGTAAAAAATTTTAGAAGGAGGATATATTATATGAGACAGGCGAAGGTGTTTTAGAGGACAGAAGCTCGGCGTCAAAATATAAATATTTTAAAATAACCAAATAAAAAAAGGAGATGAAAAATGGACAAGAGAACAAAGTTTACTCTCAGTGAAGAGGAAATACCAAAGTACTGGTATAATATTCAGGCAGATTTTCCTGAGCCGCTTCCACCGGTTTTGCACCCGGGTACAGGAAACCCTATAACCCCCGATGACCTGGCACCTCTATTTCCTATGGAGTTGATTAAACAAGAGGTAAGTACCGAACGCTGGATTGAAATCCCTGAGGAAGTGCGAGATATTTATCAATTATGGAGGCCTACAACGCTGTACCGGGCACATAGATTGGAAAAGTTTTTGGATACACCGGCTAAGATCTTCTATAAATATGAGGGGTCAAGCCCTCCTGGAAGTCATAAGCCAAATACTGCTGTAGCCCAGGCATACTATAATAAGATGGAAGGAATTAAGCGCATCTCTACCGAGACCGGAGCCGGACAGTGGGGAAGCGCTCTCTCTTTCGGCGGCGCTTGCTTTGACATTGAGATTAAAGTCTACATGGTCAGGATCAGCTATGATCAAAAGCCTTATCGCCGCGTTATGATGGAGACCTGGGGAGGTAAGTGCGTACCAAGCCCCAGCAACGAGACAAAGGCAGGGCGAGACATGCTGGCAAAAGACCCCGATTGTCCCGGCAGTCTTGGTCTTGCTATCAGTGAGGCTGTAGAGGAGGCCGTGTCTCGTGATGATACCCACTATTCCTTAGGGAGTGTGCTTAATCATGTCATGCTACATCAAACTGTAAATGGGCTTGAGGCAAAAATGCTGATGGAGAAATTGGATGCCTACCCCGATATTATCATTGGTTGTATCGGTGGTGGTTCAAACTTTGCCGGCCTGTTCTTTCCCTTTGTCAAAGATAAAATGGACGGTACAAAACCGGACCTGCGTATTATCAATGTTGAGCCTGCAAGTTGTCCCACTCTGACCAAGGGACCATATGCCTATGACTTTGGCGATGAGGCCGGGCTTACCCCATTAATTAAGATGCATACCCTCGGGCACAGCTTTATTCCGCCTCCAGTCCATGCCGGAGGTCTTCGCTACCACGGGATGGCGCCCACTATATGCCATCTGTATGAATTAGGGCTGATTGAAGCAAGAGCTGAGCATCAACTTGCCACATTCCAGGCCGGGATAACATTTGCTCGTACTGAAGGTATCCTTAGCGCCCCAGAGGTAAATCATGCTATTAAAGTGGTTATTGATGAAGCCCTTAAGTGTAAAGAATCCGGTGAGTCAAAAACCATCCTCTTGGCGCATAGTGGACACGGGCATGTTGATATGGCTGCCTATGATGCCTACCTTTCCGGTAAACTCCATGATTATGAGTATTCGAAGGAGATGGTAGAAGAAGCTTTAGCTCAACTTCCCAAAGTATAAGCAGCTTACGCCAATTTGGAAGTTTATGGGGACAGATTTTAAATCTGTCCCCATAAAAGCTATGGGATAACAAAATGGAAAAATATGATCACTTGGAAATAAGGTGTCCGAGACTGGGAGGGGAGGTTACCTTTGCCTATTGCAAACAGGAAGGTGGAAATTTCCCATGCCCCCGTATTATTACATGCTGGCAGGCATACTTCCCGGTAGAGGCACTTTTAAGAGAAAACCTTACCGAGGAAGAATGGGATCGCTGTTTTAACAGGCCGCCGAAGGGGAAAGTTGATACTATATTCGAGCTTGTAGAGGCGGCGAAAAAACGAAAAACTTCCCCCCCTTGATAAAAGGTAAAATCCCCATGAATCCCCCTTTTAAAAAAGGGGACTTTAAACCTGGAACTTTAAACTCGAAACTTAGTTTTGCAATGGATCTATTCGATCAACAGAAAAAAGAGTTTCGTCCCCTGGCAGACAGGATGCGACCCGAAACCCTTGAGGCATTTATAGGACAATCTCACCTCCTTACCAAAGATAGTTTGCTCCGTCGTGCCATAGAAAGGGACACGCTTTTTTCTACCATATTCTGGGGACCTCCAGGTTCAGGTAAGACAACACTTGCCCGCATCATGGCCCGTGAGACAAAATCTCATTTTGAAGCATTCTCTGCCGTCCTATCCGGAGTAAAAGAAATCAGATCCGTTATCGAAGAGGCAAAGTCACAGCTTCGCTATCATCAAAAAAAGACAATCCTCTTCGTGGATGAGATCCACCGGTTCAACAAGGCACAGCAGGATGCCTTTCTGCCCCATGTGGAAAGTGGTTTGATTACACTCATCGGCGCTACAACTGAGAACCCTTCATTTGAAGTGATTGCCCCTCTACTTTCAAGAGTGCGGGTGATGGTATTGAAGCCATTCTCTGATGAGGAGTTATCAATAATCCTGAAGCGGGCCTTGAGCGACAGAGAAAAAGGCCTTGGAACGCTTTCTCTGGATATTGAAGCGGATGCACTTGCACACATCATCTGGACGGCCGATGGAGATGCCCGTACAGCCCTGAACAATCTGGAGGCGGCAGCATTTCTTGTGCGGGAAAAGGAGGCAGATCAAAGAGA
>JAYEGA010000076.1:0-9222 GCA_034658835.1 Thermodesulfobacteriota bacterium
ATGGGTAAAGGCACAAGGGGTAATTTTTATTTAGCCCGGACAACACGAAATCCGAAGTTGTTGAACCTGAGATCAGGATTGTTCCTGCTGTGATTCGCGGACCGTATGCTCCTCGCGTAACTGAGCCAGGAGCCGCCGCGAAGGACACGGTACGATCCACTCGAATGCTCTTTCGGATCAGTAACATGGCTCGATGGATATTTTCCATACCAGTCCTCACACCACTCCCAGACATTCCCGTGCATGTCGTACAGACCCCAGGCGTTGGGCTTTTTACCTGCGACCGGATGGGTCTTTGATGATGAGTTGCTACGATACCAGGCATAGCCGCCCAGTCCCGAATCGCTGTCACCAAAGCAAAACCTTGACTTGCTCCCCGCCCTGCAGGCATACTCCCACTCGGCTTCAGTGGGCAATCTGTATGTGTCTGTACCTTCTCTCTGCTTGAGCTTCCTGATAAATTCCTTCGCGTCATTCCAGGAAACGCTCTCTACAGGGCGGTTGTCTCCTTTAAAATTAGACGGGTTGTTACCCATGATAGTGCGCCACTGCTTTTGTGTCACCTCCGTCGTCCCCATGTAAAACCCCTTCGTCAGCGTAACCTTGTGCTGTCTTTCATCGCTGTCTCGCTTCGACTCACTGGACGGGCTCCCCATCATGAATGTGCCGGGTTTTAAATAGACCATTTTGTAATTGATTGAGGGAACAGTATAAGTCTTGCCTGAATAACCACCCGGCGCGGCGCCTTCTCCCATCGGCGCAAAATCGAGGTCATCGGAGACGTAGGAAAGTACCGGGGTTGCGGTGAAGAGAAGAATGACAAAAATAATCACAGTAAAGATCCTTAAGAAATTTCGCTTCATTTATGACCTCCATGTTATATTATCGGGCATTGCAGATATCGGGCCCGGGGAACCTATCTTTCCACAATTATGATCTGGCCGGGATATATCCGGTCCCTGCGACTAAGTTTGTTCATTCTTAAAAGTGACCTTAAACTGACCTTGTGCTTTCTGGCAATCCTGTCAAGACAGTCTCCCTTTCGAACTGTATAAGTGTTTGTTGCGGTGCTACTTTTGATTTTAATGGTCTGACCTACTCGGAGCCTGCTGCCGCGCAGATTATTAATCCCTTTTATTTCGGAGATAGTCGTATTGAAACGCCTTGCCAGAAGCCACAGAGAATCCCCTCGTTTCACCCTGTATTCAATGACCTTACCGGGTAACAGCGTTTTACTAACCCTGCTAATCCTGACGCGTTTCTTTGTTGTCGGCTGGGTATAACCATAACCACGAATTGGAATCTTAAGCCGCTGTCCTTCCCTGATTCTATGCCTGCTTTTCAGATGGTTATAGGCCACGATAGCCCGTACAGAGCTTTTATACCTCTCGGCAATAACGGAAAGTGACTCTCCCCTTCTTACCCTGTGTCTCACAAAAGCCGGACAGGGTGCTCTCCGTTTGGGAATTTTATTGGCAACCAGGGTAAATTGTTCCACCGCTCCGGGAGGAATTTTCAGATCATATTCCCTGTCGGGTGTCAGCTTATGCCTGAGTTCCGAATTGAGCGACGTCAATGCCTTCTCTGAAATATTTAAGTGTAGAGCAATATCCTGTAAGCTCATACATTTGTTTGTCTTAACCAACTCATAAGTGATGGGTTCTTCTAAATTGTTACTCAGATCTATCCCATATTTATCCGGATCCTTAATGATGTGAAGGGTTGCCAGAAAGCGAGGAACATAACGCGCTGTTTCACAAGGAAGCCGGCGGTAAAGATCCCAGAAATTATCAAGATAATTAACATGCTGTCTCGATATGACTTTTAGAACCCTCCCCTCACCGCAATTATAAGCGGCAAGCACCGTCATCCAGTCCCCAAACATTCCGTGGAGTTCTTTAAGATAGGCAATGGCTGCTTCTGTTGACTTTACAACATCCATCCGTTCATCTACAAAGTTGTCACGTTTAAGGCCAAATTTATAACCCGTTGAAGGAATGAATTGCCACAGTCCGAGAGCACGGGCACGTGAAAGCGCCTTAATTTTGAACCCGCTTTCAACCAGTGGAAGCCAGGAGAGCTCTTCAGGCAATCCCGCCTTTTTCAAATGTTCCAGGATGATAGGACGGTAAAGACCAGAACGCTGATATGACCCGACAAAAAATCTACGCTCTGAAGTCTGAAAAAGCCGAATTTCCTTTTTTATGTCCTCATTCATAATAAGTGGTATTTCACTTTGATTTCCAGTTGCAACCGTGTACCTTGAGGCATAAATCTCCAGGATACGTTTGGATATCATGAAACGCAGATCATCCTTCTGCCTGGAGATATCCGGATCTCCATCAACATCCAGTATGAGCTCATACGCCTTGTCCAGCGACTTCAGAGCATTTTCAAGCTCTCCTTTTTCCCAGGATTCCTGGGACTGACCGAGCAGCTCAAGGGCTTCATCCATAGTTTCCTGCTCATGATTTTTACCTTTCCAGTTTAACAGGTTGCTGGAGGTCTTCTTTGCAACTGTCAACTGCTTTTCTTCAATCGCTTGATCTCCTTCAATCGCTGTATCAGCAGCAGCAGAAGGACTCTTGGAAAGGTTTTGCGTGGATGATCCGCCGATTGTCTGCATCTGATGGACACAGGAACATAAAAGAAGAGAAAGTATCAGTAACAATAATTTGTTCAGTCGCAACATTGAAAAACTCCTTTTTTAACTCATTAAATAAGCCTCTATAAAGGCATCTATATTTCCATCCAGGACACTGTTGACATTGCCCACCTCGATATTTGTCCTGTGATCTTTAACCATTTTATAGGGATGAAGCACATAGGAGCGTATCTGACTTCCCCAGGCGATTTCCTTTTTTGACTTGCTCATCTCATTTAATTTTTCGTGTTGCTCCTGCAGTTTGAGTTCGTAAAGTCTTGATTTCAAAACCTTCATCGCCATAGCCCTGTTTTTATGCTGGGATCTCTCATTCTGACACTGTACGACAATCCGCGTAGGTATATGGGTAATCCTGACAGCGGAGTCAGTCTTGTTAACATGTTGTCCTCCAGCCCCGGTAGATCTGTATGTGTCTACCCTCAGGTCGTTTTCATTGATCTCCACAACTATTTCATCATTCACTTCCGGATATACAAAGACAGATGCAAAAGAGGTATGCCTCCGTCCGCCTGCATCAAAAGGGGATATTCGTACGAGCCTGTGTATTCCAACCTCCGCCCTGGCATATCCATAAGCATATTCTCCCTCCAGAGTCACGGTAACACTCTTAACGCCCGCTTCATCACCTGGCTGGAAGTCAATGATATTTGTGGAGAACCCTTTCCTCTCAGCCCATCTAAGGTACATCCGTAAGAGTATTTCAGCCCAGTCCTGTGCTTCAGTACCGCCGGCGCCGGCATGAATTGACATTATAGCATTCATCGGATCCTGCTCACTACCCAGCATCATCCTGAACTCTTCATCTCTCACCGCCGTCTCAAGTTTGTCAAGATCCCCCTTAATTTCTTTTAGTGTCTCCTCATCATTTTCTTCACAGGCCATTTCAAAGAAAATTCCCAAATCCTCAATGGCATTCTCATGCCCCTTCAAGTTCTCTACTACAGCTTCCAATCTTGCCTTTTTCTTCAATATTTCTTTAGCTTTTTCAGGATCACTCCAGAAACCTTCCTCTGACGAACGTTTTTCGAGCTCCTTTAATTCGACTTCTTTGTCAGCAATGTCAAAGACAACCTCTAAGGACATCAACCCTCTTTTTTAAGTCTTTTATGGTCCAAGATAACTCTTCGATCATTTTCTTCTTTCCTCCTCAAAAATGAAATAATAAAAAGCAAAAATAACAATAAAAAGCAAAAATGTGCAAATAAATCGCCGTGCCTTGAATAAAAGGTCTTAAGGTCAATAAACTGTACAGTTCCCGTAAGTACCGTCCTTTCGAACAACTCTGTCTTCGAAAGAATTTCTCCTGTTGGTCCTATTATGGCGCTTATCCCTGTATTGGCTGCCCTTGCAATAGAAACCCGGTTTTCAACCGCCCTGAATACGGTCATGGAAAGATGCTGATAGGGAGCGGATGTCCTGTCAAACCAGGCATCGTTAGTTATATTTACGAGCAGCGATGCCCCTCTTTTTCCATACTCCCTGCTGATCTCAGGAAATATGCCTTCAAAACATATAAGGACACCTATCTTCTCTCCATCCATCAAAAGCGGATAGTATCCCTTACCCGAACGAAAGTCCCCCACGCCAACCACCAGCTTTTCCAGAAAGGGGAACAAAGAGCGAAATGGCACATATTCACCAAAAGGAACCAGATGAACCTTATCATATTTTCCGACAACGATGCCTTCCGGAGATATTAGATATGCACTATTGAAATAGTATGTCTCCCTTTTTTTCTTTTCAAAACCCGGACTCCCGAAGAGGAAACAGGTGTTCGACTTTTCCGCAACACCTAAAACATCTCTGTGTTTGTCATCCACATTTTGAAAAAAAAAGGGTGTGGCCGTCTCAGGCCAGACAATCAATTCCGGTTTTGATTGTAGCGCCTCAAAAGACAAATCTCTGTATATGTCCAGGGTCTTCCTTTGAAACTTCTCATCCCACTTTATGCTCTGATCAATATTTCCCTGAATCAGGGCAACCTTACCGGATCTCACGCCCTTTAAGGTTTCTTTTAAGTCATTGACTCGTAACATCCCATAACATAAAACCAGCGTAATCAAAACACATCCAACAAATATTTTAAATGACTTTTTCCTTTTCTTAGTACGAGCAGATATCAGGTCATAAAAGACACAATTTATAAAAACTATCAAAAAAGTTATCCCGTATGTACCTGTTACATCGGCAATCTGAATCAGGTAAGTATTGAGATACTGAGAGTAGGCCAGGTTTTCCCATGGGAATCCTGTAAAAAGGTGGGATTTCCCATATTCAAGACATGTCCACAGCAGTGGCGCTGAGATTACCTCCTGTATTCCTTTTCTTCTAAAGAAAACTACCCCGGCAGAAAAAAGAGAAACATACATGCTCAAATATAACGCAAGGAGCAGCATGACAGAAACGCCAAGGTAAAAGGGAAGATAACCATATCTTACGACTACAACGGTAACCCAGTAGATTATGCCGATATTGTATACGAGACCTGCAATAAGACCAATTATAAATCCTTCTGAAGGTCTCTTCCCTCTGAGAGCATGTAAAAGGGGCACAAGCGAAAACCAGGCAAAAATCCCCAACCCAAACTTAGGAAAAGAAAGGAAGAGGAGGATTCCTGAAGCTGCAGATAGAACTAAATTCACGGGCGTCAGTACCCTGTTGTCAGGCATTATTCTCTATAAACCTCCACCAACTCTCAGGTATCGCCACTTCTACGGTCTTCCTCTATCTTCTTTATCTTTACCTTTTTTATGCTTCTCTCATCCGCCGATTCAATTATCAACTCAAAACCATCATGGCAAACAACCTCTCCGGCAATGGGAATCTTTTCGATAACATGTAAAATCAATCCGCCCAGGGTCTCAAACTTTCCCTCCGGAATCTCCATGCCAAAATATTCTTCAACCTCTTCAATCTCCACTCTGCTGTCCACAAGTACGTAACCATCTGGAAGTTCAATTATCCCCTTCTCTTCCACATCATGTTCGTCATGAATCTCCCCAACAATCTCTTCTATCAAATCTTCCAGTGTAACGAGACCGGATGTCCCTCCATATTCATCAATTACGATAGCCATGTGGTACTTTCTCTGCTGCAGTTCGTGGAGAAGAAAGTGTATGTTTTTTGTTTCAGGTATATAGTAAGGTTTCCTCAGATTTGAGAGGACATCTTTTTCAGAAACCTGTTTTGACCAAAACTTTAAAAGGTCCTTTACGTTCAATATTCCGATAATATTATCCACGCTACCGCTGTAGACAGGCATTCTTGTGTGACCACGTTTCATAATAAGATCAAGAATTTCCTCTATTGTGGCATCACTGCTTATAGCGATCATCTCCGTCCTCGGAATCATGACCTCGCGAACCAGCGTATCCCTAAAATCAAGGATACTCTGTATCATCTCGCCAGACCGCTGGTCTATCAGGCCCTTTTCCTCACCGGCATCAATGATAGATTGTATTTCCTTCTCCAGATGTGAGTGATCTTTCCTTAGAAAGAGACCCTTAATCCAGGCTGTAATCTTTTTGCTAAAAATGACAAAGCCTCCTTTGAAATTTCAGATCACTTTATACTACGGCACAGGAAAAGGCAAGCTCTTAGCCAGGCTCTCAAATAGTGTCCGTATGCCTGCGCCCGTGCATCTCCACACGCAGACAGGCCCTCATCGGCCTTAATTAAACAGGCCTGTTCGGAGAACAGACACCACTTTCTTGATTTTCAAGAAATCTTAGTCATATTTTAGCCTGACATAAAAAAGGGAGTTAACCTTAAATTGGCTAACTCCCTGAAAATTTGGCGGGGTCGAAGGGATTCGAACCCTCGGCCTCCGGCGTGACAGGCCGGCGTTATAACCAGCTTAACTACGACCCCGCAAAAACTATATGCTTTTCAAACTCAGCATTTTTAGAATGGTAGGCGGAACAGGACTTGAACCTGTGACATCCACGGTGTAAACGTGGCGCTCTCCCATCTGAGCTATCCGCCCGTAAGTCTTTCTGTTTGGTGAGCTGCGCTTCGTAACAACTCTGACTCTTATTGTCAAGAATTAAATATGGACACTAAATAAATATCTACATCACTTCAATGTACTTGAAATGTGTTCAATTCATCATTTCCTTTTTTCTTTGCGTTTATGCGAACTTCCTGAGTACCTGCAAAATCTTTCTTCTCATACGTTACACTTTCTTTCACATCGTCACTCGGAAGAAGGGCCACTTTTAAAACCTCGTCCACATTCTCCACAAAAATTATTTCAAGAGCCTTTAAAACATTGTTAGGAATATCGGCCATATCTTTCTCATTATCTCTGGGAATTATCACAGTTTTTATGTTCCCACGATGAGCCGCCAGTAATTTCTCTTTCAACCCACCTACTGGCAGAACTCTCCCCCTCAATGTGATCTCACCAGTCATAGCCAGATCACCTCTGACTTTTCTTTTCAGGAAAGATGAAGTTATTGATACTGCTATAGCTATTCCAGCAGATGGTCCATCTTTCGGGATAGCTCCCTCCGGAACATGTACATGAATATCCACATCCTTATAAAAATCTTCCGAAAGCCCAAAACTATTTGTCCTTGCCCGCACATAAGTAAGGGCAGCCTGGGCAGATTCCTGCATTACATCTCCCAGTTTTCCGGTCAGGGTCAAATTCCCTTTGCCCCACATAAGAGACGTTTCTATATTTAGAAGCTCACCTCCCACTTCTGTCCAGGCCAAACCGACCGCCAGCCCTGTCGCATCCTTCCCCTCGGTTTCTCCATGCCTGAATTTCGGAACACCAAGGTGTTTTTGAAGGGATTTGGATGATATTTTAAGCTGCCTGTTATTTCCGTCAGTAACAATCTCCCTGGCAACTTTCCTGCATACCGAGGCTATTTCCCTCTCCAGGTTCCTCACTCCGGATTCTCTGGTATATTGCCTTATAATAGATAACAAAGCTCCATCAGAAAAGTTTATATTGTCATTTGTAAGACCATTGGCTTCCATCTCCTTGGCAACGAGAAACTTCTTTGCAATGTTTAACTTTTCCTGCTCCGTATATCCTGCAATGCGAATAACTTCCATTCTGTCCTGAAGAGGTGCGGGTATCGTATCCAGTATATTAGCAGTTGTTATAAACATTACATCGGAAAGGTCATATTCAACCTCTAGGTAATTATCATTAAAGGCATTATTCTGCTCAGGATCAAGTACCTCTATGAGAGCCGAGGAAGGGTCTCCTCTGTAATCAGAGCTCAATTTGTCAACCTCATCAAGACAAAAGACCGGATTATTTGAGCCGGCTTTCTTCAACAACTGGACAATTTTCCCCGGCAACGCCCCTATATATGTTCTTCTATGACCTCTTATCTCAGCCTCATCTCTTATACCACCAAGAGAGAACCTGACAAATTTTCTATTGGTGGCTCTTGCAACCGACTTGGCCACAGACGTTTTGCCTACACCCGGGGGACCAACCAGACAGAGTATGGAACCTTTATTTTTCTTAACCAGACTTTGAACTGCAAGATATTCCAGTATTCTCTCTTTAACTTTTTTCAACCCATAATGGTCCTCTTCCAATATTGCTTCCGATTCCTTGAGACTGTGCTTGTTTTCGGTTGTGTCATACCAGGGCATATCCAATATCCAGTCTATGTAATTTCTGACTACTGTAGCTTCGGCAGACATAGGCGCCATCATCTTCATTTTCTTAATTTCGTGCTTTACCTTTTTGCTTGCCTCTTCAGACAATTTCTTGTTATTTACTCTCTTTTCAAGCTCTTCTAATTCACTCTTGAAATCATCTTTATCTCCCATCTCCTTCTGAATCGCTCTCATCTGCTCATTCAGATAGTAATCTTTCTGGGTCTTTTCCATCTGCTTCTTTACACGCCTTCTTATTTTCTCTTCGACCTCAAGAATTTCTATTTCAGAGAGCATCAATTCATATATAGCTTCAAACCTGTTGGTTATGTCTACTATCTCTAAAATCTTCTGCTTGGCTTCCAACTTGATATTAAGATGAGATACTATGACATCCGCCAACTTTGAGGGGCTGTCTATAGTTGACAGGGTTACTGTCACTTCGGCATGTATCTTTCTGTTCAACTTTGCATAGATTTCAAATGTTTCAGTAACATTTCTCGTCAGTGCTTCTGCCTTAATGGAAACAGCTTCATCTTCGTCCTCCACCTCCTCAACATCCACCAGGTGAAAATCAACATTAGGGACATATCTTTTGATTCTTCCCCTCCTCTTTCCTTCAACAAGTACCTTTACAGTCCCATCCGGAAGCCTCAAGAGCTGAATAATAATTCCTATAGTGCCAAACCTGTAAATATCATCTTCCGCTGGATCATCCTTCTGGGCGCTCTTTTGTGCTGACAGAAATATTCCTTTTTCATGCTTCATGGCAGATTCCAGCGCGCTTATCGATTTTTCCCTGCCCACAAAAAGAGGCACAATCATATGAGGAAATACTACAACATCCCTCAGCGGAATGAGGGGAATTATTAGCCCTTCTTTTTCCTTTTTATTATCTTTACCGAAATTAAACATAAGTTATTATTCCT
>JAYEGA010000077.1:0-9214 GCA_034658835.1 Thermodesulfobacteriota bacterium
GCCCACATGCTGAGCTACTTCTTTTATGGTCATGACCCGACAAAGATCATAAATATAGCGGGCCATTCGATTTGTCACGCGCGCAGAAGGATGAAATAGCTCCAAATCCTCGACAAGTATGCGCTGACAGCGAGGACAAATTATTTTGCGGTAATGACTTTGAATCCATACCCGGATACCACCAAAGTTCAGATCGCGTATTTTGCGTTGAGCATGGCTGTGTATGCCAGAGGCTTTCTCTTTGCAACGATGACAAATCGGATAGAAGCGTTTGTCTGGCTCGGAGACAATCTGTGCGGTAGAAACATCGGCGGAAACGTGTTGTTGGATAATTTTGATTCGACGAAAGGGGGAATAAGGTGCTATACTGAGTCCGGACATCGCAGGTCTCCTTTTGATAAAGTTTATCTTGGTAGACAAACTTATACCGTGGGAGATACCGGATGTCCATTCTATTTGATTTCACTATAAATACCTTGTCTTTTTTTCAACTAAATGGGAGATGATCCAATAATAACAGTACCCAATTGAGCAGTAGTTAAACAAGAGCGGGATGAAAAAAATTAAACCAAAGAAAAGAGGTGCCAATTATGACGGAAAAGAAAAGCCAACAAATCCAAAAGCCTACGATGAGCAATACAAAAAAAGAAATGCTTGATGCCTACAATGTGCTTTTAAAACAGCTTCAGGAAAAGAGGGAAGTGGAACTTAAACCGGAACAAAAGATTGAGGAAAAAAGGGCGAAGGAGGTCATTGAGGTTGCAAGTTCTCTGTCATCCGAGGGTGTTGTAAAAGGGATCAGCAGCCTCAAGCTCGACATGAGTAAGATGCTGACCCAGATTTCAGATAAGCTGGAAGACGAGGTAAATAGACTGAATGGTATCCAGAAGGCTATTGCGATTAAGGAGGATGAATTAAAAGAACTGTATGAAATAGAGAAATCAGCGGCCACACTGGCTGCTCTCATAGAAGCTCAGAACCAGAAGCGACAGGAATACGAATCCGAGATGGCCGTAATGAAAGAGGAGCTGATGCAGGAAATTGAAAATACTCGCGCAGAATGGGAAAAAGAGGAAGAAAAGTATGAGATGGAAATAAAAGAACAGAATGCTGCTGAAAAGAAGAAAAGAGAATGGGAGAAGGAGGAATTCCAGTACACTTTTAAGCGGGAACAACAACTTTTAAAAGATGAATTCGAAGACGAAAAAGAGAAACTTGAAAGGGAGATTCAGCTTAAAAGGGAGCAAATGGAAAAGGAATTGGCAGAAAGAGAAAAGGCGATAAGCGAAGAAGAAGGGGAACTGAATGAGCTGCGCAAAAATGTGAGTGCATTTCCCAAAGAACTGGAAACGGCCGTCACAAGAGCCGTGAAGGAAACGACCGAAAGAATTACAGCAGAAGCTAAAAACAAGGAACAATTGTTGAGTAAAGAATTTGAGGGTGAGCGAGGAGTGTTCACTACCCGAATTGAATCTCTTGAAAAAACGGTAAAAGAACAGAGCGAACAGATTGCAAAACTCTCCGGGCAACTCGAAAAATCATATCAAAAAGTGGAGGATATCGCGGTTAAGGCGATCGAAGGATCTTCCGGATTGCAGCCACTTGCAAATTTACAACAGATGATGGCAGACCAGGTGAAGGGGCAATCACAGGAGAAATAGGACAATAACATGATAATTTTCGTAACAGGCGGGGCGAGGAGCGGCAAGAGCGATTTTGCTCAGGATCTGGCGGAAAAGTTGAAGGGTAAGAGGCTCTTTTTGGCCACTGCTCAGGCCTTTGATGAGGAGATGAGTCACAGGATTCAAAAACACCGGGAGCAAAGGGGCAACCGGTGGGATACCGTGGAGGAGCCGATCTATATTGGAAGGGCACTGAGGTCGGCGGTGGGTTCATATGCTACAATTTTAATTGATTGTCTGACACTCTGGATGTCCAATCTTCTCCTTGAATATCCGGATCAGGATGAAAAGATATCAGAGATTATGGATGATTTCTTTTCGAGTGTAGATGAGTTTGATGGAACGATCATAGCCGTTTCCAATGAGGTCGGGATGGGAATAGTCCCGGACAATAAATTGGCAAGGGAATACCGAGACCGACTTGGTTTTCTCAATCAGAGGATGGCCGGGAGGGCAGATGAGGTCTATGCTCTTCTCTCCGGCATTCCTGTTAAGATAAAGTAAGCGTTCAGCTATCAGCCGTCAGCTTTCAGCAAAAACAAAAGGTGTAAAAGCAGAAAATCAAATTGGGAGAGAATAGTGAGAAATCTACAGAAGATACTGAATAGCATCCAGCCATTGAACAAAGATTACCTGAAGCGGGCAAAGCGGAAAATTGACAGTCTTACAAAACCCCTTGAAAGCCTCGGCGGGCTTGAGGTTGTTGCACAAAGATACGCAGCCATCAAAGAGGACATGAATCCGTCTGTAAGCAGGAAGGTGATATTTACGTTTGCCGGCGATCATGGTGTTGTGGAAGAGGGCGTGAGTGCCTATCCGGGAGAGGTTACCATCCAGATGGTTCTAAATATGCTTGCTGGAGGAGCTGCCATAAATGTCTTGGCAGGCCACGTGGGGGCAAAAGTGGTGGTTGTGGATATCGGGGTCAATCATGATTTTGAACCTGCTGAAGGTTTTATTATCAATAAAATAGGCTATGGGACAAAGAATTTCGCGAAAGGCCCTGCCATGACACATGATGAGGCACTACGGTCAATAAAGGCCGGCATCGATCTGGTGGACAAATATTCAAGAAAGGGTGTGGATATCGTAGGAACGGGAGAGATGGGGATAGGAAATACCACCCCCTCCAGTGCGATTCTCTGCGTATTTACCGGCCTGCCTGCTACAGAGGTGACCGGCAGAGGTACCGGTATTGATGACGAAACACTCCAGAAAAAGGCGGATGTGATAGAGGAGGCCATAAAGTTGAACCGGCCAGACCCTGAAGATCCAGTAGACGTCTTGGCCAAAGTGGGTGGATTTGAGATAGGGGGAATAGCCGGGCTTATTATAGGATGTGCTTCCCACCGGATACCGGTTGTGGTGGATGGTTTCATATCGACAGCGGGTGCCCTGATAGCGGTTATGATGAATCCTGTTATAAACGAATACCTCTTTTACTCCCATCTTTCTTCAGAGGCCGGACATAAAAAGATGCTTGAGAAGCTGGGTCAGAAGCCGATGCTTGATTTAGATATGAGATTGGGAGAAGGAACCGGCGCCGCCATTGCCATGTCCATAATTGAGGGTGCCGTGAAAATCATGACTAAAATGGCAACCTTTGAATCGGCAGGTGTGGACACGGCTCTGTAGCGCAGGGCTAAAACCCTGCACTACGATTGCAGGTATAGACAAGGATTTGAAATAATGAAGGGATTTCTTACTGCATTACAATTTCTCACCCTAATCAGGATATCAAAAGGTCTTGATATTACAGGGGAAAAACTTGGCAAGTCAATGTCCTGTTTTCCCGTGGTCGGTCTCTTTATCGGCCTGATACTTGTGGCCGTAAGAATAGTTTTTAGTTACCTCCTTCCCTCATCTCTCGTGGATGTACTTGTTATTGTGGTTCTGGTTGTACTTGCAGGCGCCTTTCATCTGGATGGTTTTGCCGATACGGTTGACGGTCTGGCCGGAGGAAGAGATCGGGAAAAGACCCTTGATATTATGAGGGACAGTCAAATTGGTTCCTTTGCTGTAGTCGGTCTGATACTCCTTTTGGTGTTAAAGGTATTTGCCCTCATGGAGGTACCTGCAGAAATCAAAAACAGGACTCTTCTAATAATACCTGTTTTAGGGAGGTGGTCAACGGTTCAGTTGGCCTCCGGTTTCACTTATGCCAGATCCGATCCCGGGACAGCACTCGCTTTCACCAGGTTTGCGGGGAGAAAGGAATACATCATCTCCACACTCATAACTGCAGTCATACTGATCGGCTTATTTCAGCTCAAAGGGTTGATGATAATGCTTATCATCGCAGCTTTAACGATTCTTTTCGGTCACTTTTTCAAAAGGCGTATTGGGGGAGTAACGGGAGATATTATGGGTGCAGCATGTGAGATCAACGAGGTTGTTACACTTCTGATGATCTGCGCACTTTTCGCTTAGTAGGTCGGGGGGAATATGGATACCTATACCAGATTATATCTAATTAGACATGGACAGGTAACGAACTTTTCGGAGAGGAGATATAACGGCCACACGGACGTGGATATAACTGAACTCGGAATCAGGCAGATGGAGGCTGTTGCAGACAGGTTGAAAAATGAGAAGCTTGCTGATGTTTACTGCAGTGACTTGATCAGGACAAAAAAGGGGGCAGAGATTATTGCCAGAGCTCACGGCTTAATTCCTGAGCAATACAGCGATTTAAGGGAACTGAATGTCGGGCTGTGGGAAGGACTGAACATGGAGGAGATAGAAGAACGGTTTCCAGGTGCCATAAATGAACGGGGGAGAAGAATAGTTAATTACCGGATACCGGAAGGGGAGAGTATCGGGGACCTGGCCGGGAGGGTTATTCCCGCCTTGAAGGAGGTTTTGGATGCAAACCATGGGGGAAATATTGTTCTGGTTGCCCATGGAGGGGTTAACCGTGTGATACTTGCAGATGCCATGAACCTTGATCTGAAAAATTTCTATTCCATTGAACAGAGTTTCGGCTGCCTGAATATTATAGATTACTTTCCTCAACTTGCAGTCATTAAATTGATAAATGGACAATCGCCAGGGGATTTTGACTTGTGATGCTTTTGTACGATTACAGAATAAAAGTTTTTTTGATATTTTCAATCCTTTTTTTTTCACCGGGAGTTTATGCCGATGTGTGCATCGATGAAACAGGAAGAAAAGTAAACATTCCTCCATCTCCAAAGCGGATCGTGTCCCTTGCGCCCAGTATAACGGAGACTCTTTTCGCCCTCGGTCTGGACGAAGAGATTGTCGGGGTAACCACATTCAGCGATTATCCTGAGGCTGCGAGGTCAAAACCGTGCGTTGGTAGTTATGTCAGCATCTCTCTTGAAAAGGTTGTCTCTCTCAGCCCGGATCTGATTATAGGCACTGCCGATGGAAATAAAATAGAAACTGTAGAACAACTGGAGAGAGTCGGCTTTCCTGTATATATGATCAATCCCACAAATCTCGATGAAATATTCAAGATGGTGTTGGATATTGGCAGGGTAACAGGAAAAGAAAACGAGGCGAAAAAGCTGGTCTACAATCTACGGGAAAGGGTCAGGATTGTTGTTTCACAAACAGCAGATCTGAAGAAACCGAAGGTCTTTTTCCAGATAGGGATCGATCCTATTGTTACTGTTGGCAGTAATACACTTCACAACGAGCTGATAACGCTGGCAGGTGGAATAAATATCTCAGGAAATGAGGCAATAAAGTATCCCCGCTACAGTATAGAGGAAATCATTATAAGGCAACCGGAGATTATCATCGTATCATCAATGAAGAGAGGTGGGGATTTTAAACGTGTAAGTAATAAGTGGAAGAGGTGGGAAGATATTCCGGCAATCAAGGATAACAGGATTCATATCTTTAATACCGATCTGACAGATCATCCATCACCCAGAATTGTGGACGGGCTGGAAGAATTGGCTAAAATTATACACCCCGGAGTGCCATAATGAAGGCTGGCACCAATGGATACCAGCCTTTATCGATAGGGAAAAAGTTAACAGTACCTGCTTAAATTTTTATCTTTATTAAAGTTGTACTAAATGGCGTACCATATCACTCTTTGATGTTTTCCACGTTATCGCCAAAAGGTCTTGAAGCAAGCTCGTCCTTGTCCAACAAAATAAGCTCAGCAGCAATCCCCGCCGCGTCGGTAATAATTTCCCGACAATAGAGAGCATGTTCGCGGCAGAGCCAATCATCGTGCCATTCAGATGTTATATCCCGGCAGATAGTGTGGCCATACTTTTCTTTAATCCTGTTAGGAATCTGGTTAAACAACCTGTAGAGGCCGGGTTTTCCATAGAGCTGTTCTTTTGCCTTTTTTGCTGCCTCCTTGCCTTCACCTTCGGGCAGGGAACTCCTTCCATGAACGGCGCCTACCGCCATGACAGCGCCAACAATTGCACAGCAACTATCCCCGTAAAGCCCGACACCGCCGCCAAATCCAGTGGCAAGTTTCTTCACCTCTTGAGGCATTTTCGTATCAACCAGACTTATAACAGATTCAAATACGCATTCAGCACAGTTGTAACCCAGACTAAAATTTTTTCTCGCCCGCTGTCTAATCTCTTCGATCTTTTCTTCATTGGTCATTTTTTACTACCTCCTGTCAATAATTTATGGTTTTTATCAACAATCTATGCCGGCTCTTTCCTTTATACCGGTTGTATAGTGATGCTTGATTTCTTTGACCTCACTTACTGTATCGGCCAGCTCAATAATCTCAGGAGGCGCGTATCTACCGGTCAGTATCAGGTGCAGGTTGGCAGGTTTATTTTTGATAATCTCAATAACTTCATCCAGTGGAATTAGCTTAAAGTCAATAGCTACATTAATCTCGTCCAGTATTACCATGTCATACTCATTGGACTTCATAACCTGCCTGGCAAGATCCAGCCCCTGTTGGGCCAGTTCGATGTCGATTGGAGCCGGGTCGTCCCTCATCACGAAACTGTCCAGACCTGCTAAATGAAAAGTGAGGTCGGGTAAGTACTTCTCCGCAGCTAACAATTCCCCGTATTTCCTCCCCTTCATAAACTGGATCAAATATACTTTGTTACCATGTCCTATTGCCCGCAGGGCCTGCCCGAGTGCCGCAGTAGTTTTTCCCTTGCCATCCCCGGTGAAAACCAGAACGAGGCCTTTATTATACTTTGCCAGGATTTCCTCTTTGCTTTTATCCACCTGCAATTTCCTCTTAACATTACCGATCTATATTGCAATTGCTATAACGAAACAGTTAATTTGTCAAGAAAGGAAACGCCTGTTAATTCTTGACTGTCAACAATCTCTTCCCTATACTCTTATGCCAGGTTGCATTCAAGGACGAAAGGGAGATCTGAAATGGACAGAGAAATTGAGAAACCTGAGGATCTTAGCCATGAAGATATGGCACGGTTTGTTTTAGATATGTTTCATCGAATCATTGTTCACCATACCCTCTGGTTTAGAGAGGTGGAACACCAGATGGGGATGAAAAAAGCCCTCGATATTATGAAAGTGGCATACAATGATAGCTATAACATCCAGATGAACAGGTTGGCAAAGGTTCTTGGTTTTAAAATGAAAGATGGCATACCAGAGGCATTATTGGATCTGCCGAATGAGAGACTCCTTACTTTAATGAACGATATAGGCGTGAATTGGATAGCCAATGATGGTGTGTGGTTTCAGGCTGTGGAAGATGCCCGCGGTATGTATGATGCCAAGCGTTGCAATGATTCCTGCTGGACCCGCTTTTCCCCCTTCGAGGCATGGTCTATCAAGCAGTTTTTAGGTTTGCCGGAGTATGCGGGGCTTGAAGGTTTGAAAAAGGCATTGGCATTTCGAATGTACGCACGAATTAATGTGCAATCCATCATCGATGAAGGTCCTAATAGTGTTGTTTTTCAGATGAATGAATGCCGTGTTCAATCAGCAAGAAAACGGAGGGGACTTGATGATTATCCGTGCAAATCTGCCGGCCTGGTTGAATACAGTTATTTTGGAGAAAGCATTGATCCAAGAATCTGCACCGAATGTATCGGGTGTCCTCCAGACGATCATCCTCCTGAGTGGTTTTGTGCCTGGCGATTTACCATTCCTGAAGAAGCTTAAACCGGCATGTGTCTGATTTCAGTAAAATACCAGACATCAGTTTTCAGACTGAAGAAGAAAATGTGTTTTTCAATTAATCCCTTTTAGTTGACCTGATAACTTTTCAGAATAATTGCTGGGTGGACTTCTCAAATCTGCGTCACACGTTGCATCATCCAGCAACTGTAACTTCCTGAATAATCGTAGGGGAGGGGGAGAGAGAAACACCCCCTTACCCGATTATCTTTTTCTAAATGTTAATTTAAGTTGATCTGCCGCAGATTTTAACCTTTTGTCTGCTGTCCACAGTGGTACTCCGGTCAATTGAGCAGACGCTAAAAGGTGGACATCGACGAAACCAACACCTTTCCCCATTAGGTGATTTTGATCAGTAAAGAATAGGAATTCGTCAAATTCAATCGTCGAAGCCATTGGAAGGGAATGAAGTAAAGAGATGATTTCGTTCCGGTTTTTCAGATTACCACAGGCGAGCTCGCCAATGATAAATGGATGACACATAACCTCGGCATCCATTAGCAGATTTTCAAGCTGCCGGCTACCTTGACGCAGGTGGGTAACCCAAATTGAAGTGTCAACAAGGACCATGGTAGTTTTTAGGCAAATTTTCGTCTTGGAATGGGACGCAGGTTATTTTCGGTTCCGCCGAGTTTAGCAAGTCGCTTGCTACTTTCGCGGGCAATTAAAGCTTCTAAACCAAGCCTCACTAAAGAGGTTTTCTCTTTAACGCCTGTCAGCCGCGATGCCTTTTCCAATATCTTGTCTTCTATGTTTAGTGTTGTTCTCATATGCATTAATATGCATTAATTATGCATGTATGTCAAATAAAAATTTGATTTAAAGATAACGTTTCTGCTCACACTCTGTGTAGCCAATAGCCCGGGCAACGTCGAAGATCGGCAACTGCGATGATAAGGATGTAGTCAGATTTTAACTGATATATAACCCCTTTCATATTTTGCTCGGATTTTAGAGAAAACTTCCTTACCAGGAACCATTTTCACCTCGCTGGCCTCAATTTGGGATACACGACGTTCCGCTTCTTCTGCCCAAAGGCGATCAATTTCCGAATCGATTGGCAAATTAAGGCTCGTGAGGAGCTTCTCAACCAAGCTCAGACGGACGTCTGCCGGAAGGGATAGTGCTTCCTCAATTGCTCTGTCTCGTGTTGTTGCCATGGCGCACCACCTTTATTTGCCTATTAAAAACACATACAATGATGTGTGGCAATAAATTATTCATGAGAGCAGAACGAAAAGCTAACCGGCGCGCGGCTTTTTGCGCGTCCGGTTGAGCGACGGGTTGTGTGCCGGGCACGGCACGTATTCTTAAGGGTGCGCTGATCTTACCCTTTATTTAAAAGTTCAGCAAGTCCCAAACCCAGCCGGATGGAGGCGAAGGGTATAGCGGTATGGCAACCGGGTATC
>JAYEGA010000078.1:0-39037 GCA_034658835.1 Thermodesulfobacteriota bacterium
CATCCTTTGTAGATAGACCTAAAGGAACAGAAAAAGGTACATTCATTGCTCTTGACCTCGGAGGAACTAATTTTAGAGTTCTGGCAGTAGAGCTTGACGGAAAAGGCAATTCATCAGTTCTTGCTGTCAGTAAGTTTGTTATTAAAAAGGAATGTATGGAAGGAAACGCCATACTTCTGTTTGATTTTATTGCAGACTGTATTGAAGAATTTTTAACAGATAACGAATTTGACAGAGGAAAACTTTACGACCTGGCTTTTACATTTTCATTTCCTGTCGAACAGACTAATGTTGCAGCCGGTAAACTAATAGTGTGGACAAAGGGATTTACAGCAAAAGGTGTTGTTGGAGAAGATGTCATTGTTCTTCTTAATGAAGCATTGAAGAGAAAAGGGATAAAATGCATACGAGTTGCCGCTTTGGCAAATGACACAGTCGGAACACTGGTCGCAAAAAGTTATACGGATAAAGATTGTGATGTCGGTGTAATTCTCGGAACAGGAACTAATGCATGCTATCCTGAACAGATTTCCAATATATCCAAATGGAGGGGAATCAGCCCTAAAGGTAATATGATTATTAACATGGAATGGGGAAATTTCGATAAATTAAGAAGAAACCGTTATGACAAAGATCTTGACGATGAATCACCTAATCCTGGAAACCAGTACCTCGAAAAAATGGTTTCAGGAATGTATCTGGGCGAAATAACCAGACGTGTCATATACGATCTTGCTCATAGAGAAATTTTATTCAGCGGTATAAAGACATTAAATATTTTTGCTGAAAAAGGCTCATTTGAAACTAAGGATATGTCGCTTATTCAGGGAGATACAAGCGATAATCTCGGAGAAATAGAAGATTATCTTACAGAACTTGAGGTAGATAAAAAAACTCTCCTTGATAAACAACTGCTAAAAAAAGTTTGCGGACTTGTTTCGACAAGAGCAGCAAGAGTTTCAGCTGCTGCAATAGCTGGTGTTATTACATGGATGGATCCTGAACTGATGAGCTGTCACACTGTTGGGATTGACGGTTCATTATTCGAAAAATATCCTGGTTTCAGTGGAATTATGGAAGATGTTTTTAATAATCTTTTTAATGCAAAATCAAAAAGAATAAAGATGGAAATGGCTAAAGATGGTTCAGGGAAGGGGGCAGCAATTATTGCTGCAGTAGCTGCATCATCTGAAAACCTGCCATATATTATGAAATAATATCATTCCGGAAAGAAGAAAATAAGAATTAATATTGCGTTATTCTTTCCAGAGGGAGGCAAAACGTCGCGCGATCTCGCAGTGCATCTCTATTCCGAGAGAGAGAGCGTCATCGTTAAAGTCAAATTTTGGATGATGGTTTCGTGGATAGTCTGTAGCTTCCGGAGGTCTGATACCAAGAAACCAGAATGTTCCAGGAATCCGCTCAGCGTAAAAAGCGAAATCCTCACAACCCATCAGCGGGGCCTGGTTTTCCTTCACCAATTTTTTTCCTATAACACTCTGTGAAATTTTCTCAAAAATGGCTGTACTTTTCCCATGGTTAACGAGGACAGGATAACCTTCTTCGATTGTGACGGTGGCATCGGCTCCAAACGCTTTAGCAGTTTGCTTCGCTACCTCTTTAATATGTTCAGCAGTTTTTTTAAGTAGCTCGGGTGAAAGAGCGCGGAATGTTCCTTCCAGTATGGCTGTATCGGGAATAATGTTTGTGGCTGTACCGGCATTAAATTTTGCTACGGTTACGACTGCACTTTTGAGCGGGTTTGTCGATCGGGATACAATAGATTGAAGAGCATTACCTGTCTGCATGCCAATATAGATAGGATCAATACAGATATGAGGATACGCTGCATGTCCTCCTTTTCCATGGATGGTAATTTTAAAATTTCCACTTCCTGCCATTGCCGATCCTTTACAAATCGCGACTTCTCCCAGTTGCAATCCGCTTCCCGAATAACAGTGGAGGCCGAATATCGCATCCACCTCAGGATTTTCCAGAGCCCCCTCTTGACACATTCGCTGTGCTCCGGCATCGAACTCCTCTGCAGGTTGAAAGATAAATTTCACCGGTCCTTCTAACTCGTCCTGGATTTTTGATAATATGAGTACGGAGCCAACCAGGCAGGTGGTGTGACCATCATGCCCACACGCATGCATGTATCCAGGTTTCTGAGAGGCATACGGTTTATTCGTCTCTTCCTGGATCGGAAGGCAGTCCATATCGGCGCGAAGAGCAACGCAGGGTCCGGGTTTATTTTTCCCTAATGTGGCGACTATTCCTGTTCCAGCGACGTTCTTTCTAATGTGTATATCCGGAATGTCCTTTAATTTTTGCAGGACTTTTTTAGCGGTTTCAAATTCTTTGAACCCCGGTTCGGGCTCGGCATGAATCTCACGTCGAAGCTCTGTCATCGAAGGAACAATTTGTTCAATTAGCTGTTTTATGTTTTTCTTTCCCATGATTCATGTACCTCACTATCATTTGTTCCGATTGACAGTTATTCTTTCAAGTCTTCACTATATTCGGCAATATTTTCACAATGGTCCGATATTCTTTCAAGATTTAATAATATTTCAAGGAAAATAGGACCGACCGCAGGCTGGCATTTTCCCTTGTGAAATCTTTCCAAGTGTCTTTCAGTGGCTTCTTTTACTTTAAGATCAATTTCTTCCTCTCGATCGAAAACTGACCTTATTTTTTTTTCATCCCTTTTCTTAACGAGCGAGATGGCATCCTTGATATTTTCGGCCACTAACATTTCTATTTCTGCCAGTTCACTTTTTGCTATTTCAGAAAATTCTGTTTTTATCTGGTATTTTTTTTCAGACAGGTTAACCATATTTACACAGTGATCAGCAATTCTTTCGATATCATTGGCCATTGCTGTGAAGGCAAAAAATCTATTCGATAATTCATGCGAAAGGTGACCACTGGGAATTTTGCACAAATATTCGGATATTTCAGTCCGCAGATTATCAATTATCAATTCAACATAAAGAATGTTTCTTTTCCCCCCCTGATTGAAGTTTAATATCAGATCTAAGCTTTCGGAAAACACCTTTTGTGTAAGATAAATTTCTCTCTGTATTTCTTTTTTAACACATTCCAGAGCATCTTCGGCTTTTGCTAAATGTTTTTCATCAAGAAATACTGGCCAGATCGGTAAAACTTCTTCCTTACCGGGCAGGATTTTTTCGACCAACCGTGAAAATGGTTTGAGCAGGAAGATAAAAATGGTGACAATCAAAAGATTGAACAGAATATGCCCGAGAGCGATCTGTTGAGCGACATTTGAGGAAAGCCTTTCCAGAACCTGGATAAAAATGGGTAAAATGCTAATACAGATTACCGCTCCAAAGAATTTGAAAAGTAGATGGGAGAGTGCGCTCCGCTTCCCGCTTGTATTGGCGACGAGACCTGCCAGAATGGCTGTAACTGCTGTGCCTATATTTGCTCCGAAGACAATGGGAAGGGAGTTGTCAATGGTTATTAATCCCTGCTGGGCCAGGATTACAAGAATACTGATCGGTATGGCTGAAGCTTGAACAACTGCCGTAAGGAGTAAGCCAACACCAACACCGAGCAACGGGTTTTTTGTTTCCTGAAAGAAATTAATAAAGGCTGGATTATTCTTCAAAGGAGCAGTTGCCTGGCCTACCACACTCAAACCGAAGAATATCAGACCAAAATAGAACATTGCTTCGCCAATTGATTTCCATTTCCCTTTTCCTAAAAGCCACAGAATGCCACTGGAAACTATAAAAACAGGGGAAATGTCGGTAAACTTCCAGACCACAAGTTGTACGGTTAAGGTCGTTCCGATATCGGCGCCAAGTATTATGCCCAGAGAATGGTAAAAGCTGATCAGACCGGCGCTGACCATCCCGACGGTCAGAGCAGAAGTTGCCGAACTGCTTTGAAAAAGAACAGTTGAAATAATGCCGACAATTACGCCGTAAATCGGTTTCTCAATCGAGTATTTAAAATATTGACGGATCCGGACGTTATTAAGAAGTTTATGTATCTCGGCACTCAACTTAACCATTCCGAATAGGAAAAAAACCAAACCGGTTATAAAAAATATAATTCCTTTAATCATATTGAAGTTCCTGATGTCTGAGGGATTATCTATTTTTATCACAGATACTCGGAATTTAGAAGCATTTAAAACTCAAGTGGGCACCTGTGTGGCTTCTTTCTCATTGACACAAGAGTCGTTTTCCTATACTTCCCGTTATTCAAGGTTGTTATTGTTATATTAAATCCGTTTAGAGTTATTATGGGGATATTGACTGAGGAAGGAGTTGGGTAATGAACTCAGTACAGGAAAACTGTGGTGTTTTCGGCTTATATTCAAAAAGAGAATGTGTTTACGATATCTACCGGGGAATTGATTTCCTTCAACATCGCGGGCAGGAATATTGCGGTATCTCCACTTTTGACTCGAATATCGGCCAGGCAACCCAAATCGATTTCCTTAAACTTCGGGAGCAAGAATATGACGATGATGCATCTTTCGGCCAGGAAGTAGATCACGTCACTCACCACGGCAAGGTTATTGAAACCTTTACCGATGAAGAATTAAACAGTTTAAAGGGTAATTGGGGTATAGGACATGTAAGCCTATTGGAAAGACAACCCATGAAGTGGCAGACCAGACTTGGAGAAATTGCCATTGCTTTCAGCGGTAAGGTTGTTAACGTCGATGAACTGGTAAAAGGAATGATGGATCAGGGTATGTCTTTTTACAAAGGTTACGATGTAGAGATAATTTCCAAGGTTATCATAGGAAAACCCGATATGGTCAGCGGCATTAGCGCACTTGCCGGGAAGATCAAAGGTTCCTACTCACTGGTGGTTTTAACCAGAGACGGGATCTATGCAGCTCGTGATATTTATGGCTTCCGACCACTTATTCTGGGCATGGATTCTGAACGGTATGTGGTAAGCTCCGAATCCCGTGCTATTCAGAACCTGGGCATGGAGAATTTTCGAGACGTACGCCCGGGTGAAATCGTTCTTATAAACGACAAAGGTTTTCAAACCGTTGGGCAGGTGGATTCTCCACGCAGTGCACATTGCGCTTTCGAGTGGGCCTATACGGCGAGTATCGATTCTATTATAGATGGTGTTTATGTTCAGGAGGCTCGAAATAACCTGGGTGCAAATCTTGCGCAAAGAGATATCGACGAAGGGGATTTAGTGGCTGATATCGTTTCGCCCGTTCCCCTGTCAGGGATAGGCCATGCGCTCGGATATCATAAACGTTCTAAGATTAACTACCAGGAAGTGTTTCTCTATCATCGCTATGCCGATCGCAGTTATATGCAGGCAACGCAGCTTGCCCGTGAAAAAATGGCAAAGCGTAAGCTGTCCGTACTCCCTTACGCAGTTAAAGGGAAAAAGATTGTCCTGTGTGATGACTCGATCGTCCGGGGAACTCAAATTTTGTACAAGGTCAGAGATTTGAAGAAGGCAGGCGCCAAAGAGGTGCATGTGCGTATTGCCTGTCCTCCTCTGATGTACCCCTGTGAATACGGGATATCCACCCGTTCTTATGATGAATTAGTGGCCCGGCGTTATATGAAAACGGGAGATATTACCTCCGTAGACGACCTGAAAAAGATGGAGGCATGGATAGCAAAACAGATAGATGCAGACTCCGTTAAATTCAACACCATAGATGCCTTTGTATCGGCCCTCTCTATTCCAAAAAATGGCTTATGCCTGAGGTGTTTTGACGGCATATCACCTATTGAAAATTTATAGCGAGTGCATTTTCCGCGGAACTTCAATCCAATAAATCTCAGCTTGTAGTATAATAAATTTCTAAATTGAAATATTACTTTGGAAGCATACCGACGAAGGTAAATATGTTTGGTCAAACTCTAAAGGATTGTTTTATAGATAGTTGCTCAGTGCATGGGGAGAAGATAGCAATAAGCTTCCTTCGTGAAGGTGTAATAGAGACAGAGATTACTTATCAAGAGCTGGATCAGGATGCCAATAGAATGGCCAATACCTTCCTGGATTTGGGGGTTGAAAAAGGAGACAGGGTAATTCTCTTCCTCCAAAAATCTGTTAGCTTTGTGGTTTCTCATCTTGCACTTCAAAAGATAGGAGTTATTGCGGTTCCCTTTAATCCTGAATTCAAAAAATCAGAAATCACATATCTACTTCAGAATGCGGAGGCAAAATTAGTGTTATCAGGGTCAGAACAGGAGGCCTCTATAAAAGAAGTAGCTCCCCAGCTCACAAATGTTGTGATCCAAACTGAAAGACCTTACCGGGATCTTGATTTTTTCCGTTCTGCCCCGGATAGCGAACCCAAGGTAGGTATTAAACCAGAAGATCCTGGTCTTATCATCTACACATCAGGAACTACAGGAGAACCTAAAGGGGCTGTTCTTACCCAGAAGAATCTTGTTCATGATACAAAAAATATTATAAAGATATGGGAGATAACGGAATCTGACGTGTTTTGTCACTCGCTTCCTCTTTTTCACGTCCATGGACTTAACTATGCCCTTCATACTACCTTGATGGCAGGCGCTCATGTGATCATGCTTGATAAATTTTCACCAGAAAAAGTAGTTGAGGTATTGTCAAAAAGAGCTGGGAAATATGTTTGTAACATGTTTATGGCAGTTCCCTCTATGTATGGAAAGATGATGGACTATTTGGGAGATAAGATTCTGGATTTTGAACATATGCGATTATGGACATCCGGTTCGGCGCCACTCTCAGTTAAGGATTTTGAGAAGATAAAAGTGATGTTTGGAAAGGAACCCGTGGAACGGGAGGGCATGTCGGAGACGGGGATGAATTTTTCTAACTCGCTAAAAGGTGCAAGAAAGCCTGGCTCTATCGGAGTACCACTTCCGGATCTTGAGGCAAGAATAGTAGATCCTGAGACATTTGTGGATGTAGCTCCCGGCCAAACGGGCGAATTTTGGCTTAAAGGTCCCTCCATTACCAAGGGCTATTGGCGAAAACCTGAAGTAACGGATAATTCATTTGAAAAAGGATGGTTTAAAACCGGTGATCTGGGAAGAGTTGATAAGGATGGATACTATTATCTGACAGATCGCCTCAAACATATTATTATTTCAGGTGGTGAAAATGTATCCCCGAAGGAGGTGGAAGTGGTTATAAACCAACTTGGGGATGTGCTTGATTCTTCTGTGGTAGGTATCCCGGATGAAAAGTGGGGAGAAAAGGTTGTTGCAGCCGTTGTTACAAGGCCTGGTTCTAAGGTTGAATCTCAAGATATTCAGAGGTTCTGCAGGGAACATATCCATAAATGGAAATGTCCCAAGGAGATTGTTTTTCTGAAAGAGTTGCCCAAGAATACTATGGGGAAAGTATTGAAAGAAGAGGTAAAAAAGTTTTTTTTATCTTGAGTGGCCTGACCCTTATATTTTCAAAATTTTCTTAGGGAGTTATTTTGTAGATAAAGCCTTTTGATATTCCCTTATCAGAAATTTTCTGCTAATCCCATGGTCGATAAAATCCCAGGGAAGGATTTCATCAGTATCTTTCTGTCGATAGACATAGAAATCGGGGTTTATGTTAACCTCTTTGAGGGCGCGTGACCAGTTGCCCTTGTTTTTATGAACGGAGAGGAGAACCTTTCCCACCGATCTGTCGCCCAGAGATAGAAGGGTCTGGATATAATTCCATTTTGGAAGATCGTGGATTACCTTTATGGATGTTTCCTTCCTTAAAGAGGAGGCGATCTTTCTGATTCTTCTTCTTACCAGATTTGCATCCTCAAGACTCTGCCATTGAAAGGGTGTGGCTGGCTTGGGAATAAATTGATTTATACTGAGCGTAATCTTTCTGAACTTCTTTTTCCCCGCTGTATGTTTTATCGCATGGTATTTGATCTTTTTAGCGAGGTCGATGATGGCCTCTATATCCTCAGGGCTTTCGGTAGGGAGACCCACCATAAAATAGAGCCTTATGTTCAATATTCCGTTTTCTATTAATAATTCCACACTGTCGAAGATGTGAGATTCTGTAATCCCTTTGTTGATTACATTTCTCAATCTCTGAGAGCCCGCCTCTGGTGCAAGGGATACCATTTCCACTCCGGTTTCCCGGAGTAATCCCACCATTTCTTTATTCAGCCTGTCCAGTCTGAGGGAGCCGATCGATATTTTTCCATTCTTTTTCAGTATTGACCGGCAAAGTGAAACGAGATCGGGATGATCGGATACCGCAGTGCCGAGCAGCCCTATTTTCTTTTGTTTCTCAAGTCCCTCGGTAATAGACTGTTCAAGGATTTTTGGTTTCCTGAACCTTGCGGGTCTGTATGCAAAACCGGCTGCACAGAAACGGCATCCACGCCGGCAGCCTCTACTCACCTCTGTCAGGAACATATCTCCGAATTCTGTGTCTGGAGTGATTATGGATTGATCGGTGTTAAATGCATTTATATTCCTGACGCTTCTTTTTTTGATCCTTTTAGGAAAAGAGGGATCTGTAGGCTCAAATACTTCTATGAGGCCATCTTTGTTGTAGGAAACAGAGTAAAATTTCGGAACGTACGTACCTTCAATCTCTTTTTGCATACGCCTAAGCATTTCATCTTTAGAGAGATCGAGATAATGTGATTCTTTGAAAATATCGAGAAATTCAGGGAGAACCTCTTCTCCTTCTCCCAGCATGAAAAGGTCGAAAAAGTCAGTCAGAGGCTCGGGATTAAGGGTAACCGAAATGCCACCCCCGACGATAAGAGGCTCTTCCTCTCTTCTTTGATGGGAGAGAAGAGTGATTCTTGACATGTCCAGAATTTTCAAGATGTTAGGATAATCATTTTCAAAGGAGATGGAAAAAGCAATGATATCGAAATCCGCAAGGGACTTCTGAGACTCCAGGCTGAAAAGGGGAGTCGGTTTCAGGATGAATTTGGCTTCATCGTCGGGATCGGGAAGGAAGACCCTTTCACACAGGAATGAAGGATGACTGTTAAAAAGGGCATAAAGGGTTTGAAATCCCAGGTTGGACATTCCTGTCCGATAATAATTCGGATAGGCCAGGCAAACATTTATTCTGTCGCCCCAGACCTTTTTTTGATAACCCTCCTCTCTTGACAGAATATCTCTCTGTTTTTTTTTAAGCTTCCAGGACATATTATCAGTGGTCGGTGGTCAGTTGACAGGGATCAGCGACATTGATCCTCTGTCCTTTACCTTTCACCTTTCACCTTTCACCTTTTTTCAGTCTGCCTGTCTCCTCAGGAATGTCGGGATCTCAAAGTCACCTTCTGCGCTGTCATCTATCAGTCCCATCCTGACCACATTGGGATTATCTACACTTCTTTCCTTCCTGATAAAGGCAGGTGTAGACAGATCCTCTCTTTTATAACCACCGAGACGTGATGTACCTATTGTATCCTGTCTCTTTTTCTCGGCTTTTTCAAATCCGGTAGCTATAACCGTAATACGTATTTTGTCTTCCATGCTGTCATCAATAACGGTTCCAAAGATGATGTTAGCATCCTCATGGGTTTCCGCGTGGATCAAAGATGATGCCTCGTTGACCTCATCTAAGGTTATGTCTGATCCTCCCGTTATGTTCAGCAAAACGCCACGTGCACCTTGAATCGAGTTGTCTTCGAGCAAAGGAGAAGATATCGCTTTTTGCGCCGCCTCCACAGCTCTGCTTTCTCCGCTCGCAATGCCGGTGCCCATAAGCGCCAATCCCATTTCCGACATAATGTTCCTGACGTCGGCAAAGTCAAGATTGATCAACCCTGGAACCATAATCAAGTCAGAAATTCCCTTAACAGCATGGAAGAGTATTTCATCTGCCTTTTTGAAGGCATCTATAAGTGGCATTGTTCTCCCCCCTATACTGAGAAGTCTCTGGTTGGGAATTGCTATGAGAGAATCCACAGTGTTTCGGAGTTCCACAATTCCATCCTCCGCCTGTCCCCACCTCCTTTTTCCTTCAAACTGAAAAGGTTTTGTGACGACGGCAATGGTCAATGCCCCTAAATCTTTCGCAATCTCTGCCACAATGGGTGCACCCCCCGTTCCTGTCCCGCCGCCCAGGCCGGCTGTAATAAAAATCATATCTGCGCCGTCGAGAGCATTCTTTAGAATATCTGTTGATTCAACAGCAGACCTTCTCCCGATGTCGGGATCTGAACCCGCACCAAGACCTTTTGTAATCTCAGCGCCAAGCTGAATCTTAATGGGTGAAAGTGATGCCCCCAAGGCTTGGGCATCGGTGTTTGCCGCAACAAAATCTACACCTTTGAGATTGTAGGATATCATGGTGTTCACGGCATTGCCGCCACCTCCACCGATACCGACAACTTTGATCTTTGCAGAATTTCCTATAGCTTCAACTAATTCAAACATAGGTCTTACCTCCTAAAAGAATTCTGTGAACCATCGTTTCATCCTTCTGGTTACTCTGTTAAATATATTTCCATCACTCCTTTTAAAAACATTTCTGTAATGGTCCTTGCTTCCATAAATTATTAGTCCTACACCTGTAGCGTACATAGGACTGTTGACTATGTCTGTAAGTCCTCCTATGTTTACTGGATATCCTCTTCTCACCGGCATGTTGAATATCTGTTCGGCCAACTCCGTTATTCCTTCCAGAATTGCTGTTCCTCCTGTTAAAACAACACCGGCAGCCAGGAGATCCTCATAGCCGGATTTGACTATTTCTCTATGAACCAGATTGAGTATCTCCTCCATACGTGGTTCGATAATTTCCCCGAGTATCTGGCGTGAGACTTTCCTCGGTTCCCTTCCCCCAACACTGGGAACTTCTATGATTTCATCTTTCGGAATCAAAGTTGTATAGGCACATCCGTATTTTATCTTTATCTTCTCTGCCTCAACAGTTGGTGTTCTGAGACCGACAGCGATATCTCCTGTCAGATAACTTCCCCCGAGGGATAAAACGGTAGTATGTTTGATGCTCCCTTCGTAAAATACAGCTATATCGGTTGTGCCTCCACCTATGTCGACTATTGCTACTCCTAACTCCTTTTCATCGGGACTGAGGACCGCCTCGCTCGATGCTAATTGTTCCAGGACGATGTCATTCACATCAAGTCCAACACGGTTGATAGATTTGATTATGTTCTGTGCAGATGTAACAGCGCCCGTGACGATATGAACTTTGGCCTCGAGCCGGACACCTGACATTCCCACAGGGGTCCTTACCCCATCCTGATCATCGACGATGTAATGCTGTGGCAATAGATGAAGTATTTCTCTATCCAGTGGAATGGCTATAGCCTTTGCTGCTTCAATCGATCTCTTTATGTCGTTTTCATCAACCTCGCGACCCTTGACCGCCACGATACCATGACTGTTGAGACCACTGATATGTCCCCCTGCAATTCCTGTGAAGACGGAGGTAATCTCGTAACCGGACATAAGTTCAGCTTCCTCCACAGCCCCTTTTATGGAATTCACGGTACTTTCAATATTGACGACAACCCCTTTTCTCAATCCTTCAGAAGGGTGAGAACCTGTCCCGATAATATCGACGCCGGTATCCGTCACTCCACCGACAATAGCGCAAACTTTTGTGGTTCCTATATCCAGCCCGACAATTATATTTTCCTTCTTTCCCATTTGCCCATCTACCTTTTTTTGAAATGCCTAAAGTTTAAAGTGCCTAAAGTTATCTAAAGTTAAAATAACCAAAATCCTTAATCTTAGGTACTTTAGCTCACTTTACACTTCACACTTCTTTGAAATATTCTTCCTTTTAACAACAATCCTGCCTGGATTGCTCAAATCGATACATATAAATTCCTCATTTAGATTTTTCTTTATAAGGTTTGTCATTACGGATTTTAACCTTTTTAGTTTCTTTTCGTAGTTCTCGAAACCGAGCTGAAGACACAGACCGCTGTCGGTAAAGATGGAGAACCCGAAGATTTCATCTCCATGAATTTCCGAGACATTCCTTATTTCAGGGGAACTGCTGTTAGATGACAGACAGGTTATAAGCTCGACGGATTTTTTCAAGAGAGCCGTATTCTTATGAAATCCGGTAAGAACGGGGAGATCTGCAGGCTCACCGTTTTTTAGTTTTTTAAATATGACACCATTACAATCCATAAAATAGATGCTTTTGTCCTCCTTAACCAGGGCAAATGCCTTTCTTTCATTAACCTCTATAACCAGTCTGTTTGGTAGTTCCCTTTCTATTGAGACATTTTTTACCCAGGAATTTGAATTAATCCTTCGTGCGATCTCACCCGGATTGATCGCTAAAATATTTTGGAATGGTTTTATACCGGCAAGTGTTAAAACTTCCTTTTCTGTTATCCTTTCACACCCTTTGATAGTCGTATTTTCAATCTGAAAATAAGGAGAGCTGATCATATAGTTGTATGCGAGTATCATGAATGAAGCTGAGGCGACAACGGTTACGATCAGCACGAACACCTTGAAAATTTCATAAAAGATCTTCGCCGAACGTCTCTTCAACTTGTTTTTCTTCGTTTCGATCTTTGTTTTAATTGTTTTCTTCATCAGTCGATGCCTATTATCTTCACCTCGGTTTCGAGGTGTACACCTCTTTCTTCCCAAACCCTCTTCCGGGCCATATCTATCAGGGAAATTACTTCCTTTGCTTTGCCCCCCCCTGAATTCACAATAAAATTTCCATGTATCTCAGATATCTTTGCACCACCGGCCTTTTGACCCTTAAGCCCAACATCATCTATGATTTTACCGGCAGAGATATCCGGGAGATTCTTGAAAATGGAACCGGCGCTGCGATGTTCAAGGGGGTGTTTTTGCTTTCTCATACTGATAATTTTCGAAACTCTTTCCTGGATTTTTTCTCCTGACCCCTTTGTGAGTAGAAACTTTGCACCGAGGATAACCGTTCCTTCTGGAAGATCGAGGTTCCTGTATTCAAAATTGAGTGCATTTTTCACTGCAACATTTGTGTCTCCTTTACCGTTCATCAGGGAGACCGTTTCAATAACATCTTTTAGTTCACTGCCGAAGGCGCCGGCATTCATCTTTACACCACCACCTACCGATCCCGGGATGCCGGCACAAAACTCCATTCCGGCAAGAGATTCTTTTATAGACAGGTTGACGATTTCGAAAAGAGGGACTCCGGCTTCCGCATAGATTGAGATGGGTGATGGCTTATAGTCGATAGCCGTAAGTTCTTTCAAGGAAACAAGGACCCCCCTGTACCCACCGTCCCTTACTATAAGGTTTGTGCAGTTACCCACCGGGATAAATGGAACATTGCAATCTCTAAGATAAAAAATAGTCTGGCTGAGCTCCTCAATACTGCCGGGGAATATGAGTACGTCGGCCATTCCGCCAACCCCGATAGAAGTGTGCCGGTCCATCGGTTCGTTGAAGAGAACCTTGCCGGAGACGATACTCTCCAGTTTTTCCTGAAATGTCTTATCTTTAATCATTCAACTTCCCCGTCCTGGAATCCTACAAAGGCTTTTCTCAAAAATTCCTCACCAACCTTCCAGACATCACCCGCTCCCAGCGTGATGATCACGTCCGTTGGTTTAGCTATTGCCAGCAGGTGGTCAACGATCCGGTCAAAACCTGATATATGAGTCACATCTTTATGACCGTGGCTTTGGATACCCTGACAGAGCCCCGATGAATGAACTCCCTCTATCTTCTTTTCACTGGCAGCATATATATCGGTCAGAATCAGTACATCAGCATCGGGAAAGGCTGTCAGGAAATCATCAAATAACGTTTTGGTGCGGGTGTAGCGGTGAGGTTGAAAAACGACAATGATCCGCTTATTCCACACCTGCTTTGCAGCTGTCAGGGTTGCCCTGACCTCGGTCGGATGGTGGCCATAATCATCAACAACGATTATATCGTTCACCTCGCCCTTGATTTCTAATCTGCGCTGAACGCCGGCGTAAGACTTAATCCCCTCTCTGATTTTCGGGAAACCCATATCAAGTTCACGTGCCACGGCAATAGCTGCCATAGAATTGGAAACATTGAACAGACCAGGGACATTAAGGAAAATATCCCCTAAAAAATCGCCCTTATAGTGTAAGGCAAAGTTTGATGACGATCCTTCAAAGGATATATTTCTTGCCTGGTAGTCCGCCCGGTCTGAAAGACCATAGGTGATTGTTCTCCTTTTTATCTCTGGAAGTATTTCGTTTACATTGTCGTCATCAAGACAGAGTATAGTGGAGCCGTAAAAGGGAACAATATTTGCAAACTGTAAAAAGGCCTCCTTGATTTCTTCAATGTCCCGGTAATAATCAAGGTGCTCACGATCAATGTTTGTAATTACTGAGATTGATGGACTTAATCTGAGGAAAGAGCCATCACTTTCATCGGCCTCAGCCACGATATATTCTCCATCACCAAGCCTTGCATTGCTTCCTATGCATGCCAGCTTTCCACCTATCACCATGGTGGGATCAAGGCCGCCATGAGCAAGTATAATAGCAATCATGGAGGTGGTTGTTGTTTTCCCGTGAGTTCCAGATATCGCTATGGAGAATTTCATCTTCAACAGTTCGGCTAACATCTCCGCACGAGGAATAACGGGGATATGTCTTTCGTGAGCTAATATTACCTCGGGATTGTCTTTTCCAACGGCGGTCGATGTGACGACAACATCTGCATCTCCGAGGTTGGATGGACTATGACCGTAGGAAATACCGGCGCCCAGGGAGGCCAGGCGCTCTGTGATGTCCGTTTCATTGAGATCCGATCCGCTGATGGTATAGCCCATATTTAGCAGCACCTCTGCTATACCGCTCATGCCGATACCGCCGATACCGACAAAGTGTATGTGTTTTACTTTTCTGTACATAAACTTCCCCTAACAGTTTTCAGGAATCGTGGAGCTTCACTTTTTAACAGGCTGTTGCCCAAAAACCCATTTCGCTTTGTCAATGTGTTTTTTGATAAATCTAAAGTTTGCTCGGAACGATTCTGAACCCCACCCTTAGGGCCTAAATAGCTGAAATCGCTTGTCTTGCGCTTAACCAAGATTTATTCGCAAAAAACGTTTTAGTGACCGCTCAAAGGACCTTTTGTTGAACAACAGCCTGCCACCATTAATTGACCTTTTGAGAGCTTTGAAAATTTTTCAAAGCTCTCCTCTTACTTCCGTAAAATATTACGAATTCCTTTTCCCACATAATGCTATGCATTATTCCCCTTGCAGAGCGCCAGACATTCATCAACAATGTCTGTTGCAGCCCTTATATTTCCCAATCTGGCGGATTTTTCCTCCATTTTCCTGATCGCCTCAGGATTGCGGTAAAGTCGCAGGGTAACTTCGGCAAGGAGTTTCCCGCTAAGATCTCTTTCAGCGATCATCTCGGCCGCCCCTGCATTTGTTAGAACTCTGGCATTTCCTGTCTGGTGATCACCCGCTGCAAAGGGAAATGGTACAAAGATGGCAGCCTTCCCACTTGCTGTTATCTCGGCTATCGATGTTGCCCCCGCTCTGCATACCAGTAAATCCGCCGATCGGAAGGCCTGTGCCATATTACTTATAAATGGAAAGACTTCGGCATCCATCTCGTAATCCGTATAAACATTTGTAACCCATTCAAGGTCACTTTCTCCCGTCTGGTGTATAATTTTCAACCTGTCCTTTATCCCCTTCAGATATTTAAGAGAATCAACGGCAGCCTTGTTTATAGTATGGGCACCCTGACTTCCGCCAAATATAAGGAGCGTAAACCTGCCGTTTGTCTTTTTGGGTTCCGTTTTCCCTTCCAGGAATCCTTTCCTGACAGGATTTCCTGTAACCACCACCTTTTCTTCAGAAAAAAACCTCTTCGTTTCGGGAAAGGTAAGGAATATCTTGTCGGCAAACCTGCCGAGTATCCTGTTTGTTGCGCCTGGGATAGCGTTCTGTTCAGCGATCACAGTCTTGATCCCCATAAAATGAGCCGTGATAACAGTCGGTCCGGATGCATACCCCCCTACACCAACAACCGTATCTGGAGAAAATTCACGGACAATCATAAACGACTGAAATATACTCCAGGGGATTTTTAATGAGGCACTTATTGATTTTGTAATGCCTTTTCCTTTAATGCCCTGTATATCAATGGTTTGCAGTTGGAATCCCATATCCGGCAAGGTCTTTGCTTCCAATCCCTTTCTGGTTCCGACGAAAAGAACACTGTTTTTTCCGTCCCTTTTCAGGAATTCCTCTGCTACAGCCACCCCTGGAAAGAGGTGCCCGCCAGTTCCTCCACCTGCTATTATTATCTTCACATCCCGGCCTCACATGCTTTTTTAGAAGTCCAGTCTTCAAAGTAATATTTGGTTTTTCATCCACGGTAAGAGGAAATATTTAAAAGCACCCCCACCGTCGCCAGGCTCATAATTAGTGATGTTCCTCCATAACTAAGAAAAGGAAGTACCAACCCCTTGGTTGGAATCAATCCCATAACTGCAGCCATATTTACAAATGCCTCCAGGGCGATAATTATCGTTAGGCCGGAGGCCAGGAGTGTTCCAAAGAGATCAGGAGCCTTGTATGAAATCATAAATCCCCGTAATACGAAAATGACAAACAACAGAATAATGATCGTAACCCCGATAAAGCCACTTTCCTCAGCGATAACCGAAAGAATAAAATCCGTATGCGGCTCAGGAAGATAAAAGAGTTTTTGCATGCTGTTTCCGAGCCCAACACCGAGCATTCCACCGGATCCGAAGGAGAGGAAAGACTGAATTATCTGAAAGCCTGAATTTGTAGGATCTTTCCAGGGATCGAGAAAACTTATGAGTCTTTCCACACGGTAGCCCTTCTGCACGACCAGTACAAAACCCGCCGGAATAAGCAGGGCCGCGAAGCCGGTCAGGTGTAAAATTCTGCTTCCGGCCAGATAGAGCATAGAGATTAGTATCATTGCCATGATTGCTGCCGTGCCGAAATCAGGCTGCAGTAATATAAGTCCAATAATGATGAACGTTATTGTTAGAGGTGGCAAAAAGCCCCGGCTGAACTCCCTTATATGTTTCTCTTTCCTGGTCAGGAAGTGGGCCAGAAAGAGAACAAGGGAGACCTTGACAAGTTCCGTTACCTGGAATGAAAATACTCCGAGGTCAAGCCACCTTGTGGCGCCACCTACCCTGGTCCCAAACCCCCGAATCAAAAGCAGAGAAAGGAGTACAACAGAGAACAAAATACTAAAATATGCTACTTTTCTTAAGTAGTAGTAAGGTATCCTGGATAATATGATCATTACTCCAAGTCCCAGGACAACAAATAGCATTTGTTTTTTAAGAAAGTAGTATCCATCTCCGAACCTTTCTACGGCGATTACCGAGCTTGAGCTATATATCATCACCGTACCGGCGGTGACGAGAAGCAGGGTCACGAGCAGGAGAATGATATCCGGTTTCTTTTCAGTCATATTAAAGGTTCCTTACAAGTTCTTTAAAGAATCTTCCACGTTCCTCGTAGTTTGCAAATTCGTCGAAACTTGCACACCCGGGGGAAAGCAGCACAATATCGCCGGAAGAGGAATGGTTACAGGCAGAGCGAACCGCATCATCGAGGGAGATTGCAAGTCTGGTTGGGACCGTTCCGCCGATAAGAGAATTTATCTCCTCCCTGGCCTCACCGAACAGGACAAGTTGCTTGACCTTTTCCCTGATGAGTTCGGATATCACCCTGAAATCTCCACCCTTGTTTCTCCCTCCCAGAAGGAGAATAATCGGCTTGGAAAAGGTCTCCAGTGCCCTCACAACCGCACCTACATTGGTTGCTTTGGAATCGTTAAAAAACTCTGTTCCGTCTTTTTGACCGGCAAATTCTATCCTGTGCGGTATTCCTTTAAAATTCTCCACTGCCGAGATGATATCAGAGGGATAGCATCCACATCTTCTTGCAGCGACCACAGCAGCCATAACGTTCTCTATATTATGAATACCGGGAAGTCTTATCATCTCAAGTGGATATTTTTCATTGCCAAATCTCAAAACCCCATCGTCAAGGAAAATCCCTTCCGTCAGTTTTTGGGAAGAGCTAAAATACTTAACCTCGGCCCGAATTCTTTTTGAGAGTGAGGATGATAGCGGATCATCCGCATTGAGTATGGCGAGGTCATCGGCAGTTTGATTTTTAAAAATCCCTTCTTTGATTGAGCAGTACTCTTCGAAAGTTCCATGGTAATCTAAGTGGTCGTGGGTTGTGTTCAGGAGTATGGATATAAGAGGCTTAAAAAGTTCAACCCACTGCAGCTGAAAACTGCTCACCTCGATAACCACATAATCATCTTCCTGCCTTCCGTTTACATAGTCTATTAGTGGATTTCCGATGTTGCCCCCGACAAATACCTTTTCCCTTGCCTTTTTGAGTATCTCCCCTAACAATTTGGTTGTCGTTGTCTTTCCATTGGTCCCGGTAATAGCTATCATCGGTCTTTTCAGAAATCTGCAGGCAAGTTCTATCTCGCTTAAAATTGGAGTCCCCCTTTTTGCCGCTTCAGAGAGCATTATGTTAAATGGTGGAACACCAGGGGAGGGTACAACCATGTCTATTTGAGAGATCACTTCGGGACTGTGTTCACCGAGCTGCAGGTTTACATTCAAATCCCCGAGTGCGGAGGTTGCATCCACCAGCTCTGATGCCGGCTTTTCATCGCTTGCAAAGACCACGGCGCCTTTTTCTGTCAAGAACCTGGCGGTTGAAACCCCTGTCTTTCCCAGGCCGACAACCAGTACTCTTTTACCGTCTAAATCCATAAGCCGTCGCTCCAACCTATCCGTAGCCTAAATTGTTTTTTAACAATCTGTGAAAATCTGCGTAATCTGCGGATCATCTCAGCTTCAGGGTACTTATGGCAATGAGAGCCAGGATTATTGAGATAATCCAGAATCGCACGATGACCTTCGGTTCTGCCCATCCATTCAACTCAAAATGATGGTGGATCGGCGCCATCCTGAAGATGCGCCTGCCGTTCGACATCTTAAACCAGCCGACCTGAAATATTACCGAAATGGTTTCCATCACGAATATCCCACCCACAATGGCAAGGATTATCTCCTGTTTTGTTACTATAGCCATGGTTCCAAGGGCGCCACCGAGAGAAAGAGAACCTACATCACCCATAAAAATCTGGGCAGGGTAAGTGTTGAACCAGAGAAAACCGAGGCATGCACCCGTCATAGCCCCGCAGAAGATGGTGAGTTCCCCTGTTCCCGCCACATAAGGTATCTGCAGATATCCTGATATTTTTACATTACCTGCAAAGTATGCAAACAGAAGATAGGTTGCAAAGCATATTAGAGCCGGGCCTATGGCAAGTCCATCAAGCCCGTCTGTGAGATTTACCGCGTTTGCGGCTCCCACAATAATGAATGTTGAGAAAATTACATAACCCCATCCCAAATCGGGAAGCAATGTCTTGAAAAAGGGCATGGTTATAGATGAGCTGAATCCCGGCTTCGTGTACAGAATAATACTGACAAATAGGGCTATAACTGTCTCTGCTAATAACCTGACAGAAGCGGGTACACCTCTGCTGCTTTTGTTGATATGTTTCAGCAGGTCGTCGATAAAGCCTATCAGGCCGAATCCAACCGTTACCATGAGAACGAACCATACGTAGTCGATTGTAAGATTGGCCCAGAGGAGCGTTGATACGACCACAGAAAAAATAATAAGAACACCACCCATTGTCGGGGTTCCTTCCTTCGATAAGTGAGAACCGGGGCCGTCTTCCCTTATCGGCTGACCGATGTGCAGCGATTTAAGCTTCTGTATTAACCAGGGTCCCATGACAAAACAGATAATCAAAGCGGTTATCGTTGCATATATTGTCCTGAAGGTAATGTACCGGAATACATTAAAGTAAGAGTATGTTTCATGTAGTGGATATAATAAATGGTACAGCACTGTTAAATCCCCTCTAGACTTCGAGACCAAACTCTCTGATTAATTCTTGAACAATTTCTTCCATTTTCATCTTCCTTGATCCCTTAACCAGCACCCAGTCACCCTTTTTAAAATATGACTTAAGATGTGTCACTATCTCCTCCGTAGTTTCAGGAAAATATAGCTGATCGTTTTTAAAACCTTTCCTGATTGCTCCTTCTGCCACCACACGGGAGAGCCTTCCTCTGAGAAAAATTATGCCAACACCTGTATCTGCCATAAGGCTTCCGATATCTTCATGCATTTCCTCTGCCCATATGCCCAGTTCAAGCATGTCTCCAAAGATGACTGTACTTCCATGTTTTCCCTTTAAATCTTTTAGTGTTTTTAGAGCAACGCCGGCCGATGCGGGATTGGCGTTATACGAATCATCAATTAAAAATGCCCCGTTTTTTAATTTCAGTATCTCCATACGTCCGGAGATCGGCTTGAATGACATTAAACCTTTACAGATTAAATTATATTCAATGCCCACGGCCCAGGAAGATGCAGCGGCGGCAAGAGCGTTGTAAATGTTATGTTCTCCTGTGGTTGACATTGTCAGTTCACGAGAGTTTTCATCTATAGCGAGGGTAAAACTTGTCCCTGTTTCCCTCTTTAAGGTTCTCCCCTTTTTTAAAGGGGAGTTAGAGGGGATTTTATTCGAGATACGTTCCGCACGGACATCGGCATAATTTTTAATACCGAAGGTAACAGACTTTCCCTTCCACCGTCTGGCCAGCGCACTCAATGAATCATCATCGTTATTGATAATTGCAATCCCTCTGTTTTCCATATTATTGAAGAGGTCCCACTTTTCTTCCCTCACCACATCCATGGATTTGAGCCCCTCGAGGTGAGCCGGCCCGATATTGGTAATGAGTCCTACATCTGGCATTGCAATTCTTGTGAGTCTCCCGATTTCTCCACTTCTGTTTGTTCCCATCTCCAGGATTGCCGCTTCATGGCTGTCATTCATCTCAAGAAGTGTCAGTGGGAGACCAACGAGGTTGTTGAAATTCCCACGGCTTTTTAACGCCTTTTTTGTCAGTCCTATGATCCCCGCCACCATTTCCTTTGTTGTTGTTTTCCCGGAACTTCCTGTTATGGCTATAACCGGGATTTCAAATTTTCTCCGCCAGAAATGAGCAATATCCCCCAGGGCATTTAAAGTATTGTCAACTAAGATCAGTGTGACATCCCCGGAGATAGCTTTAATTTTTTCTTCCAGATCACTTTGAACCAGTGATCCAAAAGCCCCATCCTTAATAGCGGTAGTGATAAAGTCGTGCCCGTCAAACCTTTCCCCTATAATCGGGAGAAAGAGTGTCCCCTTCGAGATATTCCTCGAATCGGTAGACAGTCCCTTGAATGTCCTGTTGGAACCTTTCCTGATTACGGTTCCACCTGTTGCCTTCAAAATCTCGTCTACGGTTAAAGTCTTAAGTTTCATGTTTAAAGTTCAGAGTTCAGAGTTTAAGATCATTTTAACTTTAGTTCACTTTAGTCACTTTTTTAAGTGCTTCCCCGCTTACTATTCTGTCGTCGAAGGGAATTCTCCGATTTCCTGTAATCTGGTAATTCTCATGCCCCTTTCCAGCGATGAGAACGATGTCGGAAACGTCTGCTATGGTGATTGCAAGATGAATCGCAGCCTTTCGATCGGGTATAATTACATATCCTTTTTTATCAAAATTTCTCTTCAGATCTTCTGGAGAATACTTTTTTATGGTGGTGCCTGTTCCTCCCGTGATTCCCTTTTCTATTTCTTTTATGATCATAAGCGGGTCTTCAGTTCTCGGATTATCGGAAGTAACGATAGTGATATCGCTGAGCGTTGTGGCGGCATTTCCCATCAGTGGTCTTTTTCCTCGATCCCTGTTACCACCACACCCGAAGACAGTGATAATCTTTCCCTTATTGAGTTCGGATAAATTCTGGAGTACTCTTCTGAGGGCATCTTCTGTATGGGCATAGTCTACAAAGACCGCAGGTTGTCCCGATTCGTTCACCTTTTCCAGACGTCCAGGTATGTTCTTCAGGTTTTCTATGCCGGTCTGGATGTACTCTTCTGGAATCCGGAGTGATAAGGCTGCTGTTGTTGCAGCCAGAATATTGTACAGATTGAACTTTCCGATCATTGAAGAATTTATGGTAAAACTGCCATGAAGCGTCGTTATTTCCCCTTTTATGCCGTCTGGTGAAATGGTAAAATTCTCAGCTGAAACATCACACTCATTCTTGATACCAAAAGTTATGGTCTTTTTGTCGATTTCCTTAAGAAGCCTCTGTCCCCAGATATCATCCCTGTTTATGATCATCTTTTTACCGATATTAAGTATCTCCTGAAAAAATATCTTCTTTGCCAGGAAGTATCTTTCCATGGTGTGGTGATAATCGAGATGATCACGGGAAAGATTTGTAAATATCCCCAAATCAAACTCACAGCTATCCACCCTTTTCAGATCAAGCGAATGAGAACTTACCTCCAGGATTACATGAGTTACCCCGGAATCTGCCATTTCCCTGAGCATCCTCTGCAGGTCAAGAGATTCCGGTGTTGTAATAGGTGCAGGGAATACCTTTCCGTTAAATCGATAATTGACTGTTCCTATTACCCCGACCGGGAACCCCGCCGCATTGAAGATCGATTCTAAAATATAACTTATCGTTGTTTTTCCATTTGTTCCGGTGATGCCTGTTAAGCATAGATCAGCAGAAGGATTCTGAAAGAAAATTTTCCCCAGTACGCCAAGAGCCCGCCGGCTGTCTGCAACTTTTATGGAAGTTATCTGCGGTTTTGTGTGGATATCCTTTTCATGTACAATATATCTTGCCCCCTTGTTCGTTGCCTCAGAGATATAATCATGGCCATCAGATGTGTGGCCGCAGATAGCAACAAATAAAGACCCCGCCTCACACCTTTTGGAATCATAGCAGATGGAGGAAACATCACCCGAGGTGTCTCCGGATATCTGAAGGATATCGAGATCTTTTATTAAATGAGACAATTGCAAATCAATTCCTCGTAACACGGTTTAAAGTTTTCACACTAATATCCGTTGCTAAAGAAAACAGTGCACGACCTGTGGGTTTTTATGGGAACACCAGGATATGGTTTCTGGTTCACCGCCCATCCACTTCCCACAATCTGCAAGTCGATTCCTTTTTCCTGCGATAGTTTCAGCACATTTCTCATGGACATGCCCCCAAAGTCCGGTATGATCGATTCATCTGATGGCACATCTAATGGGGTCAGGTCTACACATTTGACAGTGTAATCTGTCATGTGTACAGGATTGACCTCATATACAGGATTGACATCAGAGGTACATGCTGCCAGACGTGTGGAACCGGGATCATGCCTGCTGACTTCTGTTGTACAGGTTGTCCGGTACGCAGGTCCAACCCAATATAGCATGCTCTCAGCAATATTCTTGAAGACGGGCGCCGCTGCCACCCCTCCCCATCTATCGCTTGCAGGTTCATCAAGTACCACAAGAATAACTACATGCGGATCATCAGCGGGAAAAAATCCCATAAAAGATACTTTCACCTTATCGTGAGAATAAGCACCTTCAGTAAAATCAAACTTTTGAGATGTTCCGGACTTTCCTGCTACTGTAACATTGGCAATTTGAGCGTTCCTTCCGGTACCACCTTCACCCTCCACAACATCTATAAGAATAGAGGTAATCCTTTCAGCGGTAGCTGAAGAGATTACCCTTCTGACAACTGTAGGTGCGAATTCCTTGACCACCCGGCCCTTCTGGTCAATCAATCCGCGGACGACATAGGGTTTCATCAAAACACCATGGTTTGCTATGGCAGAGAAGGCAGTAATCAACTGTATTGCCGTCACCGAAACCCCCTGACCGAAAGATATCGTTGCCGTGTCAACCTTTGTCCAGTTTTCAGGTTTTCTCAGGATTCCGGGAGATTCACCGGGGAGGTCTATCTCTGTTTTGGAACCGAATCCAAATTTTCTAATATATTGATAAAATTTCTTCTTGCCCAATATCTCCGAGATTTTGACAGCGCCGATGTTGCTTGAATATTTGATGATTTCCCGAAAGGAGAGATCCTTATGTTTTTTTACGTCACGTATTGTTCTATCCCCTACTATATAAGCGCCATTTTCACAGTAAAGCTCATTATTTTCATCAATTACACCTTCCTCCAGTGCCGCTGCTGACAGGAAGGGCTTGAATGTTGAACCGGGATCAAAACAATCCGTAATTACTTTGTTTCTCCATGATCCGGAAGAATATTTGAAGAAGGTATTGGGATTAAACCCGGGCATATTCGCCATTGCGAGTATTTCACCTGTCTTTGGGTTCATGACAATGGAAATTCCTCCCTTTGCCCCCGTTTTTCCAATAGCGTTCTTCAATTGTGATTCAACCAGATATTGAATTCTACTATCTATGGTAAGGATTAGATTGTAGTTTTTGTTTTCCTTTCCGGCAGTTGGGTTCTCACCTGTATAGATTTTCTTTCCCTTTGCATCCTTTCCCAGAAGGATTTTCCCTGGGATTCCCTTTAAGTAACTGTCATATTTCAATTCCAGTCCCTCAAGTCCTGTCGAGTCTAAACCTGCGAAACCGAGAAGTTGACCTGCCAATTTCCTGTTAGGGTAAAATCGTTTAGGTTCCTTTATTAAATAAATTCCATCGATATTCAGGGTCTTTACATCGCTGGCCTGAGAAGGAGAAATCCTTCTTGCTACCCAGCAAAAATTCCTGGATTTTGAGAGCCTTTTCAAGAGAGATTTCTTTTTTGTCCCGAGAACGGATGAAAGTTGTGAAGAAATCTTGTTCGGATTATCTATTCTTGATGGATTTGCGCAAACTGAATCTACCATTACGCTTGCAGCAAGCTTCTCGCCATTTCGGTCAAGTATAAGACCCCTTTCAGGTTGAAACTGCAGGGTGCTTGTGTGCTGCCTCTCCGCTTGCACTTTGAGAGTTTTTCCTGAAAGAATCTGGAGTTGAAACGCCCTTGATATCAGAGCGATAAACAGTACCAGGAAAAACACAAGCAGAGTTGTTGTCCTGAATCGTAACCACTTTTTTGATTTTCCAGTCATTTTACAAAAACAACCTGTCCCCTTTCAGGATAGTACATATCTAATTTATTTCTGGCGATTGACTCGATACGCTGGGGTGATCTCAGAGTAGCGTATTCAAGTTTCAACTTTTTATTTTTTTCGAGAAGGTTGTCCCTGATGCTTATTTCTTCTGCTATCAGATAATTCAGCTTTGTAGAATGTAGATGCGACCAGACATAGATGAGAGCAGTTGCCATAAGAACCAGGCTGACAATGATCACGGTGGAAAATTTTACTTCCATACGCTTTTTTTTGTCATGCCTTGCGGACATTTTTAAACCCTCATGGTTGTTCTCAGTCTGGCGCTTCTTGCTCTCGGATTGGCATTTATCTCCACATCGCCGGGCATAATCGGTCTTCTGGTCAACACCTTCAGCTTCGGTTTTCGCTTGCAGGCACAAACCGGGAAATCGGGGGGACAAATACATCCCTTTTCCCAGGAACGAAATAAGTTCTTAACAATTCTGTCCTCAAGAGAATGAAACGAAATTATGGAAAACCTTCCTCCTTCTTTGAGTACGTCGATACCGTCATTTATTGCCCTGTAAAGGTTTGAAAGCTCATCATTAACTGTTATTCTTAAGGCCTGGAAGGTTTTAGTTGCGGGGTGTGTTCTTTTCCGCTTCAACTGGGGGGGTAGCGCTTCGACTATAATCGTGGCAAGTTCTTTGGTAGATTTTATCGGAGATATTTTCCTTTTTGCCGAAATAGCTTTAACAATCCTCCCGGCCATTATTTCTTCGCCATATTTTCTTATTATCCCTTCTAACTTTTTGTCTGAAAGTGTATTTATAAGATCATAGGCACAAAGTTCCTGCCTGCGATCCATCCGCATATCAAGTGGCGCATCTAAGGAGAAACTAAAACCACGTTCTGCCGTTTCAAGCTGGTGCGAAGAAACACCAAGATCAAACAGTATTCCATCAACTTTTTCTATATTCAGGTCGTCTAATATTCTTCCGATATCTGCAAAATTACCCTTAACAATGACCTTTCTCTTAGCGAATGATTCCAGCGTGCGTTCGGATTCCGAGAGAGCATCATCGTCTGTGTCAATTCCTATAAGCATTCCATCCGGAGCTGTTTTCTTCAGTATGTGGTAGGAATGCCCCCCGCCTCCTACTGTTCCATCCAGGTAAATACCCCCAGGCCTGCAATTAAGAGAATCAATGACCTCCTTTAGCATTACCGGTTTGTGGAAGGAGAACTCCATACTGTTTATATGCCCAGATCGGCCATATGTTCGCTAAAACCGTCGATATTGACGGATGTTTTGTTTATTTCATTCTCCCAGCGTTCTTTGCTCCATATCTCAATAACTTTGATCATCCCCGCGAGGATGACATCTTTTTCAAGTTTTGCAAATTCCCGGAGTGTTGGTGGAATAAGGATTCTTCCCTGACTGTCAAAGGTACAATCAACTGCACCGGACATAAAAAAACGTTGAAACGCTCTCACTTCTTTTCTCAGAATTGATTGGTGACTGACTTTCTCTTCTAATATCCTCCACTCGTCGTAAGGGAAGGCCATCAAACAACCGTCCCAGTTCGTGATTACCATCCTGTTGTCATATTTCTCAGCGAAGACTTCACGAAGTTTGGCAGGAAAGATTATTCTACCCTTGCCATCTATGGTATGATGATACCTACCTCTAAATACAGGCATTCGAAAAATTCCCCCACAATCACCCACTTTTCCCCACTATAAGGAGGGATATCTGGTTTGTCAAGGAAAAATTTACCGTTTTCTTCTTTTAATTTGATATTTTAGGACGGCTTTATTGTGGGAGGTGAGATCGGATGAAAAGTGATGGGTGCCATTCTTTTTGTGGGTAATTTGTCTTGACATACAGTAACACCTTTTCCTGTACTTCGCAAGGCCGGAAGGAAACCTGTCAATGGCATTTCAATATGTCCGGTTTTCATAGCAAGTGAAATGTCCGGTTTGATAATTGTTTATAGGTTTAGTTGAACAAAGTTTTTGTTTATTCTTTTCTTGTTCGTTCTACCGCTTTTAAAATGACTTCTTGTACCTTCAGTGCCCGCCTCCAGGCAGATGCTGGATAAATCAATTCTTGCATAGTACTTACCTCCGTAAGCACTTCTACCCAGAATCCGCAAAAGCGGACAAATCATTTGCTATCAACATGTCATTTTACTACAAATTATGGAGGTATTGCTCCACATACAGTTATTTTTAACTTTTGCACCTACAAATCCTCATAGTCATTCATTTAATAATAGCAATAATCACCACACGAAATGACGTATAGCCACCAAATTTTTTGAAGTGTAAAATAGCCGCGGATTAAGTCGGACTACTTTACAATTCTGAGAATTGGCTCTAAGGCAGTGGTAGCAAGCTTATCAGGCTGATGGGCATGAGAACGGATAAAATTCGTTGAGATACTTTACAACATTAAACGGTGACAGGCCCGGAGTTTCTCATGGCGACGGCTCGATTTCGAGATTGTAAAAAAAAATAATACGAGGGATTTTGTCATGTTAGAATCGTTCTTACATTAATCGTTCAAACGTAATTCGTTACGGCACAATCTTTGCGAAATTAAAATATATATTTAATAAAGGAAGTTCTGTCATCAGGGAGATTTATCAATGGATGAAGATTTACCCATAAACTGGTATCCGGCGATTCGGGCCTGCAAGATACTTATCATTTCAATAATTCCGTTTCTACTTGTTTCTCTTTTCCTGTATATGGGTCAAAAGAATCTCTGGTCGATGGTTGGGAAACTCCGGATTCATGAGTCTCTACCAGAGGAGCGCCTTGTTATCGTTCAGAAAAAAAGCTTACCTTACGTTCGCGGCAAGAAAGCTGAACGCCTGTTCCACCCGATTGTACTTGAAGCGGCAGATCGCCACCAGGTTGATCCCGCCCTCGTAAAGGCTATCATTATGGCGGAATCCAGCTACAACCCCAGGGCGGTTTCCAAAAAGGGGGCAAAGGGTCTTATGCAATTGATGCCTCAAACCGCCAGAGCACTTGGTGTGGTAGATATATTTGACCCCGAGCACAATATCAATGCCGGTGTCAGATACTTCAAACGTCTCATGAATAGATTTGACGGAGATACCAGATTGGCTCTTGCGGCTTATAATGCCGGTAGCAGGAAGGTCAGGCAGTATCAGGGCGTCCCACCCTTCAGGGCCACAAAACACTACATCAAAAAAGTTTTCAGGTACTATAAACACTACAAGAAAGAAATGGAAGCATAAATGGGCAAGGCTTATTGTATTTGTGAAGTATAAGAGGGAGCTGTCTTGTATGTCAATGACATTTGTTATCGACAGGGGAGATTTACCGTTTTCTTCTTTTAATCTGATATTTTAAGACGGCTTTATTGTGGGAGGTGAGATCGGATGAAAAGTAGTGGGTGCCATTGTTTTTAGATACAAAAAAAAGATAGTCAACAGATGCGGGATAGAGGGCTGCAAGTAAGGAGTCCATGCCGGGATTTGAAATAGGTCCGGGTGGCAATCCCTTTATCCGGTATGTATTGTAAGGTGTTTTTTCCCTCAAGTGCTTCCTTTTTATATTTCCATCAAAGCCTTTGATTCCATAAATAACAGTGGGATCACTCTGCAGCTTTATCCCCTTTTTTAGTCTGTTATGGAAGACGGCGGATATCAAAGCTCTCTCTTCCTTTGGCCCCCCTTCTTTTTCTATGATGGAGGCAAGGGTAACAAATTCTTTGGTGGTAAATCCAAGTTCCTTTGCTCTTTGTATCATATCCGGTGTAACCTTCTGTCTGAATCGGGTAACCATAAATTTAATAATTTCTTTAGTGTCCATCGACCGGCTAAGTATATAAGTATCCGGAAACAGATATCCTTCAACACTACTGCCCTGTATTCCGAGGGATGACACGAACTCGGGGTCGGAGGCGATTTCAATAAACTTTTCCTCATTGACGAGCTCCATGGAAGTCAGACGGGCGGCTATCTGGGATATATTAAAGCCTTCAGGAATGAGCACATAATGTCCCTTAATTTTGCCCTTTATTAATTTATTGATGATATCTGCCGGAGACATAGAACTGTTCAGATCGTATTCTCCCGCTCTGATATGTGTCGGAGCGTCTTTTAACCTTGCCAGAAGATAAAATGATTTTTTGTGTTTTATTAAATTTTCCTTCTCAAGAATGGCGGTAACATTAGAAAAGCTGGCCCCTTTGGGGATTTCTATCGTAACGGATCTATTCAGGTTGTCTGTGGGGGTTTCTGCATAATTTGAAAAGACTGCATAGAGAACAAAAGGGATTATTATACAGGTGACAGCTATAAAAAGTTTGATTTCGTTTATGAATTTCATAGTGTTAGAAAATAGGTTAAAGGTTAAAGGTCAAAGGTTAAAGGAAAATAGGGTAAGGACTATGTTTCCTTGAGGGGTGTTCCTTGCACCTTGCACCTTTAACCTTAATATGATCCAGGTATCCCTGCAGGATAAGGGAGGCAGCAAGTTTATCCACAATTTTTTTTCTCTTTTTCCTGCTCATGTTTGCCTCGATCAGTATCTCTTCTGCATCTTTCGTCGACAGGCTTTCATCCCACTTGATCACAGGGAGCGAAAATTTTGACTCAAGAAATTTGGCGAAATTAGAGACCTTTTCGCACTGAATTCCCTCTGTTCCGTCTAACATTTTTGGAAATCCAATAACAATTTTTTCAACATTATACTCTCTAACAAATTTTGATATTTCCTCAATGTCTCTTTTGAGGGTTTTTCTTTCAATGGTGGCGAGACCCTGAGCAGTTATTCCCAGTTCATCGCATATTGCCACACCTATCCTTTTACTGCCATGGTCAAGACCGAGTATTCTCATAATCACATATCTTTATCATGGCGGCAGAGTATTAGCAATATCTTTATCTCAGCGGGTTTTTCCTGTTGTGTATGCTTGGAGATTTTGTTATCTTCAGCCCATGAAACATATAGTTTTGGGCACAGCCGGACACATCGATCATGGAAAGACCGCGCTTATCAAGGCCATCACCGGTGTGGATACAGACAGACTGAAGGAGGAAAAGGAGAGGGGAATTACTATCGAGCTTGGCTTTGCTGCACTTACACTGGAAAGTGGTCGGAGGATAGGAATAGTAGACGTTCCAGGTCATGAAAAGTTTGTGAAAAATATGGTTGCTGGAGCCGGTGGAATAGATTTAGTGGCTCTTGTAATAGCAGCAGATGAAGGTGTAATGCCCCAGACGGAAGAACATCTCGATATATGCGCACTTCTGGGTATCAAAAAGGGCATTGTTGCTCTTACTAAGATTGACCTGGTTGACAGTGACTGGCTTGATCTTGTTGAAGATGACGTTCGAGGATTCTTGAAGGGGACATTCATGGAAGCATCACCTGTTGTGCCCCTTTCAGCTGTTACGGGTGAAGGTCTTCCGGAATTTCTTTCCACACTGGACGAAATGGCCTCCGGGATTCCCGTACACCCTGATACAGGTCTTTTCAGACTTCCGGTTGACAGGGTGTTTACCATGAGGGGATTCGGAACGGTGGTGACGGGGACCCTGGTGTCTGGAAATGTGAATGTGGGAGAAGCGGTTGAGATATTACCCGGGCGGGTTACAGCAAAGATCAGGGGAATTCAGGTTCATAATGAGAGTGTAACGGTAGCCGAGGCCGGACAGAGGACTGCAATAAATCTGCAGGGTGTCGAAAAATCGCAGATACAGAGGGGAGATGTCCTTGCTCATTCAGGTACCTATGTGCCGTCAAATCGATTTGATATCCTTTTCAGATATCTATCCTCTGCTGACAAAAAATTGAAGAACAGAACACTTGTCAGGTTTCACTCGGGAACCAGTGAAATAATCTCGAGAATCATTCTTGTTGGAAAGGATGAAATGGAACCGGGGGAGGAGGGTTATGCCCAGGTCATTCTCGCAGCTCCAACGGTTGCAATGACAGGAGACAAGTTTGTTATGAGAAGCTATTCTCCTGTCAGGACGATCGGAGGTGGTGAAATCCTTGATCCTCTTCCCGTAAAACATAAAAGACATTCTGACATTGTACTGAATGACTTTGACATATTATGTGGCGGTACCGATCTGGAGAGGATAACTGTAATCCTGGATCGTGCCGGTCTTACCGGGATCTCGTTTCAGGAGCTTACATTGAGGACCGGCATCAGATTAAATAACCTGAGCAAAATTCTTGAAGGAATGTTTTCAAGGAGGGAGGCAATCCGGCTAAACAGGGGTGAGCTGAGGGTTGTTTCCTTTCCCGTTTACAAAACGCTTCAGGAAAAGGTTCTTTCAGAAACAGGAAAATACCACAAGAAATTTCCTTTGAAAGAAGGGTTTTTAAAGGAAGAACTCAGGACCACACTGGGACAGTTTATTGATTCAATGCTTTTTAATATGGCGATTAAAGACATGGAAAAAGCCGGAAAGATAGTCATAGATAAAGAGAATGTTCGTATTGCAGGGCACACTGTTAACCTGAAAGGTGACTTGGAGAAGCTCCGGGAAGAGATAGAAGAAATCTATCTGGAATCAAAACTTACACCACCATCCATAAAGGTTTTATTAGAAAGTTTTGCAGATAGGAAAGTTCAGGCAGAAAGTGTTTTGAAGGTCATGTTAAACGAGGGGATACTTGTAAAAGTGAGTGAGGATATGTATTTTCATAAAGATGTGCTTGGCAGTCTCAGGGAAGATTATAGGGCATTTCTTTTGAAGGAGGGAGAGTCTACGCCTACGAGTTTCAGAGATATGACAGGCCTGTCTCGAAAATTCACAATACCGCTTATGGAATATTTCGATGCAACGAAGCTCACCATAAGGGTGGGTGATCACCGGGTGCTGAGGGAACGGAAGGAAAAATGACGATCGAGCAGTTTGATATTCGAGTTTATGACGGGGGAAAACTCTCCAACGTAGCCGCCGATATCATAAGAGAGATTCCAGTTGAAATAATTCTCAATGATCAAAGGGTTGTGATTATAGCCTGTACGGGAATTCACTTGAAAGAACTAACAGTGGGATTTCTCAGGTCGGAAGGAGTCATTGAAACTCTGGAGGATATAAAAAAGGCGGTCGTTTTCGATGAAGAGGGTAGGGTAGATATCTTCACAAAAAAAGGAGATGAACCTTCTATTTCAATAAAGACCATTGCCTCCAGCGGTTCACGGGGAAATAGAATGGATGAGTTTCCCGAGAGGGCATTGGAATCAGATATTGCTATTTCACCGGATCATGTCTTGAAATTAATGGATAATCTTCTTAATTCATCAAAACTCCATAGCGCAACACGTGGAACCCACTGTTCCGCACTGGCTGATATAAACGGGGTTATAGTTTCAAGAGAAGACATAGGGAGGCACAACACCGTCGATATGCTCGGAGGATATTCGCTTCTTGAAGAGGTTGATTGTTCCGACAAGATCATAGTAACGACAGGCCGTGTTTCTTCGGAGATTGCGACCAAAGTATGGAAAATGGGGATACCCATAATAATGTCCCGTTCGGCCCCTACCAGCAGGGCGATTACTTTAGCAAAGGATGCGGGAATCACGATCATAGGATATGTGAGGGATGGGAAATTCAGGGTATACTCGCATGAGGAAAGGGTAGTTGAATAAAAACATAGGAGGAGCTTATCTCCAGATGAAGAACATCTACATAAAAGATATACATGTAGGAGACAAAATTAGCGATGTTTTCCTCGTTGCTGAGAAGAATATGGCTGTTTCCCAGAAAGGTTCTCCCTATCTTAATCTCCGTCTCAAAGACAGGACGGGAGAGATAGACGGGAGGGTTTGGGATAACGCTGTCGAATTGGGTAAACTCTTCAACAAAGGGGACTTTATCCATATCCGCTCCAGGGCGGCAAGTTATAGAAATACAATTCAGCTTTCTATCTCACATGTGAGAAAGATTGATGGTTCCGAGATAGATCCGTCTGACTTTTTACCCGCCTCCGGATTTGATCCTGACAAGATGTTTGAAGACCTGATGGAGTTTATCGAAAAGGTTAATACTCCGTGCTTGAAAGAACTGTTGTATGAATTTTTCAAAGATGAAGATATAGCAAATCGATTTAAAAAGGCCCCGGCAGCCAAGGGACTCCATCACTGTTATATCGGTGGTCTTCTGGAACACACTCTTTCAGTGACACGCTTAATCGACATGGTCGCAGACCACTATAAAGAGGCAAACAGAGATCTTCTCATTGCCGGCGGTATTCTTCATGATATTGGCAAAATCCATGAACTGTCCTTCGACAGGATGATCGACTATACCAGTGAGGGAAGGCTCATAGGGCATATCGTAATCGGCATAGAAATGCTGGATGCCAGGATAACCAACATCGAAGATTTTCCGGAACAACTTGCCATAGAACTGAGACACATCCTGCTGAGTCATCATGGAGTACTTGAATACGGGTCTCCAAAGCGTCCCAAAACTCTGGAGGCGCTGATCGTGCACTATATCGATGACCTCGATGCCAAAATGAACGCCTTTCAGGAATTTATGGAGGGTTCCGATGATGATTCGGACTGGACACCATTTCACAGATTGTTTGAAAGGTTTATTTATAAGGGGAAGTGACCGATGGTCGTCAATATATTATTGTAGGTTGGGGTTGTCGAAGATCCGCCTCTGGAGGGAGCTTGCGAAACCCAATAAAAGAATAATCATGCAATTCTAAGTTACATGTAAGTGGTTACACTTCTTATTTACATTTTTGTCACAACTATACATTCTGCGCTTCATTCGCGTTGTCCCGAATATTGTATTGCGATTGAACACTTTTTTTACTATACTATTGTTGTGACAACGAATAATCACTTTTAGAATATGGAGGTACATCATGCCTGCCACTAAAAAACTTATCGATGAAGCCCTTTCTCTTCCGGTCGAAGAGCGGGCGCTTATCGCAGATTCCTTATTGAAAAGCCTTAACATGCCAGACCCTGCGATTGATAAAAAATGGATCGAGATAGCTAAACGGCGGTTTGGAGAACTTCGTTCGGGAAAAGTCAAACCTGTTCCAGGAAACGAAGTATTTGATAGAGTTCATGAACGGTTTGTTAAATGAAATACGTTTTTCACCCTGAAGCCGAGGTCGAGTTCGTCGCCGCTATAGACTATTATGAAGATTGCGAGCCAGGTCTCGGTTATGATTTTGCTGTTGAAGTACATTTCACTCTCGAGAATATCCTCAGTTTTCCGAAAGCCTAGCCCATAGTCGAAGATGATATCCGGCGCTGTCAGACTCGTCGTTTCCCATATGGCATTATCTATGTAATAAATGAGGGTGTTCTCTTCGTCCTTGCCGTTATGCACCTGCATAGGGATCCTGAATACTGGAAAGATAGATTGAAGTAATTGGAAATTTCCGGAATTGTCACAAGGGAAAGTGATTAGTGCGTGCCCGTTGTGGGCTTGACAGTTTGATTTTTCTGGTATAGATTTAAAATGGGTGGACGGTATACGCTCAAGACCAAATATCGGTTCCAGGTCCATGTTCCGAAGCGTCAGGTCTTGCATTAATGCAGTAATGTGGTTTTCCGCAGCGCTCTGACCTGCTTAGCGATGCCGCCCACCCTTTTTTACATTTGGAAGAGGAGCAATAGATGTAGGTTGGGTTGTCGAAGATCCGCCTCTGGAGGGAGCTTGCGAAACCCAACAAAAACTGTGAGATCTTCATATAAATGCTTAACAATTTGTTAGAGTTTTCAAAAAAGTTCATTTCTGAGCTGAAAGATCCCTGGCTGTGGCTTTTTGTTGCCGCTGCCGGTCTACTCATATTTGTAATCTTCGCGTCCAGATTCGTGGCACGTATCGCACCGTTTAAGAATCACCAAAAAGTGATATGGGCGATCGATATAGTCTTCATACCTTCATTTATTCTCTGCATCGAATCTATCCTCAAAAAAATTGTTGGCCCTGAAACAATAACTTTTATCAGAAACATAGAACTGGTCAGTGCAAGTATCCTCTGGCTTGTCGGTGCGTGGTTGTTAACACGGGGACTTAAGCTCTTTCTGTGGGGAACAACCTTCAAAGAAAAAACGGGGGCTGAGAGTCCACTTCTAATCCGTAGCCTTGTTGCTGCTGCAATCTATTTTGTTGCTTTCTACGGAATATGGACGTCTGTTTTTGGTCGCGAAGTGACAGGTCTCCTTGTTTCTACGGGTATTATCGCAGCAGTCCTGGGTCTTGCCCTGCAAAGTGTATTATCCGACCTTTTTTCAGGCCTGGCTATTACCATTGAAAATCCGTTCAGTGTAGGTGATTGGATAGAACTCAAGGACGGCACAATAGGAAAGGTTGTCGATATTACCTGGCGATCAACGCGCTTGCTTTCGTGGAATAACAGCATTTATGTAGTACCGAATAATATTGCGGCAAGCAGTATTATTCACAATTATGATCAGCCGGAAAAACCGTATGCATACTGGACATATATTTCCGTCGATGCCGACATTCCGTCTGGTATAGTGCTGCAGTTTCTTCTGGAAGCTGCTCTCACCTGTAAAAGCGTTCTCAGATACCCGTCGCCCGTTGTTCGGCTAAGCGATGCTACGACCCAACCTTTTAAATACATGATTTATGTCTACTTTCAGGATTTTAATACACACTGGGCTGGAAAAAGTGCCCTGTTCTCAAACATTGTGTCCTATCTGACCAAGGCCGGTATTTCACCTGCTGCTGTAAAATATGAAATTGATACACGGGAAGCTCCGACTGAAGAAGTTCGAAGGCTAAGTGTCCTGGAACATCTTCATGAAATTAACATCTTTAAACCTCTATCGGAAGATGACATAGAAACAATTGCCGGTTCCAGCGAAATCAAAACATTTCATCCCGGGGAAATGGTTATACAGAAAGATGACACGGACAATTCTCTTTTCATCATTTCGTCCGGTGTAGTTTCGATTTTAGAGAACGATGGCATGGGACAGCACATGGAAATAGCCCGGTTGGGCACAAGTGAATGCTTCGGAGAAATGTCACTTCTTACAGGGGAACCACGGACTGCAATTGTAAAAGCCCTGACTTCTGTTGAAGTAATTAATGTACCTAAAGAAGCGCTGGAACCGGTATTGAAGGCAAAACCGGAACTAAGCGACAAACTGGCTCAAATCATGGCTGATCGGCGTGCCAGGACTGAAGCATTTATTGATTCTATTAGAAAGTCTCCATCTTTAGCAACGACGAGATCTTACGTAACCAAAATCCGATCGTTTTTTGGATTGGACATAGTTTAGCTCCTTTCCCCGAATATGCTCGTTCCTATCCTTACTATGGTGGCTCCCTCTTCCACCGCTACCCGATAATCGCCTGACATACCCATGGAAAGCTCGTTCATCTCAACGTTTGGTATGTTCTCCTCGACGATCCTGTCCCGGAGTTCCCTCAAAGTCACAAAGTAAGGTCTGGCATCTTCTGGATCATCAAACCAGGGAGGCATGGTCATAAGCCCCTGAACAGAGAGATTCTCAAGGGTGGAAATATCCTTTACAAGAGTGATGGCATCCTCTTTTCTGACTCCACTTTTGGTTTCTTCCCCACTTATGTTTACCTCTATAAGTATTTTAGTTAAACATTCCGCCATGTTGGATCTTTTGTCCAGCTCTCCGGCCAGCTTTATTCTGTCAACGGAGTGGATCATGTCGAAAAGTCTGACAGCATATTTGGACTTTTTGGACTGAAGGTGTCCTATCATGTGCCACTCCACGTTCTTTCCCATCTTCTCGATTTTTCTCCTTGCCTCCTGAACATAATTCTCACCTATTATATCAACCCCGGCCTCAATTGCCGCCATGATCCTCTCATCGTCTACGGTCTTGGTCACTGCCATAAGCCTTATATCGGATGCCTTTCGTCCGGACCTCAAGGCAGCCTCTGCAATATCATCCCTAACCTTTTTTATATTATCCCTTACCGTGGACATAAATTCCCCCTTTAGAAAACCTTATTGCACCGATCTCTTTCAGCGTTTCCATGACCTCGCAGATGGGAAGACCGACAACGTTTGTGTATGAACCATGAATCTCCTTTATAAAAAAAGCTCCCATACCCTGTACGGCATATCCTCCCGCCTTGTCGTATGGTTCTTTTGTTCTCACATACCACGCAATCTCATCTTCAGGAATTTCCTTAAAAACAACCGTGGATTCGACGGTATCTCTGATCATGATGTCCGTATTTTTTCTTATTAGGCAAAAGCCGGTGATAACCTTGTGCTTTTTAGCGCTGAGCTTTTGCAGCATTTCCCTTGCCTCATCAACCGCCACAGGTTTGCCGAGCACCTCTCTGTTGATAATAACGATAGTGTCCGCCCCCAGCACCCAGGCATCTGGATTATGGCTGGAAATAGTTGATGCCTTCTCTTCCGAGAGTCTCAAGACATGCTCTTCCGGAGTTTCACCTTTCAGAAATGCCTCATCTGCATCGCTCGGTATGATTTCGAAATTCAATCCAACAAGTTTCAGCAGCTCTCTTCGACGAGGAGAAGCAGATGCTAATATCAGTTTTGATGACATTAATTCGTAATTGTTCGCAGTAGTATCAGTCATGGCATATTATTATTTTAATTTTATGTATTTTTTGTCTTCCGTTCAAAAACAGACATGATCTCCGCGGTAAGTAGTATTATGGAAGCGAGGTAGAATACCCAGATAACGATATATATAAGCGCTTTAAGAGGTCCGTATACAAAGCCTGCCGGGTTGCCTCCGCAAGAGAGATAGAAGCAGAATAAATACTTCGCCATTTCAAGGAAAACCAGACAGATAATTCCGCCCATAAGTGCATGTGAAAAATAAATCTTCTTGTTGGGAATAACCTTGAATATCAATGTGAAAAAAACAATAACAACAGAAATGGGAACGATATACCGGATGAGGGCATTGTCTACTATAAAACTACCGATATTAATCCCGAACAGAACCATTCCGGTATTCTCTATCATCGCTGCTGTAATATTTATCGCAATAGAAAAAAGAATGGCAATAACTCCTATAGGTATAACAGCCACACCCACAAACATTGATTTAAAAAAAAAGCGTCCCTTTTTTTTTGCACGGAAGATGGTAGTAAAGGCAACATCCAGGGAAGAGAATATCATTGTGGAGATCCAGAGCAAAAATGCAAATCCGATCCATCCCAATAATCCGCTGGTTTCTGACAGGTTTTTTATTTCAAGAAGCAACTTGTCTTCTATGTAAGGATGAATCTGTTTTATAAATTCTACGACGGCAGTATATGCACTTTCAGAAGAACCGAGAAGAAGTCCACTAAAGAAGAGAATAAAAAAGATGATTGGAATGACTGATAGAATGGAGTAAAAAGCTATGGCAGCCGCTAAATTAGGACAATCGTCACTAAAAAAAGACCGACCTGCTTCAAAGAGAACATCTCGTGAAAATTTACCGTAATATTTTATGGAAGTTCCGATATCTCTCGACATTTTGTAACCACCTTCAAAAAATCAATCGTAGTTACTGCCAATTTTAGTTTACTTACTTTATAGAACTCGGAGGATTCAATCTATCGAGTCCCTCCTATCATAACTGCCCGTCCCGTTGACTCAAGCCAAGCTCTCTACCAAGAATTCTGGTGACAAACCGTTCACCATAGACCTCGCCCGCGACCATTTTGCGGATGCGCTCAAGGGTTTCAGGCACGCACCCCGCATTTTCAGCGGCTTTCATGGCGTAGCTGTAAGCCTCTCGAACATCCATGCCGGTGATGTCGTAGCCATGTCCTTCAACCAGCCACCGAAGCGCTGCCACGCCTGCCTCGACGGCAAATCGTGGTTCTGTCGTCTCCATGTCCCGCGCAGCCCGGGTGAGTGTTTTGGGATCACAGGGCGTTCGGTTGGCCAATTCGATTGCCTCATCATAGAGCCCAGCAGACTTGGCCGCGGCAAACCACTTGCCTTCATCGCCCGGAGTGCTTGCAACAAGATCATGAAGGACATCTCTCACGTCTTTGTGTGGATATTTCCTGGTGATAGCGCGAAACGCCGCCAGAT
>JAYEGA010000079.1:0-37659 GCA_034658835.1 Thermodesulfobacteriota bacterium
CCTTTGATGGAGTAACCAGAAATATTTCTCTGACACCAGCAATCTTTGCCGGAATCGTGGCCATGAGGACAGTAGAGGGGTAGGGGGCGAGCCCTCCAGGGGCATATATGCCTACTCTGTTGAGCGGTGTTACCAGCTGACCGAGTTTAATCCCCTCTTCCTCGTAATCCCACCAGGAGTTTGTTAACTGTTTCCGGTGAAATTTTTCTATCCGCCGGGCAGCAAACTCCAGAATCTCCAGATCACTCGCATCCAGACATTCAATGGCATCCTCTATCTCGCCGGGCTTTACTTCAATCGTGTCGGCGTTCAAGGAAATCTGTTCAAATCTCTCAGTGTATTCAAAAAGGGCCGCATCCCCCCTTTTGGCTACGTTATCTACTATCTTCCTGACAACATCCTTCAATGTTTCATCAATAACTTTTCCCCTGTCCTTAATCCGATTAAATTCTTTCTCGAAAATAACATCTTCAGTATGAATTACCTTCATCTTATTCCTTTACCCTTTTTATATTGGCTCCAAGGGATGCGAGTTTTTCTTCGATTTTCTGATATCCTCTGTCTATATGATAGATTCGTGAAAGTTCAGTCTTTCCTTCTGCCACCAAACCTGCAAGTATGAGGGAGGCGGATGCACGAAGATCGGTGGCCATTACCGGAGCGCCCCGAAGTCCTGGAACACCTCTTACGATAGCGCTATTTCCCTCGATCAATATATCAGCTCCCATCCGCATCAACTCATTTACATGCATGAATCTGTTCTCAAAAACAGTTTCCGTGATGACACTGAGTCCATCTCCGACTGCCATGAAGGCCATCATCTGTGCCTGAAGATCGGTAGGAAATCCGGGATAGGCAAGGGTCTTTATATTAGCGCTCTTTATTTTCTCTCCTCCCACAGCTCTGATACCACCATCAATAATCGAAATATCCATTCCAGCATTACTTAACTTGGTTATGAGTGCATCGAGATGACGGTGTTTACACCCCAGAATTTTTATGTCCCCTCCGGTTATCCCTGATGCTATCATAAATGTGCCCGCCTCTATCCTGTCGGGTATAACGGTTGCCTCGACGGGATGCAGGCTATCAACCCCGTCTATCCTGATTAAATCTGTGCCAGCCCCGCTGATTTTCGCTCCCATACCGCAAAGTACTTCAGCCAGATTTACGATCTCAGGTTCTCTCGCAGCATTTTCAAGAAGGGTAGTTCCCTTTGCCAGGCAAGCGGCCATCATGATATTTTCTGTACCGGTAACCGTAGATATGTCAAAATAAATAGTAGCTCCTTTAAGCCTTGATGCTTTTGCTTCAATATAACCATCTTTTAGGTCTATCTTGGCCCCGAGTTCTTTAAGAGCTTTTATGTGGATGTTTACCGGCCTGGCACCTATTGCACACCCTCCTGGCAGGGAAACTCTTGCCATTCCCATCCTGGCCACGAGGGGGCCGAGAATCAGAATCGACGCTCTCATTGTCTTCACCAGATCATAGGAGGCCTCACAATTGTGGATTTTATCAGCATTGATCCTCAGGGTTTCACTTCCCTCGATTTCCGCTCCGAGACTTCTCAAAAGCTTCTTGATTGTTTTTATATCGACTAAGTCAGGGACATTGTGAAATGTGTTCCACCCGGAAGTCAAGAGGGAAGACGCAAGTATCGGTAAAGCTGCATTCTTGGAACCGCTCACACAAACCTCCCCCTCAAGCCTTTTACCACCGTATATTATAATTTTATCCAAATGACCTCCATGGTTTACAGCCGTAAACCAGAAGTCAGGAGTTAGGAGTCAGAATAGAAAAATTATAAAAATATTCCCGTTTTCTTCTGTCTTCTGAATTCTGCCTCCTGGCTTCTGTCTTTTTACTTTCTCCTTGCCATTGCGACCCGTTCTATCCCGCCATAATCTATCCTGAAACCTATACTATCATAAACTTTATTTTCTCTTAGCATATCTTCAACCGTACCCTTTTTTCCCGCTCCTATCTCCATAAGGAGCCAGCCACCAAATTTCAAGTAATGACCTCCTTTCCTTATAAGGTCATGATGAAATTCTGTTCCCTCTATACCTGCAAGTAGTGCCCCCTTCGGTTCAAAATTTCTGACCTCAACGGGGAGCTGATTAAATTCTTCTTCAGACATGTAAGGGGGATTTGAAACTATTATATCAAATTTTCCTGAAACAGGTTCAAATAAATTTCCGTGAAGGAAGGAAATTTTACCGGCGACACCGTTGTTTTCGGCATTTCTTCTGGCCACTTTGATGGCTTCTATAGAAGTATCAGTGGCAACAATGTGTACTTTTTCAAAATCAGATGCGATAGCCACGCTTATCGCCCCGCTTCCCGTTCCGACCTCCAGAATGTTTATATCCTGACCACTCACATCTGAACAGATCTTGAGGATTTCTTCCACAAGAAGCTCTGTCTCCGGCCTTGGCACAAGCACCTTGGGATTCACCTCGAAAGTGAGGGACCAAAACTCCTTCCTGCCGGTAATATAGGCAACGGGTTCCCCCTTTTGCCTTCTCTCAACCCAACTCGAAAATTCGTTTAATTCCTCATCGGTAATCAACCTTTCAAAATTCGTGTACAACCCGGAACGGTCTGTTTTTAAATAAGTAGACAGGAGAACCTCTGCATCGAGTCTGGATGAACTAAATCCCCTCTTTTCAAAGTTGAGCATTGTTTGATTTAAAACCTTGAGAACATTTGATGATGACATTTTAATTCCAGAGACGAATTGTTTTTTGGAACGGCAAATGGCGGGCAAATCGATAACTTGCTGGCTAGGAGGACAGCCTCCTATGATCATTCAAGCAGCAGATTTTTTCAGTACTTCGGTTTGATAATGGGTTGTCAGGGTATCTATTATGTTCCGTATGTTTCCGTTAAGAATATCTTCAAGATTATAGAGCGTAAGGTCTATCCTGTGATCGGTGACTCTTCCCTGAGGAAAATTGTAGGTCCTTATCCGTTCACTTCTGTCTCCGCTTCCTACCTGACTTTTCCTTGCTTCAGAGATTTCCGCATTTTGTTCTTCAATCATTCTATCCAGAAGCCTTGCTCTGAGTACCTTCATAGCCTTTATCCTGTTTTTATGCTGGGACTTTTCATCCTGGCATGTTACCACCAAACTGGTAGGGATATGGGTAATTCTAACAGCGGAGTCTGTGGTATTGACGCTCTGTCCACCGTGTCCACTGGAGTGATATACATCTATTCTCAGATCATTGGGGTCGATTTTGACATCTACTTCTTCTGCTTCAGGAAGAACTGCTACCGTTACGGCAGAGGTGTGTATTCGTCCCTGAGTTTCTGTAGCAGGCACTCTCTGTACCCTGTGCACACCGCTTTCGTACTTTAGCCTGCTGTAAGCCCCTTTCCCCTCGATAAGCATTACTATCTCTTTAAAACCCCCAATACCACTTGCAGGGCTGCTGTTCATGACATCTACCTTCCAACTGCACATTTCTGCATACCTTGCATACATCCGAAAAAGGTCTCCAGCAAAAAGTCCTGCCTCATCTCCCCCTGTTCCTGCCCGTATTTCCAGGAACACATTTCTGTCATCGTTGGGATCTCTGGGAAGCAGGAGAGTCTTCAGCTTATTTTCCAGGGCGTAAAGGTTTTCTTTAAGTTGAGGAGTTTCTTCTTCTATGATCTCTTTTAACTCTTCATCCTTTTCCAGGAGAAGCTCTTCATTTTCTTTTAATTGAGAGCTGGTTTTCTCATACTTCCTGAATGCTTCCACAAGATCGCGGAGGTCAGAATGTTCCTTGGCATATTTCTGATATTCTCCAGGATTGCCAAAGACAACAGGATCGCTCAACTTCTCTTCCAGGTTTTCGTACCTTTTTTCAATATCTTTAAGTTTTTCAATCATAATAAGTAAGGACTCAGGTGGATGGGATCAAATCTTTCCTCGTCAGGCAGTTTTTTCAACTGTGCGGCTGTACCTCTTGTTAAATCTTTCTACCCTGCCTGCTGTATCAATGATCTTCTGTTTGCCGGTCATGAAGGGGTGACACTTGGAACATATTTCCACCTTAATATCTTTTTTCGTAGACTTAGTTTTAATAACATTTCCACACACACAGGTTACTGTAGTTTCTGCATATTCCGGATGAATATCTTTCTTCATAATTATATCCTCTCAGCCTCCTCGTTAATCTAATTTTACTGGTTCATTGCATCAAGAAACTTTTGATTATCTTCGGTTTTTCTAATTTTGTCAATAATAAACTCCATAGCCTCTACGGGATTCATCTCCTGGAGGAATCTTCGCAGTATCCATATCCTGTTGAGCTTATCCTTCGGTATCAACATTTCCTCTTTCCTTGTACCGGAACAGATTAGATCAAATGCAGGGAAAACTCTTCTGTCGGAAATCTTGCGATCCAGGTGAAGCTCCATATTTCCGGTACCCTTAAACTCCTCAAAAATAACTTCATCCATTCTGCTTCCCGTGTCAATGAGAGCCGTTGAAATTATGGTCAGGCTGCCACCCTTTTCTATATTCCTGGCGGCGCCAAAGAATCTCTTCGGTTTGTGCAGGGCATTGGAATCGACACCGCCGGAGAGGACTTTTCCGCTGGGGGGAACCACCGTGTTGTAGGCCCTGGCAAGTCTGGTGATACTATCGAGAAGAATTACAACATCTCTTTCGTGTTCAACCAGGCGCTTCGCTTTTTCAATAACCATCTCCGCAACCTGAACATGCCGCGTAGCCGGTTCGTCAAATGTCGAAGATATAACCTCCCCGTCCACGCTCCTCTCCATATCCGTAACCTCCTCCGGACGTTCGTCAATCAGGAGCACCATCAAGACCACTTCTTTGTGATTGGTCGTTATGCTTCTGGCTATATCTTGCAGCAAGACTGTCTTACCCGCCCTGGGAGGCGATACTATCAATCCCCTCTGTCCTTTTCCTATAGGTGTAAAAAGATCCATTATCCTTGTCGAGGAATTTTCGGAATCGCATTCCAGGTTTAATTTCTCTTCTGGGTAAAGCGGGGTTAGATTGTCAAAGAGTATCTTGTCTCTGGTTGCCTCGGGGTTACCAAAGTTGACGGAATTTACCTTGAGGAGAGCAAAATATTTTTCCCCGTTTTTGGGAGGCCTGACCTCTCCTGACACCGTATCTCCGGTTCTCAGGCTAAACCTCCTTATCTGTGAGGGAGAAATATAAATATCATCCGGACTTGGGAGATAATTATAATCAACTGCCCGGAGAAAACCGAAACCATCCGGCAAGGTTTCCAGAACGCCTTCTCCGAAAATTGGTCCGTTTTTTTGAGCCTGGGCCTGTAGAATGGAAAAAATTAGATCCTGCCTCCTCATTCCGCTGACACCGACTACGTTAAGACCTTTTGCCAGATCAGTAAGTTCACTTATCGGTTGCTTCTTAATTTCTGCTACATTCATCAGTACCTTTCTCCCACAATCTTTTATGTAATATCTTAGTAGTACAACTTAAAAAACCAACAGCGAGACAAAGAAAACCGTTGCGAACCGCGAAGTTTGGGTGATACTGAATCAAGTTCAGCAGAACTTTCAGAATCTCACGAGATTCTGAAATGAGTTCAGAACGAAATAAGCGGTACAGCAAGGATTTTCAAGTCGCAACAGGTGGATACTGCAAAATCCGGGTTAAATATGAGGATTTTATTAATCGCAATCTTCTTCCATTAAGGGAAAGAGAGAATTTTAAACTTCTTGTGAACTTGTCAAACGGGGATTTTAATAATAAGCAACTACTTAGAGCTTATGAATAACTTAATAAGGAAGGACTTTCTATATGTCTTTCCAAAATTTCTAAGAATTATTATACCACACTTTTTCACATGTCAAGAGGTTTTTTGACACATTGAAACGGTCATTAAAAGATTACACACAAATCTGATACAGACGCAATAATCTTGCCGATCTATTTTAAAACAATGAAGCTTAACTGGCGTCCCGTCCTTCCCATTTCCCGCCTGTGTGAAAAAAAGTCATCCACGTGACAGGATGTGCAAACACCTGCCAGGGATATGTTTTCCGGAGAAACACCGGCGTTTTGAATCTGAAGTTTGTTGGCCAGCGGAAGGTCTAACATCCATTTTCCATTTTCATCACATTTGCTAAAAAAAGATTTCCGGTTCCCATCCTCTTTCATTGCCTCAAAAACCACTCCATTCACCTGATAGCAACAGTGCCCAATAGCGGGGCCGATAACGGCAATGATATCAGCCGTGCTGGAGGAAAATCTCCTTACGAAGGTATCAATTGTCTTTGCTGCAATTTTCAAGGAAGTCCCCTTCCATCCAGCATGGACAACACCAATTACCCGCTTTTTCCTGTCAACCAGGAATATAGGAACACAATCCGCTGTCAATATTCCTATGGCCAGACCAGGTTTATCTGAAATAATGGCATCAAAATCACAAGACCGATCACTCGCTATATCCAAACCCTCATTATCAATAACAAGTATCCCATCACTGTGAACCTGGTTCGCCACAAAAAACTGTTCCACGGACAGATTAAAGGAGGCAGCCAGTATCTCCCAGTTTCGGGAGACTATTTCCTTCCCGTCTCCCTCCCGCAAGCTGAAGTTGAGATTAGCAAACTTTCCTTCACTCACTCCACCCCGCCTGGTGCAAAAGGCATGAGTTACAAAATCATATTCCTTGAGTACTTTCGACTCCAGGTATTTTATTGTACCTTTTTGGGAAATTTGGAACATAAATAACTACTCAGGCGTAAAAGATTGCAGGGTCTGGTTTTACACCCAACCGCAAACAGTGGCATATAAAATGCCGCCTCGTACTCTTTAACGGCCACGGTTTTTTGCGGTCCGCTGGAAGATATTGTTGGCACTTGTTACTTCAGTATTAGATCAGAATATTTAGCCATCTCAGCTTCAAATTTTTCAAAGCGAACATCAAGAGAATTGGTTAATAAATCTTTATCACTTTCGGAAAGGAAGGAATATTTAATGCTATTGTATACATACTTCTTCACCGTTTTATAGCCTGGTTTATATCTTGTGGCTAACAAAACGTATTCACTGCTTAAATTATTTCTGGAAACTCCCGAATCGTCCGTGCATATAACTATCGGGACATCATATGCAGAATATATTAAATAAGGGTGATCCCTGCCTTTAACCCCTAATATGAATTCATTGCTGGTAAAATTTATCTCTACCACTGATTTTTCTTTAATTCGCTGCAACAGGTCAATGGCTCCTTTTTCATAAGGTAAATCCACACCATGGCCAATCCTCTGAGCGCCGGCGATATCTATAGCCTGAGAAATATGGAACCTCAGGCTTTTCGGGCGTACCATGCCAAGAGTAAGTTCACCTGCGTGTAATGCCCTGTTAACGCTTGGGAATTTCTTTTTTAAGTAAGCGAACATCTGCATATGCAAATTGTAATCCGCGATTGCCACCACGCCATTTTCAGGACCGACAATATTAACACCTACTATGAGTTCGGATGTCTCAGCAGCCTTAAATGCTGAATATAGAGCTGAAAATACTACGCTTGGTGAATTATTTCTGGTTGCATATGTTTGATAACGCATCATAAATTGATCATCGTCTATATCTTCGTGAGCTTTTTTAATTAACCTAACAAAACCATCAATTTTTTCTTGAAATACATTATCCTTATCTATTTTTGATGATAGTTTATCCAGAAGAAATGAAATAGCTTCAGTGCTGGTAGCCTTTCTAATGTTTTCATCAAATGTCTGGTCTGAATATGAATAACCAACCGACTTGAACATAGTCTCTATATAGCTGACATTTTCCTTTATGGCCCGCTCTTTTAAAATCATTAGTCCTTTGTTGTAGGAAAAACCGGAAATGGGGCCAAAATAACCAAATGTATTAAAAAAATTAGCATCTGGCGGTGGTTGCAGGTGGTAATGGTTTTGATAATCTTTATCACCCCAAAGTGTTAACAGTTTTCTGTAAAGCCCTGTTTTAGAACGCAATTGTTCAACCGAAATACTACTGCTCGTCTTAACTTTGCTGATTTGAAGTGCGTTTTTATCTATCCAATAACCAGCAACCTCAACCCAATCTAAATAAGTTTCCGCGTAAACGCTTCCTGAATAATGATGGTGTATGTCTCCTCCCTTTGGCATTTTAGAAAAGAAAAGGTTAAGTTGAGCAATATTCGGTGATTCACCTTCAATAAATTCATTGTAAAGCAATACGGTCTTGCGTGCATTATCCAGATCAGAACTCGATTTTATGCCGATAGTTGAACATCCGGTGGTTGCTAAAATTATGAATATACATATAGCTAATCTAAATCTCATATTTCACCCCCCCTTATATCTTTTCAGGCAACTAACGCTCCGAAGGCAAACCTGTTTGCCGACGGGATTGTCTGCTGAATTCGCTGGTTGTGAGGCGGTCGCTTCTACTCTCGGCGACAACCAGTTAGTATATAGTTTCTCTCCAGTGCCAAATTGAAAATATCCTGACAACAAATATTTGAAGCTCTCCGCCCACAGGACGGGGCTTGCGGGATGCGCCCCCGGTCAATTATATCTGATATTTCTAACTGGATAACGCCATTTTTAAATATTATACTTGGGCAAGGAATCTATTCTCCGAACTTCCGGAAAGCATATTCCATCAGATATTTACAGAGGCCGTCCATATCATCCGGCAGGGGAGATGAGAATTCCATATATTTATTGTTGATCGGGTGCGAAAATCCGAGCTTTCCTGAATGCAGGGCCTGCCTCTTTATGACCTTCACCCTTGTCCGTAACAGATTGTCGTTTATGGAGTTGACCCTTTTTGAACTGCCATAAACGGTATCGCCAACCACCGGATAACCTGAAGCGTTTAAGTGCACCCTGATTTGATGGGTTCTTCCCGTCTCAATTGCGACATCGAGGAGGGTAATAACACCGTAACGTTCGACCACCTTCCATCGTGTAATCGCTTCCTTGCCCCTCCTGCTCTTTGTAGACATCTTCTTCCTGTCCACAGGATGCCTTCCCACTGGTGAATCAACAACGTCTTCTTCCTCTTTCACATCCCCATAAACAAGTGCTTTATATACCTTTTTCACGAGGTGTTTCTCGAATTGTTCCGCCAATCCTCTATGGGCCTCGTCCGACTTTGCCACCACCATCAGACCGGAAGTGTCTTTATCAAGACGGTGGACTATCCCCGGCCGGAGGATTCCCCCTATACCTGAAAGATCATTGCAGTGAAAAAGAAGGGCATTGACGAGAGTACCCTGATAATTACCCGTTGCCGGATGTACAACCATCCCGGCAGGTTTATTCACCACCAGAACAGATTTATCTTCATATAAAACATTGAGAGGGATATCTTCGGGAAGCACATCATATGCTTTAGCTTCCTGCCTTGAAAAAACGACTGTATCCCCTTCCTTCAGCTTGTGGCTCGCTTTGACATTAGATCCGTTAACCCATACAAAACTCTCATCCGTCACCCGCTTTACCTGGGAGCGAGACAGAGAAACATCCTGTCGCGAAAGAAAGACATCGACCCTCATCCCGCTTTCGCTGCCGTCAACCCTGAACTCAAATTTTTCCTGTTCTTTAGACATCACCAACCCCTTGAGTCCTTTGAATTTTGTCATTTCGAGGAGTGTTAACGACGAGAAATCTTAATGATTCAATTCCGTTAAGATTTCTCCCTTCGGTCGAAATGACAAACAACAATAGCTTTGCAAAGATCTCGTGGAAACGGGAATCTGGATTCCCAATCAAGTTGGGAATGACAAACGTGCGGGATTAAACCCCCGAATCAAACATCTTCAGCAAAAATGTTCTGCAGCCCCTTCTCTATAAATACAAATTCCTCTTCATCAATGGTTCTCAAGTCGAGAAGAACCTCATCTTCAGCAATTCTGACAATAACAGGAACCTCAGAATGTCTTAGACGATTATCCAACCTGCTTGCTGAAATACGGGATGATTTAATGCTCAAAAGCATCGTAGGAATTTCCTGCGTGGGAAGGGCGCCGCCGCCAGTCATGGAAGACCCCTTCTTTAGTGTAAGAACCAACCCCTCAATATCCAATTTCTGCAATATTGTCAGGAGCTTCTTCGCCCTCTTCTCGACATCGGTCAGTGGTTCTGTTATCGCACGAAGGATCCTGATATCGGAAATAACACCTTCACTGTTCAAATATTGTTTCATGGTGGCTTCCAGGGCGGCAAGGGTCAATTTATCTATCCTCAAGGCACGGTTTAGCGGATTTTTCTTTATTTTTTCCAGTATATTCCTGCTTCCCAGTATAATCCCTGCCTGCGGGCCACCCAGAAGCTTATCACCGCTGAAGGTTACCACATCGACCCCCGTTTTCAAAACTTCCTGGACGGTAGGTTCTTTTTCAAGATCGTACCTGTCCAGTTCGACAAAACAGCCACTCCCCAAATCGTTCATCACGGGGATGCCTGCACTTTTCCCAATTTCTACCAGTGCGGGAAGCCCTATCTCCTCGGTGAAACCAACGATCCTGAAATTACTTGTGTGAACCTTCAAAATGAGACCGGTGTTATTATTTACCGCATCTTTATAATCGGAAAGATGGGTCCTGTTGGTAGTGCCTGTCTCTCTTAATATAGCCCCGCTCTTTTCCATAACCTCGGGAATACGGAACTCCCCGCCAATCTCAATAAGCTCACCTCTTGATACGATCGCTTCTTTCCCGAAAGCAAGGGTATTTAAAACAAGCAATACGGCAGCAGCATTGTTATTGACAACCAGAGCATCTTCAGCTCCCGAAAGTTCACAGAGAATCCTCTGTACATGGTCATATCGAAGTCCGCGGTTTCCCTTCTCCAGATCAAACTCCAGATTTGAATACCCACGACTTACCGCTGAAATCCTCTCAAGGGCTTCTTTACAGAGAGGCGCTCTTCCCAGGTTAGTGTGCAAAATGATTCCTGTAGCATTTACCACCCTGCGAAGACTGTATCTCCGAAGACCTTCTATCTTTTCAACCACTGCATCCACCACTTCATCAAGCGAAGGAACGTGAATCTTCGTATCATCCTCTTTTGCAGACAATATCGACTCCCTTATCTTTCCTACAACAGAACGGCAAGTGGATAACACTACATCCCTTGGGGCTTTGTCAAATATTCCCCTTTTTTCTAAAACGAGCATGATCTCGTCAATCTTGGGGAGTTTCTTCAATGATTCCCTGTACATACCTTAGTCTCCTATGCTTTCAGGTTTCAGCAAGGCAAAAATCCCGGAAGTTGTTCACCGCAATGAAAAACTCCCGCATCATAATAACCCAGTAATATCTACCCTTGTTTGTCAGATAAAATGCGCCACCTCTATAACGCAGACCACCAATTAAGACAAACGCAAGAACATCATACCAGAGATACCAATAGAAATCCGCACCATACTTTTCCCGTAAATCTGTAGCATCAAGCTTCATACCGAATAGTTTCATCATGAAATCGTAGCGTATCCGCTCCCTCTTTGTAAAATGACGGGAAGCCATAAGGGGGATTTCTCCCAGGTTGACCTGATTAATATATTCCCGGATGTTAAAAGTATTCGCATAGCATGTGCCGTTTAAATATCCGATAGAACCGCTTCCCAGACCCGCATACTCATCATAGTCCACAATATACTCGTCAATCATAGAGTCTTTTCCGGAGAAACACCAGGCCGATGAGAGGCGGTAGTGCGGCGTCAGCCGTTCCGCGATCTGACGGTAAAATCTCTCCTCCCGATGGTAGTCCACGCGACCAAGGGTTTTCTCTACAATCTTCCTGGTAGAATCGGAAACCATCAACGGATAATAGGTGACCTGATCAATTCCCATCCCTGCAAGTATGTCCAGATCCCTGTCCAGTATCTCCGGGGTCTGGGAAGAAAAATTGAAGATCATATCCGCATTGAGCGTATCAAAGTGTCCCAATGTAGACTGTAATCGATCGGCAATCGCCTCGCCGCTTCCATATTTGTCGTACCGACCCATGGCCTTCAGAAGGCCGTCGTCAAAGCTTTGTACGCCCACAGAAAGACGGTTCACACCAGCCCGTTTCAGAATCTCAATATTTGTTTCCGTCAGGTGGTTCGGGTTGGTCTCTACAGAAATTTCCCGGATTTGAAAACAATTCCTGATCAGAGAAAGTGTTTCTTCCAGCTCATCTATCAGAATGGTAGGTGTACCTCCCCCTACGTAGAGTCCGCCAAAATCGTAACCATTCTCTTTGTAAAGCAACACTTCCTTCCTGAGGGCATTAAAATAATCCCGGCAAAGCGTTTCCTCAAAGACGACACGGTTAAAGGAACAGTAAGGGCAGAGCTTTTCGCAAAATGGAATGTGAGCATAAAGAAGGCGAATCTGTTTTGAATCGTCCGGGGGGATGAATGGTTTTTCTCCCTTTTTAAAGTTCATGCCCCTGGCGAATTCCAGCCTGGCACCGTTGGTTATTAATTCATTGATCAAAATCATCATCCTCTATACTGATATTCTCTTTAAAGCCTGCGGAACATTAACAAACATCGCTAAGATTATCAAGAATCCATATGATAAACTATAGCCCCTTGAAATAAAAATGTGGTGGTGGTAAGAGGTGAATGCCGAACAATAATCCGTTTATGGGGAAAATTTTATGTCAAACACCAAAATCTGGACACTATGGGAAAACGAAAAGATCAATGATGAAGAAGCAAGGCTTCTAAAAAGACCGACAGATGAAATTCCGATTCCATTTGATGACGAAGGTAAAAAAGATATAAAAACTCTCGTCAATGCCTTTCTCGAAAGAGACGATGCTTTTGGTCTTGCCGCTCCACAGATCGGGATAAGTAAAAGAATTATTGCCTTCAGAACAAGGAAACTTGATGAAAAGACCCGGATCGGAAATGAAGAAGACTATGATGTTCTAATTAACCCCCGTATTACTCAGAACCGGGGAGAAAAGGAGAAGGCGACAGAGGGATGTCTCTCATGCCCTGAGATAAATATTGAAGTGGAGAGGTTTCCGGAAATAAAGGTGAAGGCCTATGATATTCACGGAAAGAAGATAAACAAGCGGTACACCGGTTTCCTCGCCCGCATAGTGCAGCATGAACTTGATCACCTTGACGGAAAACTCATAGTCGACCATGAGGGAACACTGTACTATCCCAGGGAAAAGCAAAAATTCTTTGAAAAACTATTTTTTGACAAATGAGAGACAAAGGGGTCAAGTTTGCTCTTGACCCCTTGTCCTGTTAAGCAGTGATTCCTTATCTATAGAAATGTGGCGCCGGAAGATCTTTCACAGTGGCGAGCCCCGGTTTTGCATCAATCACCGCAGGACTGGAATTCACTAAAATAGCAGCGGTGGCCTGATCACCCGCAATACCGCCATCAATCCTCAGATTAATATCCGGAGTTCCGGTAATGTAAATAGAGTCGTGCGGATCCTCTGCCCCTATATACATTCGCAAATCGAGGGTAACTAATTCTTCGCCATCTTTAATACCCTGCACGATATGTTTTATTCCTGCGACGTCACCAGTCTTCAAATCAAAATAATCTGTTTTCACCGGCCTGTCAGCCATGAGAGGATCAACATTTTCCCTAACTTCATCAAAAGATAGACGTAGCCCGTCGGCAATAAGATAAAGGGACTCCAGAAGTCCGGCGTGTCCCAGTACCTTTTCGTCTATCTTTGCCCGGAAGACTTCAGGAGTCATCCCTGCTCCAATCTTCTTCTGTAACGGATACCTGCGCGTGGAGGCATCAACGACCCTTTCAACATGAACTCTTTTTACGTCCTGACAAACTGCTGTTATAAAGAGGGGGAGGGAATCCATGACAAATCCGGGATTCACGCCGGTACCGAGAACAGTCACGCCATTTTTGATGGCGTTCTGATCCAGTTCCTTTGCCATCTCAGAATTTTCAGATGATGGGAATAACAACTCTTCGGCGGAAGAGACAATATTTATTCCGGCCCCCGTGATTTCAACCAATTGGGAAAATATGTTTTTTATGCGTGATCCTGTCGTGTGCATAACAACATCCGCCTTAACCCTGGATAACAGTTGCTTCGCATTGTCAGTCACAACTACTCCTAACTCCCGTTTCAGATCCAGGATATCTCCTAAATCCTTACCTACCATATCTTTTGATATATCAACTGCCCCCACTATCTCCATGTTTAATTTTTTTAATATTAACCTGGCTGTTTCAGCCCCTATGGGACCCAATCCGTAGTGAATTACCCTAATTTTTCTTGAGCTCATTTTATTAAACCTCCTGTCAATATAGTCAACTTTGTACCACTATCACACATGACCGGATGTGGTGGCATATAAAATACCACCCTACAGAATTGTAGGGTCGGGTTTTATACCCGACCGGCAACTAACCGGTTTCCTCGGCAAGCAAACTTTCTCCTTCTTTAACTTTACCTTTTCTTTTCCTCTGGATCAAATAAACGGCCACAAGTATTCCAAACCCTGCCAGATTTAAATATGGGTTACGCAAGAAAAGGCAGAGCGTTGCAATGCCGGTTGCTATTCGCTCCAGTGTAGTCGATTTGTCCTTGAAATATCCTATTATAGTTGCCCCCAACGCTATAACTCCTATGACTATTGCAACAAGCAGCATAGTAAACTCGAGATAGCTAAAGCTTGCGTTTGCATCAAGGAGCCTTGGCAGCCAGAGAATGATGGGAGAATAAACAAAGGCAAAAGGAACATAGAAGCCCGCCGAGGCCAGACCGAAGGCCGTAAAGCCGGTACGGAATGGATCTCCCCCTGAAATTCCGGAGGCGGCGTATGCCGCAAGAGCGACAGGCGGAGTTACGTCGGCAAGCACAGCATAAAACAGAACGAACATATGAGAAACCAACGGAGGTATACCCCATTGCATGAGGGCAGGAGCAGCTATCATTGAAGCGATTATATACTGGGCAGTGGTGGGAAGACCCATGCCAAGTATAAAACAGGCCACCGCAGTAAAGACAAGTGTAAAAAACAGCGCAAGGGCATCAATGGTCAGCAAATGCATAAAATCTATATGGCTGACAAAGAAGGCTACACCATGTGCCAGTTCAATAACAGCAGCCGCAAACTTTAATCCCAGACCCGTGAGGGTTGTAGCACCGACTATGAAACCTACACAGGCGCAGGCCGCACCGATGGCGAGGGCATTTTTCGTTCCCCATTCCAGGGTATTTAATATATCGGGCACCCTCATTTTGCTTTCCTTGTAAAAGACCCCTATGGCAATTACTGCCATATTTCCCCAGAAAGCGCAGAGCGATGGCTCTATTCTATATATCAGCAGTATAGTTAAAATTAACGTTGCAAGGATGCCAATAAACCAGGACAATCTATCGGTTTTCTTATAAGTATAAAAAAACCCACCCACACAGACTATAGCCCAGAGAATCGAGAATATGGAAAAATGATCAAGGGGATTAGCCCTTAACAGGACGGAAGGTATCGATAAAAGGATGGTAATCAGAAGAGGGGTTGTCCTTCTGTGAATTTGACCTATAGCAACAGAATAAATGATTGCCCAGAATGCGGCCAGAAAAGGACTGCTGCCGGTTATTAAAAGATATACGATTACAAAAAGAGGCATAGTCAGCAATCCTCTTTCTTTGAGTACGGCGCCGACCCTCGGGAGCATATCTCGTGGAAGTCCGGCGAGACCTTGCTTCAAAGCCTCAAAATGAACCATAGTACCCACTGCAAAAAAGTGGAGAAAAGCTGGAACAATGGCACAGGCAGCGATCTTAATATATGGTATCCCCAAAAACTCTGCCATGATAAATGCTGCCGCCCCCATAATTGGCGGCATGAGTTGACCTCCCGTTGATGAAGTAGCCTCAACAGCGCCTGCAAATTTAGAAGAATACCCTACCTTTTTCATGAGTGGAATCGTAAAGGCGCCTGTGGTCACGGTATTTGCTATGGAACTCCCGCTTATGGAACCTAAAAAACCGCTGGAAACAACTGAAACCTTGGCCGGACCGCCGACGGCGCCACCTGCTATAGCCATGGCAAGGTCTATAAAGAGCTGACCGAGTCCGGTTTTGGAAATAAATATACCGAAGAGGACAAAATGAAATACAAACGTAGCAACAACACCAAGCGGTATACCGAATATCCCCTCTGTCCCCAGATACATGTGCTCTATAATCCGCGGAATGGAATATCCCCTGTGGGCGAAGAAACTAAACCCCGGGATATCAAGAAAATAAGGTCCCAGATAACAGTTTATCAAAACAAGAAAGGATATGAAGGGAAGCGGCGCGCCGATGCTCCTGCGTGCTCCTTCAAGAACTAAAAGAATAGCGAAACATCCCACAACCAGATCAGTCATTTCAGGGAGTCCGGCCCTGAGGACCAAGCTATTGAATTCTAAAAAAATATAAACGGATACAACGGAAGAGAGTAGTGCAAAAAAGACATCAAAATATGGGATATTGTCCTGTTTGTAACTGAACTTTCTTCCTTTTATGATGGCTAACAATGATCTTATCCACTGGAAGATAAAGAGTAGGAATATACAAAGCAAAGTACCAAAAAGGAAAATACTCCAGAACACAAGTGGGGCATTAATGTCTTGAAAACAGCCGGCGAAATCAAAATGGGCAAATCCAAGAAATATTGCATATACAAACCCCCCTATCATCAGGGTGAAAATTGGAAAATCGAGGCAAAGAGCGAGCCGCCCCTCCAGGAACTCACGTCTCTTAAAATAGAGGATAAGGAGAAAAGAAGTGATGACCAGGAAAATAACGGAGGTTACAGACATACTGAAAATTTCCCTGAACATAACTGCAAGAAGACTACTGCCTATAGATGAATAGATTAAATCATAAACAATATATTTCTTTCCCTCGGTTCCTTCCTTTCTTATAGAATAAAACAAGAAGACCAGCGGCAGGACAAAAGCCAGGTGAAACGCCCTGTGCCTCCACTCCTGCAGGACACCAAACCCTGCCGTATAGATATGGAATATTGAGAGGATCAGGGTCATGGCAAAGGCAAGCTTTAACGTAAAATCGCTAAGCTGGCGGAATCTGAACTCAGGATCGTACTTGGAAAGCTCGTCCATATCTTCTTTAATTTCTGCAGGAGCTATAAATTTATCCGTTGACCCCATTGAGTATTACCATCCATCAATGTCACTTCTATAGGGAGACCTGTTTCAGCATTTTAAAGGTCTCTCATAGTTATGGCACGCAAGTCCTTAGTTGAGACACTTCACCTTAAGATAAACAAATTCAAGAAGAGAAACCTTTTTTACATCCAATTTCAAAAGGGTATTCCCCGCAAGAGAGAAAAGCTTAAGAGAATAATCGCCAATTTTTAAGGTATTATCGTACTTTTTGTCTACCCACAAAAGAAGCTCTGAAAATACCCTGTGCATTTTGGAAATCCGGAAATAGCCCCTTTCCAGACTAAATATTTCATCCCCGGTGGGTACATGAGAAAGCCCTGTATTACATGAGGAAAATGTTGTTTCATAAAGGACCATACGAAATCTGTCATCGACCATAAAAAAATCCCAGACAGGGCAGTGCTCAACTGAATGTATGTACTTTATCGCAAATCTGTCATCCGGCCGGACGACATGGACAAAAACCGTTTTTTCTTCCCGGAGCGCCGTAACTTGAAGAATATGAACCGGAATAAAAACAAGGGAAAACAAAAAAACAACAATGAATATATAGAAGGTTTTTCTTTTCTTCATAAAAACTGGGCACCGATGGGTACGGTGCCCAGTTAACTCCTTGAAAAAATTTAAGTAATGGTGATTTGCAACCCTTTTTTTATTGTTGCACCATCCTGAAATTCAAATCGAGACTACTTAATTAGCCCCTTTTCTCTGTAGAACTTTGCAGCGCCGGGATGAAGCGGAATTGCCATTCCATCCAGTGCTGTATCCAGGGTTACATCCCTCCCCTTGGCATGAGCCTTTGCCATGATCTCCGCTCCACTCGGAGCGGCGGCAGCCTTACCACCTTTTTTACGCAAAACAAATTTTCCCTTTTCCCAGAGGGCTTTTGTCAGTCTATAAACTACATCTTCGGGGACTCCGGCGTCAATAACCCACTGAGCCATAGTGGTAATCGTGGCTACCTCTTTATCTACACCTCTGTAAGTTCCTGCAGGTACTACAACCTTGGCATAGAAGGGAAACATCTTGACAAGTTTCTTTATCATTTTTTCTTCAATAGGAACAAGTATAACATCGGTCGTAGTGGATAGCTCGGTTATGGACGCGGTTGGCCAACCTGCGGTAATAAAGGCAACGTCGGCCTGCCGGTCTTTCAGCCTCTGAGAAGCACCTGCAAAGCTGAGCCAGTCAACATTGGCAAAATCCTTATAGGTAAGTCCAAATGCAGTCAGAACATTTTTGGTATCAACCTCTGTTCCACTTCCCCTGTCACCGGGAATAAGCCGTTTCCCTTTAATATCCTTTACACTTTTTACACCGGCATCCGCCCTGGCAATAATCTGTATAGTTTCCGGGTAAAGAGATGCTATACCCCTTAGATTCTTTATCGGATTTCCCTCAAACTGGGCTGTTCCTGTATAAGCGGAGAAGGCGACGTTGTTCTGGACGAAGGCCGATTCTATCTGGTGTTCTCTTATCAGGTTGCAATTCGCAACAGATGCATTGCCTGATTGGGCTGTGACAATAATATCAGGAACCTTGTTTGACAGGGCCTGTGCCAGAACACCACCCAGAGGATAATAAGTACCCCCCGTACCACCGGTAGCAATGGCAAAGAACTTCTTACCGGCAAAAGAGGTTCCGGCAAACACCATTGTTAGAGCCAAGGCCACCGTAACAAAGAGTGACAAATATCTATTCTTTTTCATACTTTTCTTCCCTCCCTTCAGGTTAATCCTGTATCATCAATAAAATACTGATTTCCTTTTACCAAGAACGTCCTCTCTATTTAGCACCTCCTTTTTTATTTACTTGCTTTTATCACTCGCAAAAATGCGAAAATGCCTTTTGTGAAATCAGCAACGCTCAGACTTAGTCTATTACATATTTTTAAAGTATTTGTTTATGAATGTCAAAGTGTTTTTATTCCTTGAACTCCCTAATTTCTATAATAGGATACAATATTGCCTTAGCTAAACAGTTGACAATTGCATCAAATATATAGATAATCAATATAATGACTGAGAAAGAAAAAAAGATGCCTGTTATCAACAGGGAGTGGTGCAAGGGATGTGGAATCTGTGTAGAGTTCTGCCCGGAAGATGCATTAGCTATGGATGAAATGGAAAAGGCTACGCTTACCTGCCCGGAAAAGTGTAATGGTTGTGGAATGTGTGAGCTTTACTGTCCTGATCTTGCAATTGAACTAAAGTAAGGTATTTGTTAAATGAAAAAAGATGTCCTTTTTGTTCAAGGTAACGAAGCCTGTGTTGAGGCAGCCCTTTATGCAGGACTTGATTTTTTTGCGGGTTATCCAATTACTCCTTCTACGGAGATTGCAGAATTACTTTCATATCGGCTTCCCCAAAAAAGGGGGAAGTTTATCCAGATGGAAGATGAGCTTTCCTCCATGTGTGCCATAATCGGGGCCTCTCTTACCGGGAAAAAGGTCATGACCGCAACCAGTGGACCGGGTTTTTCACTAAAGCAGGAGGCAATTGGTTTTGCTGTAATGACCGAAACCCCCTGTGTTGTAGTAAATGTTCAGAGGGGGGGTCCTTCTACAGGCCTTCCCACAAGTGGGAGCCAGGGAGATGTCATGCAGGCGCGGTGGGGAACACACGGAGAACATGCTATCATTACCCTGACAGCATCCAATAATCAGGATGTGTTTGCCATGACGGTGGAGGCATTCAACCTGTCTGAGACCTTCAGAACCCCTGTCATTTTACTCTTTGATGAAGTTGTTGCCCATACCAGGGAAAGGTTAATAGTGCCGGAGCAAGGGGAGATCAATGTGGTAGAAAGACTGAAGACGTCTGTAAAAGAAGGAACTGACTATCATCCTTATCTGCCCAGGGAGGACGGTCGGCTTCCAATGTCTGATTTTGGCGGTGTCCACCGGTTTAATGTTACCGGATTGATGCATGACATGTGGGGTTTCCCGTCCACCAATCCAAAGATCGTGTATGGATTAATGCACCACCTGGTAGACAAGATACAGGGTCATACAGGAGAGATAACCAGGGTAAAGGAATTCTTTGTTGACGACGCAGAATATCTCTTTATCTCTTATGGGTCATCTGCCAGGACAGCCCTTCATGTAGTAAAAAACAGGAGGGCAAGAGGTGAAAGGCTTGGGCTGCTGGAGCTACAGACCCTCTGGCCATTTCCTGTTGATGTTGTCGCTGAGAGATGTGCCTCTGTTGATTACGTTATTGTGGTTGAGATGAATATGGGTCAGATCCTTCATGAGGTAAAAAAGGTTTCGGATGATCCTGATAAGGTATTTCTGGCCAACCAGATTGATGGCAGCTTTATTACCCCTACGGATATTTTGAACATTTTAAGAATAATCCAGGGAAAGGGATCCTGATTAATGGCAGTGAGAGATTATATAAGAGAAAGATTCTTTCCTCACATCTGGTGTCCGGGCTGTGGTCACGGTACAGTAATGGGTTGTATGATCCGGGCAATAGAAAACTTGGGGATAAAAAAAAATGACATTGTTCTCGTCTCCGGTATCGGATGTTCCTCCCGGATCTGTGGCTATCTCGATTTTCATACCCTGCACACCCTGCACGGAAGGGCTCTTGCCTTTGCAACAGGTGTCAAACTCAGCAGGCCGGAGCTTACATCAATCGTTCCTATGGGTGATGGTGATGCCGTCGCAATTGGCGGTAATCACTTTATCCATGCGGCAAGACGCAATATTGACATTACTGCCATCATTATGAACAATAGCGTCTACGGTATGACGGGCGGGCAGTATTCGCCTTTAACGGGGTATGGTAATTTTTCAACCACTTCCCCTTATGGCAATATAGATCAGTCCTTTGATACTGTTAAGCTTGCCCTGGGTGCAGGGGCCTCATTTGTGGCCAGGACAACAACCTACCATGTGACCTCAATGATAAATATTCTGGAAAAGGCAATTGCACATAAGGGCTTTTCCGTTGTGGAGATTCTGTCCCAATGCCCTGTCTATTTTGGTAGAAAGAACGAATTTGCCAGTGCAGTGGATATGCTGAAATATTACAGGACCCATACAACTCCAATAGGCAGCAAGATGAAAAAGAAATATCCGGATCTGATCGAAAGGGGAATATTTGTCCAGGAAGAGCGGCCGGAATATTGTGCTGAATATGATAAGATTATAGAAAAGACAAATAAAGGAAGGTAACTTATGGAAAGATGTAGGATTATCTTCTCCGGCTCAGGTGGACAGGGTATAATTACTGCAGCTATTATCCTTGCTGAAGCAACAGTTTTGCATGAAGGTTTAAATGCGGTACAGTCCCAGTCATACGGTCCGGAAGCCAGGGGAGGTGCCTGCCGCTCTGACATAATCATCGCAGATACAGATATCATCTTTCCCAAGGTTATCCAGCCGAATGTCCTTGTGTGTCTAACCCAGGAAGCATACGACAAATTTTCTGGTCTTATCAGGCCCGGAGGCCTTTTATTGACTGACAGTCATTATGTCAAGCAGGGGAAAAAGGTGGATGCCAGACAGGTAGAGCTCGATATGTATAGAGAAGTTATGGATAAGATCGGAAGGCCGATTGTCTTTAATATCTGCATGCTTGGGGCCCTGGTCAGTCTTACCCAATTGATTAAACCGGAATCGATCATGAAAGTACTTGAGAATAAAATCTCATCTGATGTTTTGTCGTCAAATAAGCAGGCCCTGGAGTTGGGTCTGAAAATAGCGGAAAAAATTGATCACTGAACCAAATTTGATGTGTTTGTAACCTGTTTTTGTCAATAACTTTCCTGGAAGTCAGTTAAGGGGAAAGGAAGTTCATGGAGATACGCTATGTTAAAAATTGAGTGTCCTGAATGCCTGAAAAGTTTTGTCTGGACAGACAATATGTCACTTAAAGGGAAGTGTCCAACATCTGATTGCGAATGGAAATATGATGTCCATGAGGAATTGAAGAAGAGCGCCACAGGGAAAATCCTTGAAACTGAGAAGGCAGTCCTCTGTCCTAATTGTAAAGATCCGATAGAATCGAGAATGACGATATGCAAAAACTGCGGACATTTCGTTGTCGGACCTGTAACCTTTAGAAAAATGTCCCTGGTTGTCACAGTTATCGTTATTCTCTTGATACTCTCCTTTATTTATAGGTTCTTGTAGTTACAATTCAATGGCAAGCTACTGCAAAATCCGGGTTTAAGGGATGTTTTTGCAGGTTATTCCCCGTGAAAACAAGATAAGTAATGCTATGCAAAGCAGTATGAGTACAACGATTCCCCCGGAAAAAAAATAGACCACATTCAGGCTCCACGCCTCCTTTATCCAGCCAACAAAATAAACAGCAGTGGATCCCACTCCAAAGGTCAGGATAAATTTTATTCCATAACCGGTACTTCTCCATCTATTCGGTGTAAATTTAGCCACCAGACTGTTCTCGATTGGCTGCATACCAAGGGCAAAAAAGATGTAAATTGCAGCAGAGATTACCAGTAATTGTTCACTGAGGATACCCATGAATATAAGAAATGGCAGGCTCAGTCCGTGAAAGATCAGATAAAGCCAGCGAAGGTCGTATTTGTCGGCCAGTTTCCCGCCGGCGAGTTGTCCGAATATGCCCACCATATAGATAGATGAGGCCAGCAGTGTGGCTGCCATGGTCTTTGTTCCTTCAATATTGTTAAAGTCGATATTTTGAAAAAGTTTCCAGAGAAAATCTGCCTTGAATTCAAGATAGGCAGGCAGTACTACATTATTTGCCCTGTAAGCTAATCCGGCAAGTGTCATAACCACGCATAAAATCAGGAAGTACTGAAGGTAATTGTTATTGGATCCGGTGTTTGTTATGTCATCGTTCCTGTGTACTGGTGTTTCATCAATTTTCTTAAAATACAGAATAATTCCCCAGAATATGCTGAGCAGGCCGATCAGTAAATAGGTTATCTGCCACCCAACCAGCCAGTTTAAGAGGCCTGCTACAAAGGGGGCGGTAGCGAGGCCCAGGTTACCCGCAACCCCGTTGATGCCGAGGGCCATCCCCCTGTTTTTTATACCGAGAGAAATCAGTCCCATTCCGGCTGGATGATAAATGCTTGCAAAAAAACCTATAGTGGCGAGAGATAACATGATGGATGTTCCCGAGTTTGAAAAGGCGGTCATGATTGCTCCTATACCTGTTCCAATGAAAAAGATGACCAGGCTTCTGTGGTTGCCATAGTGGTCGGAGATAATCCCCCAGGGTAGTGCGCCCAATCCTAACAACAGATACATGAAGAAGCTCAATTTAAGCACTTCCGGCAGGCTCATCTTTAATGAAATCATAAGAGGAATGGCCAGAGCTGGAAATATGAGTTCATAAAAATGGCAAAAGAAATGACCCACGCAGGTGAAGAATATAATTTTTGTTTCATTGTTCATGGGTTTAAAGTTTTAAAAGATCACTCCTCTGTGAATAATAGATTCAAAAATGATTTATTCAAACAGCCTGTACTGAAAATTTGCCACTATATTAAGTTTTGACAGATTAAAGGTTTTCGGAAGAGGAGTGTAAGGGGCAGATGTTTTGATAACATTACATGCCTCCATGTCGAGAGATTTGAATCCGGAAGAAGCAATTATGCAAATATCTATGAGGGATCCATTTTCCGCAATGGAAAATTTAACAACTGTGGTTCCCTCTTCCTTCTGGATATAAGCCTGTTTTGGATATGACCAGTTCTTCTTTATGCTTTTTCTCAATTTCTTCAGATACGAGTAGTACTTTGTATCCATGCTGCCGAGATTGACGGTGTCTTCCCTTTCATGCTGTGCAGCATTGCGAGCTTTTTTAGACTTATCCTTGGCATCTCCAGATTCAGTTGACGAATCAGCCTCTCTTTTTTTATTTGTGGTCCTTTCGTAATCTTTCGATGGTTCTTTTAAATCGACTGTAAAAATTCTTCTTTGGTGGTTTCCACGCACATCAATTATTCCTACTGCTGTTAGAATGGCAATATGGATGACCAGAGAAATCGATACGAATGTGATTAATACTTTTTTTGAAAGCATATTGGGACCCTTGTTTATAGTGTATCTATTATATATTTTAATTGTGGAGTGAAAATCAAGTACATATACTGATATGAGGATATCATTTATCTTGACAAAGGTGGAGAACTGATATTTTATTCTTGTAAATGAAAAACAATGATGAAAAATTTATCAGACTTGCAATCGAAGAGGCAAAGGCAGCGTATGCAGCCGGAGAGGTTCCTGTTGGTGCTGTAATAACCCGTGGAAATGATATACTGGCCAGGGCACACAATAGATCCATCTTGATGAACGATCCATCTGCTCATGCGGAGATTGTGGCCATCCGCAGAGCTGGAGACAAAATTGGGAATTATCGCCTTGCCGGGACAACGCTTTACGTAACTCTTGAGCCATGTATCATGTGTGCCGGAGCTATAATACAGGCAAGGATTTCGAGAGTTGTATTTGGTACAGATGATCCCCAAAATGGTGGAGTGATTTCTCTTTATGGCATCCTTGATGATAAAAGACTCAATCATTCTGCAGAGATAACATGTGGTATCCTGAAAGATGAGTGTGCCGGGATTTTAGGTAGATTTTTTCGTGAAAAGAGGATAAAACCGCTTACTTTGTAATTTTCAATTTTTCATTTGGTTTTTTGCGGAGAGGTACCGAAGTGGTCATAACGGGGTCGACTCGAAATCGATTGGAGGGCCAAAAGCTCTCACGTGGGTTCGAATCCCACCCTCTCCGCCATTAATATTTAAGGATGTAGAATGGAAAATGGCTGACTGAAAAACAAACACCAATTTTCATTCTGCACTGTTAACAAGTTCGTAAAAAGTTTTTTCGGAGCGAATTTAAGCATTTTGGGAAAAAGATGGTGGTAGTGACCGGTGTTAAGAAAATCTAACTGTTTGAGTGCGTTAGCACGAGTTTTAGATTTTTAGCCGGGCAATAACAGCATCCCCAAAATGGTTCTGAGCGAAGAAAAATGACTTCTTACGAATGTATCGCTGTTAACTCTTGATTGGAATTAGGAGAGATGTCCGAGAGGCTGAAGGAGCACGACTGGAAATCGTGTGTATGCCCACAAAGGTGTACCGGGGGTTCGAATCCCCCTCTCTCCGCCAGTTATTTGATAGCCGGGTCCCGTGCAACGGAGGGTTGTGAACCCCGTCAGGTCCGGAAGGAAGCAGCGGCAGCAATTACCGACGTGTGCCGCGGGTAACCTGGCTATCTTTTTTTACTAAGTTTGTGTTGCAGGAGTGGTAAATGGAATATCTTGTCATTGCCCGAAAATGGAGACCTCAGGTTTTTGAGGATGTTGTGGGGCAGGATCATGTGGTAAAAACGCTTGAGAACGCTATCACCCATGACCGTGTCGCACATGCCTTTATTTTCAGTGGCCCCAGAGGTGTTGGGAAGACATCTGTAGCACGTATACTGGCCAAGGCCCTGAATTGCGAAAAAGGGCCGACGGGAATACCCTGTAATGAATGTGCTAATTGCAGGGAGATAACTAAAGGAACATCTATGGATGTTTACGAGATTGACGGGGCGTCAAACAGGGGAATAGATGAGATAAGGGAACTGCGGGAAAATGTAAAATTTTCTCCGGTATCTTCACGCTACAAGATTTATATAATCGATGAAGTGCATATGCTGACACAGCCGGCATTCAACGCACTCCTTAAAACCCTTGAAGAACCTCCATCCCATGTGATTTTTATATTTGCTACAACCGAAACCCACAAAGTTCCTGCCACTATACTTTCAAGATGTCAGCGTTTCGACTTCAAAAGGATACCCCAAAAGCTTATCACGGATAAATTAGGACAGATTGCCCGCGCGGAAAAAATCAGTATAAGTGAAACCGGCCTTTTCTTGCTTGCCGAGGGTGGAGATGGAAGTATGCGGGACGCCCAGAGCATATTTGACCAGGTGATATCCTATGCCGGTACAGACATCAAGGATAGTGACATAAAAGAACTTCTGGGTCTAACCGACAGACGTTTTCTCTTCGATCTTTCGGAAGCGGTTTTTGAGAGAAACGCAGGTACATGTCTGAAGATAATTGATGAAGGGTATTACTCAGGCCTGGACATGAAATATTTTTACCAGGTACTCCTCAATCATTTCCGGAATCTACTTTTGACAAAGGTATTTGGTGGTGATGTTCCCCTTGTTGATCTGAGTGGAAGTGAGATAGAGGAGTTGAAAGAACAGGTAAAGAGTATTTCCAGGGAGACCCTTCAACGCCTGTTGGACATCCTTATTAGTGAAGAAGAAGATATTAGAAGGAGTATTAACCCGCGATTAAACATTGAACTTATGCTTGTGAGGATGTCCTATCTTGAACCGATGATACCGGTTGATGAGATATTAGGGAAAATGGAGAAACTTGAGAGAAAGCTATCTTCAGGAGAAGAACTTTCCACGAAACCCTATCAGGAACCGTTGAGCATTTTTGAGGATAGATTGTCTGAAAGGAGTCACGCGGAATACGAAGTCAAGGAAGAAATAAGTTCCGAGAATCTCTGGGAAGACTTCAAGAACTTTATAAAGAAGAAGAGTTTTCCACTCTGGTCCAAAATTGAGCCGGGAAAATTTCTCGGGTATGAAGACAGGTGTTTGCGCATAGGTTTCCCACGCGGGTATGTTTTCCTGGATTATATAAATGAGAAAATTCAGAAGGATCGCCTGTCTGAGATATCGAAAGATTTTTTTAGGGAGGATGTAGTTATAAAAATCGAATTGGTTGAACCGGGGCCCGAAGACGGTAACCATATGAACAAAAATGGGCCCGCCCGGAATAACAGGAATGATGATATAAAGAAAGAAGCCCTGAACCATCCGCTATTGCAGAAGGTTCTGGATGTATTTGAAGGCGCCGAGGTGAAAGAGGTTATTCTGAGAGGTAATCGCTGAGTAGCTGTACAAAGCTTTCAGTCATTGACAATAAAAATCAGGAGGTCGGTACATTGGCACAGAATTTCGGAAACATAATGAAACAGGCCCAGAAGATCCAGGCGAAGATTGCACGTCTTCAGGAAGAGATGGGGGATAGATCTGTTGAGGCAACAGCCGGAGGAGGAATGGTAACCGCTGTTGTTAACGGAAAGTATGAACTGGTGTCGCTGAAAATTGAGAAAGATGTTGTTGATCCCGAAGATGTAGAGATGCTTCAGGATTTGGTTGTGGCGGCCGTAAATGAGGGGATACGCAGAGCCCAGGAAATGGTTTCAACAGAAATGTCAAAGATAACGGGTGGTCTCAGTATTCCGGGTTTGATGTAAAGGATCTTCCAAAATGACAGGTTATGCTCCTCCAATAAGACGTCTGATTAGTGAACTCAGCAGGTTTCCCGGAATAGGAGAGAAGACTGCAACGAGATTGGCTACATTTATCCTTCGCACTTCTGATGATGATGCGAGAAGACTTGCTGAAAGTATTATTGAGGTCAAGGAGAAAATCCGGTTCTGTTCCGTCTGCTTCAATCTGTCGGAGGGGAATCTTTGTGAAATATGCAGGGATACCACGAGAGATAGAGAAGTCATATGTGTGGTAGAAGAACCGAATTCACTGATGGCCATAGAGGAGAGCGGCAGCTTCGGAGGCACGTACCATGTCCTTCATGGAGTTTTGTCCCCGCTCGATGGAATCGGACCGGATCAACTGAAACTGAGGGAACTTTTAGAGAGGATATCGAACGATGGGGTTAAGGAGATTATTTTAGCAACCAATCCGAGCGTTCAGGGTGAATCGACAGCACTGCTCGTTACTAAACTTGTCCGGGAAAAAGGAGTGAAGGTTACCAGGATTGCCCTCGGTGTGCCGGTAGGTGGAGACCTCAAATATATGGATAAGATGACACTGGCAAAGGCTATTGAATTCCGTCGGGGGATGTAAAGCTTCCGGATGAGCGTTAAGGGCACATATTTTGCGAATATTTAAAAAAAATCTTGACAAGGAAGTTTGATTATTATAAAGGTTGGGCGTTTGTTTTTAGTTTTATATACATAATAAAGATAGCCTATGGGGGAGACATCTGATGATTGAAATAAGGTGGCATGGAAGAGGTGGGCAGGGAGCAGTGACATCGGGAGAGATGCTGACACTCGCTGCCATTGAGGAAGACAAGTTTGGTCAGGGCTTTCCGTTATTTGGTCCGGAAAGGAGAGGGTCTCCGGTTGCCGCGTTCACACGTGTTGATGATAAACAGATAAAAATAAGACATTATGTTTACGAACCGGATGCAGTTGTTGTTTTGGATGCGGGTCTTGTAGAGGCAGTTGATGTTACCGAAGGGGTGAAATCGGAAGGAGTAATAATTATCAATACATCGATGAGTCCCGAGGACATGAAGAAAAAACTCGGGTTTAAAGGCAAAGTTGCAACAGTGGATGCCAACAGGATTGCCTGGGATGAGTTGGGTGTCCCGATTGTGAATACGACAATGCTTGGCGCTCTTCTCAAATTAGTGCCCGTTGTAGAGTTGAAATCACTGGAAGCTCCGCTGAATCACAGATTCGGAAAGATAGCAGGGAAAAATATCAAGGCGCTGAACAGGGCTTACAAGGAAGTAACGGTAACTTAGTAACCTGAATGAAATTTGAGGTGTAATTATGTCAGAAGTAAATTGGTGGGAAATTGAACCAGGAAATATAGTTTTTGAACCTGGTAGCACAAGAGAGTACCATACGGGAGGCTGGAGGTCACTTCGCCCCATATGGGATAATTCAAAATGTATCAAATGTGGCGTTTGTTATGTGTTCTGTCCTGAAGGATGTGTTAGCCAGGATGAGGATGGATATTTCACGGCAGACCTGGATTACTGTAAAGGGTGTGGGGTTTGTGCGCATGAATGCTGGCCAGGTGCAATAGAAATGATAGAGGAGGGGGGTTGAGAGTATGGCAAAGCGTAAACGTATTGGTATGGAAGTGGCATTAGCTGCTGCGGAAGCAGTGGGGATGTGCGATGTAGATGTAGCCGCGGTCTATCCTATAACTCCTCAGTCTCACATAGCGGAACATCTGTCAGATTTAGTTGCTGATGGGAAGACCGACACGGAATATGTTACAGTTGAATCTGAGCATTCATCTATGAGTGTTTGTATCGGTGCTTCAGGGACGGGCGCAAGGACTTATACGGCAACCTGTTCTCAGGGTTTGATGCTGATGCACGAGTTGCTTCCCATAGCATCAGCAATGAGATGTCCCGTAGTGATGTCAGTGGCGAATCGTCCGGTGAATGCTCCTCTTAATATATTGAGCGATCATTCCGACATTATGCCCCAGAGAGATGCCGGCTGGATCGTTATCTTCTGTGAGAATGGACAGGAAGTTGTAGACCTGACCTTAATGGCATACAGGATTGCCGAGGACAAAGATGTGCTGTTGCCTGTGATTATAGGTATAGATGGTTTTATTTTAACGCATATGGTTGAACCTATGGAGTTTCCCGATCAGAAAGAGGTAGATAAGTTTCTTCCCGTTTATAAGCCTTATGCGACTTTGCATCCGGATAAGCCGCTGACTATGGGGGCTTTTGCAATGCCGGATATCTTTCCTGAGATGATGAAAGCGAAAGATATGGCGCTTATAAATTCAAAGAAGACCATAGTAAAAGTCTGGGATGAGTGGGAAAAGAAATTCGGGCGCAGATATAACCCGGTGGAGACTTACAGGACTGAGGGTGCTGAAGTGATACTGGTAACAATGGGTTCGATGAGTGAGACGGCAGAGCTGGGTGTTGATATGCTGAGAGACAAGGGTATCGCTGCCGGAGTCGCCAAGATAAGGCTCTGGAGGCCGTTCCCGGTTGATGAGTTGAAAGCGGCTGTGAAAGGCGCAAAAGCTCTTGCGGTGATGGATAGGGCAGTTTCTCCAGGGGTAGGAGGAGCGCCTGTTTTTACTGAAGTCAAAGCTGCATTTTATGATGCAGATGCAAAGGACCGACCTGTAATTGTGAATTGGGTGATGGGACTCGGAGGTGAAGACGTTACAGGGGAAGATTTTGTAGAAATGGCAGAAAAGGCGCTTAAGGCTAAAAAAGGAGAATATGAATTCTTTGGAGTGAGGTAATTAAATGAGCATTATAGAAAATTATGATTTGTATGCCCCGAGACTGATTGATGAAAGGGAATACCTGGCTTCGGGCCATACTGCATGTGCTGGGTGTGGAGAAGCTCTGGCAGTGAGATTGGTCTTGAAGGGGTTGGGTGAAGATACTATTGTCTCGAACGCAACGGGATGTCTGGAAATTTTCACGACCCGTTATCCTACAACCGCCTGGGAAATACCATGGATACATGTGGCATTTGAAAATGCCGCAGCGGTTGCTGCAGGTGTCGAATCGGGGATAAAGGCGTTGCGTCGCAAAGGAAGGATACCGGATCGAGATGTCAAATCGGTAAGTATGGCAGGGGATGGAGGTACGACTGATATCGGACTTCAAGCCCTGTCAGGAGCAATGGAGAGAGGCCATGATATGTTTCATGTCTGTTACGATAATGAGGCGTATATGAACACCGGAATCCAGCGTTCCAGCCAGACTCCTTTTGCGGCGTGGTCAACCACATCACCACCAGGTGAAGTGAGTGACGGACAGAGGACATGGAAAAAGAATGTTCCTGAGATCATGGTAGCTCATAATCTAGCTTATGTAGCTACGGCATGTCCGAGCTATCCGCTGGACTTGATAAATAAGGTTAAAAAGGCAAAGAAGTTGAAAGGTCCTGCTTATGTCCATGTCTTTGCGCCATGTCCCACCGGATGGAGGATGGACTCGGCTCTGATGATCAAAATAGGCCGGTTGGCGTTGGAGACAGGCGTTTTCCCTATTTATGAGGTGGAAAATGGCAAGTACAGGATAACTGTGGATATGCCGGATCCGCTCAGACCCGTCGAGGATTATCTGAAACCGCAGGGTCGATTCAGGCATCTTACACCGCCCTTGATAGAAGAGATACAGGAAAGGGTGAACCTGGAAGTTAACAAGTTGATGAATAAGGTAAATTATTCAAAGCCCTGGGAAGAGTTGCGTTAAAGACGGGGCCGTAAAAACAAAAAATACAGGATAGGGTGGTATAAAAATGAGTGCAGTTTCATTTAGCAGTTGGAACGGTAAGATCGTTGATAACAGGAAAGGTAAGGTGTCCAAGGCCGCAAAGTCGGTGGACATTAAACTTCCTGCCCAGTTAGGCGATAATGTATCGGCAGTGATGGGCTGGAGCGGTCTTGTGGTAATGGATCCGGATGCAGACATCATATCCCTGACCGTCAATTATCTGAAGGAGGCAAGAAAACTCTCCTGTGGTGAGTGTTCCGTTTGCAGGATAGGGATAGACAGGCTTCTGGATATCTTTGGAAAGATGGCAGAAGGTGATGGGAGCGGGAAAGAGCTTTCCGAAGTTCAGCAGATCGTCGGGGGAGTATCCGAGAACAGCAAGTGTAATTATGGCCAGTCTGTTCTTTTTCCCGTACTGGATGCCGTTAAGTATTACAAAACAGATTTTCAGGCCCTTGTCAAAGGGGAAAAGAAGCTGGAAACGAAGAAATACTCGTCTGCTGTTACTGCTCCCTGTACGGAGGCCTGTCCGGCAAGTCTGGACATCCCGGGGTACATCGAGCTGATTAAAAACTTCAGGTTTGGAGAGTCACTCGATTTAATCCGTGAAAAGTGCATCCTTCCCGGTGTGATAGGTCGTGTTTGTACTCGTCCATGTGAGGATGCCTGTGTGCGTAATGATATAGACGAATCACTTTCCATTCGGTTGCTGAAGAGGGCGGCGGCTGATTATGATCTGCAGGAATGCGCCAGTTCCCTGGCGGTTCCCGCTGAAGAAAAGGAAGAAAAAATTGCCATTATCGGGGGTGGCCCGGCAGGACTGGCTGCAGCCTATCATCTCCGTTCTATGGGATATCAGGTTACCATCTTCGAATCTTTCCCTCGTGCAGGTGGAATGGCCGCGGTGGGAATTCCGGATTATCGTCTTCCCCAGGATATCCTTAATCATGAAATAGATCTTATCAAGCGAATGGGTGTGGAGATAAAGCTGAATACCAAGATTGAAAAACTGGACCTGAAAGACCTGCAGAAGCAAGGTTATAAGGCGACATTTATTGCTATTGGATCTCATTTGGGGACTAAGATTGGCGCCGAAGGGGAAGATGAAGGATACGAGGGGTTTGTTGATGGTGTGGAGTTCTTGAGAGATATGAATCTTGGTGAGAAGGTTGAGCCTAAAAAGAAGGTAGCCATCGTAGGTGGTGGTAATACCGCTTTAGATTGTGCGCGTAGTTGCTTCAGGCTTGGCTTTGATGACGTGGAGATCATCTATAGAAGATCGAGGGCCGAAATGCCTGCGGATGACGTAGAAATAGAAGAAGCGGAACAGGAAGGTATTAAAATTAATTTCCTGATGACCCCTGTAAAGATACTGGCAGAAGATGGAAAAGTCACGGGAGTGGAATGTATAAAAATGAAATTGGGTGAGCCTGACGAAAGCGGGAGGCGAAGGCCGGTTCCTGTCAAGGGGTCTGAATTTGTAATGAATGTAGATATGGTTATACCCGCTATAGGTCAGAAAACAGAATTGTTTGCAGTGGCTGGTAAGGACGAGTTTGAACTTACTGACTGGGGAACATTTGATGTTGACCCGGTAAGTTATATGACAAACGTTGAAGGTGTATTTGCCGGTGGTGACTGTGCTACCGGTCCGGCTATCCTTATTGACGCACTGAATGCGGGAAACAAGGTTGCTCGAAGTATAGATTGTTATCTTCGGGGAGAAAGTTTAAGCGAAGAAGTTTCTTTTGAGGGTGTTGATTTAAAGGAGCGGGGAGAGCCTGGATTTAGAGCCAGCAAAGCAGCTGAGAAGGTTGATTTGATGGATGTGAGTAAACGGGCTGGAAGTTTCGCAGAAGTTGAAAGTGGATATGATGTCTCCGAAGCCATGTATGAGGCCGAGCGTTGCCTGAGATGTTACAGGCTTGTGGTATGGGAGTAAACTGGCTGAACTGAAAATACGAAATTAATGAGGGGATTGGATGATGGTAAACATAGTTATAGATGGACGTAAGATTAAGGCAAAAGAGGGTTCGACCATACTGGAAAATATGAAGGCGTTGAAGATCGAAGTCCCCACTCTTTGCTACCATGAGGAGCTCAGTTCATTTGGTTCTTGCCGTCTCTGTACGGTAGAGGTAAAAACAAACGGCAAGTGGAAACTGACGACTTCATGCGATACCGTTGTTGAAAAGGGAATGGAGATAAAGACAGATTCAGATAAAGTGCTGGAGAGCAGGAAGTTAACTGCACAGTTGCTTTATTATAAATCTCCTACAACGGCAGCGGTTCAAGATGTGGCATTGAAACTGGGAGTTGATGTGTCGGATGAGAAGGCTGAGGATAATGATTGTATCCTTTGCGGATTGTGTGTGAGGGCGTGCCAGGAAGTAGTTGAAGTCAATGCTCTTACATTTCGAGACAGAGGACTTGGCCGTGACATAGATGAACCTGAGATTGAATTTAATCCAAATCTCTGCATTGGTTGCGGATCGTGTGCTTATGTCTGTCCGACCGGACATGTGAAGATGGAAGAGGTTGATGGCAAGCGGACTATCTGGGACAAGGTCTTCAAGATGGCGGCCTGTGACGTATGTGGAAGATATTTTGCCCCGAAGGATCAGCTCGAATATATAAGCAAAACGACAGGTGTGCCAATGAGCAAACTGTCTACCTGTGTGAGCTGCAGATAAAGAGATTTTAGGTAATTAGAACATTCTTGCCCCGCTGGACAAGCTTTTCTGTTCAGCGGGGCAAATTTTATTCAGAACCCTGTTTTCATTTTTTGAAAGTTGTGCTATTTTTGGGATGTTTTCCTAATGTTCCCCAGTAGCTCAGTTGGTAGAGCAGATGGCTGTTAACCATCGGGTCCGTGGTTCGAGTCCGCGCTGGGGAGCCAGAAATTTAAAGGCCCAATCTGAGAAGATTGGGCCTTTAAATTTTGGGAGGCTGTTATTCACTTTCCGAAGGCTTGCTATCTTTCATAGGCCACTCCCCCTTGGCCAGTCTTCCTATTGTTTCTTTACTCTCATCGGGAATTTCACTACCTCTGCCTGTTCGCTCAACCAATTCAGCTATAGCTTTAGGATCATTGCCCTTTACCGCTCGTTCAAATTGTTTATCGTCCCGTATTTCTTCGTAAACCTGTCTGTCCGTTTTACTACCTATGGAAAAAGGAGAAAGTATTCGCTCAAGTTTATTGTTCCCGCAGTTTGGACAGGAATGGGAAATGTTAGAAAAACCCTGTTGATATATGTCAAATTTTTGCTGGCAAGAACTGCACCAGAATTCATAAATCGGCATCCTTACCTCCCTTTGGCTTTAGAACCAATATGTACCCATCTGTTGGCCCTATTCCGAGACCATACTCCTTAAAGCAACCTTCACAGAGATAACACCAGAGACCAGCTCCGGTTAAAGCACTAAACCGGGCTTCCTTGCCGCAGAAAAGGCAATTTGGAAACTCATCAACTTCTATTTTATCGGCAGGACTCACAGAATACTCTTCCATTAGACTAACTCCCCTGGTTTGTTTGATAGTTAGATAAAAAAACTTTTTTTGGTGGGAAAAGTATACGGCGATTGTCATTATATGTCAACAATGTTATGCGAAATTGTCGATAGAATTTAGATAAAGGACTTTACACTCCCCGATAAACTTGATAATTTGCACCCTGTTAATGCTAATTCCTATGAAAGGAGAATAAAAACATGGAGATAGGTTTATTAACTAAGCTGATTATGGGGTCTAAAAGTATTGTAGTCTTCACCGGCGCCGGGGTGAGCCTGGAATCGGGTATAGACCTCCGTACGATGTGGAGCGAAAGCGATCTTTACGATCTCAGCGGCCAAAACTTCCCCGGTGATCCCGAATCTCGTAAGAAGCAGTGGAAATTATTGAGCGAAAAAGAATACATAATCGAAGCGGCGCCGAACCAGACTCATTATACCCTTGCGGAAATGGAGAAGTTGGGCAAGCTGGATTGCGTCATCACGGAAAATATAGATAACCTCCTCCAGAGAGCAGGTGTTTCTCAAAGTAAGATAATCGAGCTTTATGGCAACCTGAACCGGGCAAAATGCCTGAGTTGCGGTAAACACGTTCCCATGAAAGAGATATTACAAAAGGTAAAAAAGGGAATCGATGTACCCGATTGCCCCGATTGTTCCGGCCTGCTGAAACCGGATGCCATTTTCTTTCCCGATGAATTACCCGAAGAAACAGTAAGGACGGCTATAGACCAATCGCAAAACTGCGACCTTTTCATCAGCCTGGGGTCTTCTCTGGCTACCTACCCCCCGGCTTACTTGGTAGGGTATGCCAAAACCGGTGGGGCAACACTGGTTATTGTCGGCGTAACTCCCACCCTGTTCGATAAGGATGCGGTTGTTGTCATTCAGGAAAATGTTGGTGAAACAATGGCCGGAGTCATGGAGAAGCTTAGAGAAAGAGCGCCATCTTAAATAGTTTGCCTCCCAAAAAATAGTGGCACGCCGTTTGGCGTGCCACTAAAAAGCACAGTCAATGTAAAGTACTTACTTATTCTACCGTCTTACCCAGGAAGTATCTTTCCGGATCAACCTCAGTAATCATAAGCTCTACATCATCATCTGAGGGTAACGGCATGGGTTTTACGTCAGGAGCAATAAGCAGCTCCAGCTCGGTCCTCCCCTGAATGGCCTCAATTGACAGGTCTGGATGATATTCAAGAAGCATCATTCTGTTTGTATTACCAACATCGTATCCAAACATTGCCACGTCGGTTACCACTCTGTATGGTCCCCTGCCATGGACGCCCGCTTCCCACCTGTAATCAGGTGAACCATCACCGAAACCGATACTGGTGATAAAATAGACCTTGTCCCTGAACCTGCGTTTTTCCAGCGCCATTATGGCAATTATCCTGTCGCTGTTTGCCGCCATAGCTCCAGCGCCACCGCTTCCGGGAAATCTGACTTTAGGCTTTTCATACTCACCGAAGCAGGTTGAGTTTATGTTGCCGAACTTGTCTATCTCGGCGCCGCCGATAAAGGCGAAGTCGGAATATCCCCTTTGCTGGGCTTCAAAGGCAAAACATAGACCTTTTATAATACAAGCTCGAGTGGATGCCCTGGTGTCTCCAACGGACAGGGGCAGGCCCATCCACATCTGTACACCAAGCGACCCTGCTTCAAATATTATATTCATGTCTGGCGCCCAGGTGCGCTGAGCGAAAAGGCACGACAGCATAGGCAGTCCCGTTCCCGCAAAGGTAATTGATTTATCTTCCAACGCTCTTGCCCCGGTGTAGCAAATCGTCTCAAAAGGACCAATCTTTACTTTCTTATCAGTCATGTTTCAACACCTCCTTATAAGTGTTCTTAGATTATCACTGCCTGACCCATGTCTAATCTTTTCAGTTCCGCAAGCTTCTTATACCCTTTTTTGGCCAGGAAATCATCAAAGGTGTCGCAACTGTAGAAGTTCTCATCGTAATACTTCTTAAGGGGATCAATGTTTCCTTTCAATCTCAATTCCAGGCCGACTTCTCTCCACTCGCGGAAATGGTCCATATCAAACCAGTAGTTGCCCCAGACAGCCCCGGGATATCCTCCATATCTCTGCTGGACTACTGCAGAGACGGCTGGGAACGGAATCTCGGTGAGATTCGGGTATTTTCGAATATCATCGACAGAGATCAAATCCTCACAGGTTATAATACTCGCTGTGGATGCCCCGATAATCTCCGGACAGGTGTTCACGAATCCGAAAATCCTGGAATTACCGTACATATCTGACGCTGTAACGTGTCCTACGGCAACATCGGGATGGCAGGCTGGAAGCACATACACATTTCTTCCCGTGAAGGGGCACTTCAGCATAACGCCACGGTTAACCCTTTCCATGTCTGTGCCGCCATGGTCTCTCACCGGTATGAAAGGTATACCCATGGCTCCGGCCTTGAACCTGACAGAGGCGCCATAGTTGGTATAGTCATCAGTCTCGATCATTCCATTTTGAACCATGTGAGTCCAGATGGGGCCTGATCCGATGACTTCAAAGGCCTGCCAGGACAGTTCTACCCTCTTCACCTCTACCCTGCTGCTGTCCAGCATCTGTGCGCCTAAAAGCCATTCAACATCAAGAGATTGAGATTGATATGATAGAGTCAAATCCGTTGCCTGGATAGTTTTATTGCAGAGGGCCTCCTTTACTATTTGCCAGCAAATGGCGAAGGGGTTTCTTGTGTTTACAAATCCACAAACTCCAATGTTTATCCCCGGTCTGATGAATTTCTTTACCGCATCACTTAGAGTTGTTCTCTTATCATAGAGAAACTTGTTCTCCTTTGTCTTCAGCGCTCTGGCTTCGTCAGGACTTGGTCCCCACCAGGTATATGGTCTCTCCTTGTGCACCACCTCGGAAATTTCGTAGATAGGAGAATGTAATGCCTGCTTAGGAT
>JAYEGA010000080.1:0-3827 GCA_034658835.1 Thermodesulfobacteriota bacterium
GGCTTCTTTGTGTGGAATGCCTGAAGCGTCAACAATGCTCCAGTAATCAAGCATTGTGTACCCGAGTTACTATCTCTTTCCCAAAATATTTCAGTGTTTCTTCTCCTTTTTGTGCTGCCCGGTACTCACCTCGCTATACAGGTTCCTGGCTTCAGCATAGATTGCCGCATATTCTTTGCTGACCTTCTGTTGTGGTATACGAACGAACATAGTTTCAAGAACACTTTTGCTTGCCTCAAACTCACCAGCGATTTTGTAAAGAAGGGCCAACCCATAATAAGCGTTGGGAATATTCTCTGCATTGATGGACTTCTTAAACAAAACCTCTGCCCTCTGGAATTCCCCTTTTTCGAGCATCAAGGTAGCATAATTGCAGATCAGCACTGCATCGTCCGGATGATGCTCCAGGCACATGTCATAATAAAAAGCCGCCACATCCAGATTATTCTCATTCCGTGCATAGATGTTTCCAAGCGTAATGGCCGCCCAGTGATCTGTCGGATCCAGTTGCAGGCACTCCTGGAAAATCTTCTTGGCTTTCTCAATGTTGTTCAGTTCCAGATACAATTTTGCCATGTTCCGACGGGCATCCATGTTCTCAGGTATCAGGCAAGAACCTCCTTAAAGAGGTTTAAAGCCTTCGCAAACTGCCCTTTCCGTGCTTCCTCGATACCTTTGTGAAGTTTTCGCTTGGCTTCACTGTGTTTCTCGGGTGTTGCATCCCGGAATTCTATGTGAACCATTTCCCCGTCTATGCTGATGTCCATAGCACTGGTGATCACGCCATATATCTTTCGAATACGACCTATCACATCCTTCTCAGAGGAAGATGATGGATCAAACCGTTTGCCGGGTGCAATCATGATATCTTTAAGGGGGATGGAGAATTTCATATGATATGCTTTCAAAGATTATTCTATTTGATGAAACATAGACTATTTTATAATCTTTGACAACATTGATTTTTCCAATGACAAGTTTTTTTGAAGGTCTTTAAGAAAACCATCTCGAATATTGTGACATCCATTTAAATTTCGACGAATTCAGTAACTGTGTTGGGATGATTAAAGAGTAAACATTTAATGTCAGAGCACTCTTGCCTTTACTTATCAATAACATCGGTCTTATTGGTCAATTATCGATTAATTATGAGCCAATTTAAGAGGCCTGAGCACGTATCATTGTTGCATTCAGGCAACCATTCATGAGTCGATCAACCCATTTTTTCTCATACTGAAACAAGTTCAGCACAAGCTTTGACTCTTTTGATACCTTCTCTACCTACCTTACAAATAATCATTAAAACATAAGATATTTTACTATGTATGTATTATTTATGTTGACTTACGTGTTTGTCCATGGTAACCTTATTAAAATTTCCGAGGAGGTCGTCATGGACGTTAAAAACTGGGCCAAGATTCAAGAAGAACTCCTCAAATCTCAACTTAAAACCATCCGCCAATTCCTGAGAGAAGGCAAAATGCCTGCCCGGAAACCACGGAGAAAGGGTAGGTCTCAAATGAGTATCATTCACGACATACTCCTTGCTGCAAGACAACCGCTGCACATCACAGAAATTATTGAACTGGCGGAAAAAGATTTCAATGTTATCCTGGAACGTGAAAGCGTCGTCTCCGCACTTACAAAGAAGGTCAGAAGCGGCATTATGTTCAAACGGGTGAAACCAAATACCTTTGCGATCCTGGATGATACGAGTGAGAGCGATAATAAGTAAGGAAACAACCAATAACTGCGATTGACTTCTCTAATAACGGGGGAAACATTCGATTGATGAATCTTGCTCCCTTTTCTATAGGCAGCATCATCAAAAAACTCAACCGGATACATGTTTGCATTAACTCAAAACATGATCGACCTTTTCCCAAGTTGTCCCTCTTCTGGCTCTCCGCTTATACCTATCAGCGCCGTTACATTAAAATCCATCCCGATGGACGTATTGCCGGAGGGCTCTCACGGTTTGTGTCCTCCCTGATTGATTTTTCTTTTATCCGATCCATTGTAGCCGATCAATATTCAAAAATCGGTCTCGCCTATGATCCGGTCAGCCTCTTTCTGCTGGCACTGTTTTGCTGCCTCGAAAAATACCCTAATATGAAGACCTTCGTTGAAATAATCCGGGACAGGGAAAAGGGGAAACATTACCGGCTCTACGCGGGAATCAAGTATCCCAATATACCGTGCGAGGCCACCTTTACGAATTTCAAAGAACGATTGGGAGAAGATCTCTACAATCAGATCTTTCATGCCCTGGTGGAAATCGCCGAACTTCTCGGTTTCATCTCATATAAGATCATCGCCACAGACGGGACCCTCTTTCCCACTAATGCCAGATATAAGGGCTGCACTTACTTCTGTGATGAGTGTAAGTCCATCAAGTTTACGGGGCTCATCGAAAACGTCCGTCAGAAAATTCGTTATCGGCTTAACAACCCCGAAAGGATTGTTCCGGGAAAGGAGATACGTATCAGACAGGAATGCCCCTCTCCAAACTTCCCGAAGGATGTCAAACGCCCTAAAGTAGAGCTCTTAGTCCTTTCTCTTGAATATGCCGACACTGAGAATCCGAGTCCCTTCAATCAGATATTTGGGCTCAAGGAAGAACTTCAGAAAGCAGGTCTCAATCTCGTTGTCAAACGGGGTATCATCGCAGAGGTTGATCTGACAAATGATACGGATTACTTTTTCTTTCGATGTTCCAGACTGCCATCAGATATGGAGGCCAGAATCGGTGTAAGGAGAGACACCCAAAATCCGAATCGTAAAGAGAAGATCTTCGGCTTTAATGCCGTGATAGACACTTCCATTGAGTTAACCCTGGGAATTGAGCTTCCCGTTGCCTGTACCACTATCGCCGGTAACGCCCAGGAGGGAAAACATTATATTACCAATAGAAAACAGGCGCTCGAATATCACGGCAAAAGATCAAGGATTGATCTTGGTGATGCAAAGTATGATGAGTTGCACAACTATGCATTCTCCAGATCCAATGGCGCCATCCCGATCATTGATTATAATCCGAGGAATGAGAAGCTGACTACCTCGGCCTTAAGGGAAAGAGGCTATGATCAGAACGGCTGGCCCTATGCGCCGTGTGGAATCCTCACCCGGCCTAACGGTTTCGATTTTAATTCTCAAAGAGCTAATTTCAACTGCCGGAGGCAGTGTCTGTTATCTAAAAATCAAAAGATAATCGATTATGCAAAAAACTGTTCCTACTTTATCAACTACAACGGTTTCTCAAAACATATGTCAATCAAGCAGTTTCCTCGTCTTATCCTGGAGGTTATCAGAGGAACCTATCGGTATCGAAAGCTCAAGACACTCAGATCTGCTTCCGAAAGAACCAATGCCACTGCCAAGGATGATTTTTGTATCCTGGCAAAACCTAAAATCCGGGGACTTAAAAATGCCGGCATCCTTTCCCAGATTGCTGTTATCATTGTTTTGCTGAAGAGAATTTCCAGCTTCATTGTTAAGATTACTCTGGCTTTCAGAGACAAAATCGAGGAAAACAAATCACCGCCAAATCGAATCTTCATGCCGGGCCCAGAGGTTCCCAAGTTTATCATGAATCTTGTTCTGAGAGAGTAATAAAACTTCTCCCCCCCCCTTTTTTTTTGTTCCTTTTCTCCCCTTTCAAGGGGATAGTATTTGCAAAAATCTGTTGCTACCTTCTTCCTTTTGCTGTCCCTTTAATTCCTTCTTGATTTATCCAAAACCCACCTGCTTTGGGGCACCCATTATGGGTCCCCTGGTCTCATTTGCATCGCATACGCACCGGAATGCGAACCTCTTAAATTGGCTCA
>JAYEGA010000080.1:3927-8630 GCA_034658835.1 Thermodesulfobacteriota bacterium
TTTTGCTGTCCCTTTAATTCCTTCTTGATTTATCCAAAACCCACCTGCTTTGGGGCACCCATTATGGGTCCCCTGGTCTCATTTGCATCGCATACGCACCGGAATGCGAACCTCTTAAATTGGCTCAAAACATATGTCAATCAAGCAGTTTCCTCGTCTTATCCTGGAGGTTATCAGAGGAACCTATCGGTATCGAAAGCTCAAGACACTCAGATCTGCTTCCGAAAGAACCAATGCCACTGCCAAGGATGATTTTTGTATCCTGGCAAAACCTAAAATCCGGGGACTTAAAAATGCCGGCATCCTTTCCCAGATTGCTGTTATCATTGTTTTGCTGAAGAGAATTTCCAGCTTCATTGTTAAGATTACTCTGGCTTTCAGAGACAAAATCGAGGAAAACAAATCACCGCCAAATCGAATCTTCATGCCGGGCCCAGAGGTTCCCAAGTTTATCATGAATCTTGTTCTGAGAGAGTAATAAAACTTCTCCCCCCCCCTTTTTTTTTGTTCCTTTTCTCCCCTTTCAAGGGGATAGTATTTGCAAAAATCTGTTGCTACCTTCTTCCTTTTGCTGTCCCTTTAATTCCTTCTTGATTTATCCAAAACCCACCTGCTTTGGGGCACCCATTATGGGTCCCCTGGTCTCATTTGCATCGCATACGCACCGGAATGCGAACCTCTTAAATTGGCTCATTAATTATTGTAAGAGTGTAACGGGAAGCTGAGAGGCTGGGCGTGTTGTGAAAGCCTGCGTGTTATCTTTCAGATAGTGGATAAGGATGATCAAGTTTGCAAACGCGTTTTATAGCCAGGCCCACTCAAGCGTCTGGCTCGCTTAAAATTTCTTTCGTAATTCTTCTTTCGTGATATCACAGTCTCGTAAAATCTGGGCAAGAAGTCCGCGACCAATTGTTTCACCACGATGTAGAGGAACAACTGTGCATCGACCGTCTTGGTGTTGCAGGAAACGATGACTACCTTTTATACGTATTACTTCGAATCCAAATTTACGCAGGGAACGAATGAGTCGACTGCCGGTTATTGATGGAAACGTGGTCATGCGCTAACCGCCACTTTTTGCACTCCAATGAATTCTTTGGATATTGGCTTTTCCACCTCAAGGCAAAGCTCAATAGCCTCTTTTATTCTCTTCATTAATGTGTCAAGAGATTTGGCCTGCGTATGACAACCGCGAAGTGCTGGAACAGAGGCGACAAAAAAACCATCCTCATCTTTTTCAATTATTACACTAAATTCTTTCATTTCATATCCTCCAATGTTTCATTCTTTATACCATAAGAGTTAATTTGATGAAAGCGAACATATATTGTTTGAATCTCTATTTGCTTCGCAAAGCATGATCTAAACAGGAAATTTATCTCTTGGATTTCCATATCATTTTTATTGTATTTCAATCAACACCTTTTTAATTTCAACACATTTTGCCATTCCGATAAAAATACGAGGATTAAATTACCAAGAGGATGCCAAACGCAATATGAAGTGGTTGTGGTTTTTCCTAAAATTGATACTACCTGATATATGGCCTATCGTAGATTATCGTTTGTACTGTACTATGGGTTACCGATGAAGAGAATTCACTCTTTCAGAAAGGCACAAATACCACCTGTCCTTGAAAAAATCATGCTCAAAAATATGCACGTTTCAATCAGTTATCATTGATCCGGACCGATCAGCTTACGTGAAGACTTGTATTTGAACTTGGATGCCCCGTGTTTGACGGTTCTTATCGTTTCAGGAAGTAACAAATGCTGTCCTCACCTTTCGGTTTAAAATTCCGGGTTGTACCTTTTTTTATGCCTGAAATTCCTTACTACGAACAATGTTGAAATTATAAACGTTTACATATCCTTTGCTTTTTAAATCCATAGCCAGGACCTCATCTGTGCCGCCGCTATTTTCATGTATTGCGTTTCCGGAATATTCCTTATTTCTCTCCAGCATAGGTAAATTTTATCATCTCGCTGTCGAGGACGGCGACATAGGCCGGAATTTTATCAAAGGTCTGTGGTTTGTAATGCAGCAGAAGTTCATCGATCATGTCTAAGGAGAATCCTTCCCAATTCAAGACATACTCCATTACACGCGCAAAATTATCGGGAAATCTCTTCGCCATCTTCCTGAAAGGCATGTCGGATATGGAATCCGACTCCAGATAATCCATGATAATATCTTTCATTTTCCTCTTTCCCAGGAAACTGCCTATATATCTGTCGGGATTACTAAATATATCGACAAACAGATCGTATCTCTCTAAAAAACTGATTCCTTCAGCGGGATCAAATAGCATTCCCACACCGGATTGTTTCAGCAATGTTTCAGGAAAATTTATCTGGGGGAGCTTATATGTTTTCCTCTCCTCCTTTTCATACTTTTCAGCCTTTGAGAGACCTGTTTCGGGGTTCCTTTTTTCAAATACATCATACCTTAAAAAATCCCGATATTTTTGAGCCATTTCTCTGCCGGTGCCAATCAATTCATCAGTGCCGATGTAGTCGATAAAATCATTGTAATTCTTTTGGAGCAGTTCCATACTTGCCTTAAGTTTTTCTTCATTGTCCTTAAATGCCTTTCGGGGATATCGAGTCTGAGTTTCAAAGGCGAACCTGTAAATGTCACCCCTCTCTTTATCGCTTCCGTCGCACGGAATCTTGGTGACAATTCCGGAAAATGTATGAAAATCTCCAATCGGGGCAACCCTGGCGTTTATGAAATCGCCGATCTTAAACGAAGAGGCCTCCGCCATCGAAGCGGTAGGATAAACTACATATTCTCGTTCGTTGATGAGGTTTTTCATGTGATATTCGTCAGATCGTTGCCCCTTTACCTCGAAGATTCCGTGAATCACGTTCCGCCATCCGAGTATCATTTCACGTACATCCCTGCTCATAAGAGCGCCATGAGTCTCTACGAACTTGTCGGGAAAGGTATCTTCAGACTCCGATTGCCATTCCAGGATATACCAGTCCAGAAATGAAACCAATTCCTCTTTTTCCATATCTTCCGGGGGTGTTGCTTCTTTAAAATATTCCAAATTTGCCTTATTAAAGTCTTCTTTGAACTCAGGGCTCATGGCAAATTCGATCAACGCGCCCTTGATATTCCCTATACGCTCCAACTGTTTCCTGGAAGGACCACTTTCCCCTATATCGAGAGGATCTTTCAGTATCTTTAAATCGCTCGATGGTTCATCGAATAAAAAATCATCATCTTCATTAAACATGAAAAGAGGTTTTCCATCCTCTCCAAACAGATCAAGATCAATCTCATCGGTATCGAGGGGGTCCAGTATACGCATCCATACATTGTAATCCCCGGGAAGTTTAATGCCCCATTTTTTCGCCCACGCAATACCCCCATGTATGATCGAAGATGCAAATGGCAGGTCGCATGACTCTAACGGCAAGTCCTCTTCGGCGCTTTGTGACTTAATCGAATCCATCTCGTTTAAGGTAAACCCGTAATCCCCCACGACATCTTTGAGACCGAACCCGAGCAGATCAACAAGGAAATTCACCATCACAAGCCCAGTTGGAGTTTTTCTGACGACGAATATAGTCGCGATTTTCATGTCCTGCCAGTTCTCGTTAATCAGGCAGGAGTGAAGAGGGTGATGATGTCTCAACGCCTCCGCGAGGAGAGGATCGCGGCGCAAGATGGCGGGCGTTGCTGCTTTTTTTGCCCTCTGTTTTTTCAGTTTCTGCTTTTTGTTCTTTGTTCGTTTTTCATCTTTACTTTGTTTTGCCACTTGTTGCTACCCTCTCTATTCTTCTGTGTTTTTATTAGTCTGTTTCGAGAACCATATCCTATAACTGCTGTTTAATAAGGTAATTTTCACATCAAGGTTAGCTCTAATCACAGTCGCCCGTCCTGTTGGCTCAAGCCAAGCACCCTACCAAGGATTCTGTTGACAAACCGTTCACCATAAACCTCGCCCGCGACCATTTCGCGGACGCGCTCAAGTGTTTCAGGCGCGGACCCCGCATTTTCCGCGGCTTCCATGGCTGTCTGATCCCTGCACTTGCGATATACAGGTACAACGAGAAGGCGCAGGCCATTCGGAAATCGTTGGTTTCCCTTTTCCCGGACGGCTCCGCAGATAATTTTCGCAATATCTTCATAACAGTCAAAATATCAAGAACCATCAAACAGGCTTAGTTGCCTGTCCTGCTCTTTTTTCTTCTTTTTCTTATCCTCGGCAATCTTTCGATTGCTTTCTGTACGCCGTGCCTTTTTCTCCGCTGCTTTCTGTTCTTTGAGACGCTGCTGCTCAGCTGCGAATTTTTCTATTTCCCTGGACTCTTTCTTGTCGGCTGGTTCATAAACAATCTCAAAATCCGGCAACATATTTTTGGGAACGACTAAACCACTGGGAAGTTCGACCAGTGTCAGTGCGTCTGAAATCTCAGGGCTGCAAAAACCTTCAGCGCCAATTCCAAGATTACAGGCTTTTTCAATTTGAGTTGCTTTGCTGCCAGCGGTCGATTTTTTAGTTCCAAAGAAATCACAGATGGTGTCCGCTGAAAGAAAAAACTCACTTTCCGAATCAAACAGGAAATTAAGACGGGCAATCACATAAATAATCGAGGACGCCCATATTTCTTTCTTCCCGCTTGTAATTGAAATCGTTCGCTTCCGGCCCAGCTTGTCACACAACTTCAAGGCATAACTCTGCAGTTCCT
>JAYEGA010000081.1:0-8592 GCA_034658835.1 Thermodesulfobacteriota bacterium
AGGTAGAAAAAGGGATCTTGTTCACTTTTAAAGAGATTTTCTGTTTCAGGGAAAGGGACTGTTTCATTATTTAATGCCCACAGGGCACATCCCAGCGCTTCAAAATATGGGGCCTCTTTTGGAACCACCAGATTTGTTATTTCTCTTTCAAGATAATCAATCATTACAGAGTTTTGTGATGTGCCTCCGATAATCAAGATGTCTTCTCTGGGAATTTGCTTAATGATTTCCAGGACTTTTCCTGCCATCATCTGACACAACCCTGCAGCTACCCGTCCTTTTGGTACTCCCTTATTGGTTGCGTGTGTACAATCACTTTTACAAAAGACACTACAACGTCCTGAAACCATATACGGTTCTTCCGTTTGAGCGATATTGATCGCTTCCTTAAGAGGTATTCCCATTCTTCTTATCTGCTGCAGGAAAAATTCCCCCGTGCCAGAGGCACATTTATTGCCTGTCTGCACAGATGTTATCCTTCCATCTTTTCCAAGGGCATATACCATGAAGGTTTCCCCGCCGGCGCTGACAATTGCATTAAAATGTTTTCCCTCGCCATTTAAATGGAGAAGGGCGGTCTCCACGGCTTCCGGCTCTGAAATGGAGGAGAGATTAATAAAATGCCTGAATTTTCTGCCCGTTACGGCCACTTTGGAGTAGCTGTCTATGTTTAGCTCACTCAGGATTTTCAGGAAGGTATTTTGAGGGTTACCATTGTGAGGTTCTATAAAGATATCTGTTGTGGATATCCTGTTATCTCTATCTGTTAGAAGCCCAACAGTCGATAGTGTTGTAGCTCCTATACATATACCAAGCGATTTCATCTTGATTTACCTTTAAATTGGCGTCGTCACAAAACATATAAAAGATATATATCAATTACAAGGAAAATTGCAACGGTTTGTGAGGACAGGGGACAGTAATCGATAGTAATATTTATATTGACTGTCTGTTATCATGTATGGTAGCAAAAAGCTATCCGCTTGGATCCTAAATTGCTGGACTGAGACGAGAGGGTTAACAGGTAAGCTATAGTCGTAAATTCTGTCATTGCAGTGATGGTAATAAAGACTCTTAAAGCCTTCCGGAAACAGTCTGGAGGGCTTTTTTTTGAAGATTTGGGGAAAATGGCAATGAAAGATAGTATCGCGATTCTTGGAATGGGAAAAGTAGGGACAGCAGTGGGAAATCTTCTTCGATCTGCAGGCTACAGAATTGTTGCGGTGGCAAGCAGATCCGACGAGTCAGCGGAAAAGGGAGCTAAATATACAGGCGGGACAATTTATGACAGTCTCACCAGTGCGGCATCTCGGGCAGAATGTATTTTTATAACCACCGGTGATGATGCCATTGCCTCCGTTTGCGAGAAAATATCAAAAGGAGGGGGTGTAGGTGCCGGCAAAAAGGTTGTTCACATGAGCGGTGCTGGAGGACTCGATCTTCTGGAATCTGCTTGCAGGGCCGGAGCCCGTATAGCGAGCATGCACCCGATTCAGTCTTTTGCCGACGTAGAAGGCGCTTTGAAAAATATTCCCGGGAGCGCTTTTGGTGTTACTGCTGAAGAGGAAATCAAAGACTGGGCTGTTCAAATTGTCAGGGATCTTGGTGGTGTGCCATGTTTTGTTTCGGATGCCGACAGATCTCTTTATCACGCTGCTGCCTGCATGGCATCGAACTATTTAGTTGTTCTGATGTATATGGTTGAAGAAGTCTACGGGATTGTTGGTTTAGACCGGGAGAGGGCGGTCAAGGCGTTCTGGCCGCTTGTCACTGGAACAATAAATAACATTGAAAACCAGGGGACAGTCCAATCGTTGACCGGACCGATATCCAGGGGTGACATCGGAACTGTAAAAAAGCATATTCAGGCATTTCATGATAGACTTCCGGAATTTCTGGATGTGTACCGTATCATGGGAGGTTTTGCCTCAGATATCGGCCTTAAGAATAAAACTCTCACACGTGAAAGAGCGGAAGAACTCAAATCGTTACTGCTTGGAGGAGGATCGGGAGATGAGTAAAGAAGGAAAAGTAAGCAATGTAACAACTTTTGTAATTGGTGAAATGAAAAGAAATGGTGAAAAAATCGCCATGCTGACTGCTTATGATTATTTCACTGCCGCTCTTCTGGATGAGGCCGGTGTTGATATTATACTGGTTGGGGATTCTCTGGGTATGGTGGTCCTCGGATATGACAGTACGCTTCCGGTTACTATGGAAGATATGATTCACCACATAAGACCCGTATCCCGTGCCGCAAAACATGCCATGGTTATCGGAGATATGCCATTTATGTCCTATCAGGTTTCTGTTGAAGAAGCGCTGCGCAATGCCGGTCGGTTCCTCCAGGAGGCCGGTGCTCATGGCGTAAAACTGGAAGGGGGGAGAGAAGTGGCCGAAATTGTCAGAAGAATAACATCTGCTGGGATTCCGGTTATGGGTCACCTGGGGCTCACACCTCAGTCTGTTCACAAGCTCGGGGGTTACAAAGTACAGGGCAGGGAAGATGTGGAAGCTAAGAGGATCACGGAAGACTCCAGGATACTTGAAGAAGCTGGAGCATTTTCCATTGTTTTGGAGTCTGTGCCTGCTGGTCTGGCTGAGGAAATCACGAAATCACTTGAGATACCAACAATCGGTATAGGAGCCGGTGTCAACTGTGATGGCCAGGTATTGGTCGTCAATGATATGCTTGGAATGTTTGAAAAATTTACACCGAAATTTGTCAAAAAATATGCCAATTTAAATATTATGATGAAAGAAGCTGTAAAACAATATCTTGATGAAGTAAGGGCAGAAGTCTTTCCCGGTGAGGAACATTCATTCTTTTAAATCAAAATCCCTCCTGCCCCCTTTAGGAAAGGGGGGTTGCCCATACCCCTATTACTCTTTTTTAATGTTTTTTAGTGGTCACAAAGGTTTTCGCCTGCTGCAAGAGTGCCTTTAAGATAGGCGTTGATTATATCGTCGGGGCCTTCAACAGGGGCGCCCACAACTACCTGAATACCTCTTTCTGTGAAAATATCCTGGGCCCTTGAACCCATACCGCCTGCAATGATCATATTGACACCCCTTTCCGAAAGCCAGGCAGGAAGAACACCTGGTTCATGCGGGGGCGGCGGAGTACTTTCCTGACTGAGGATCTTTTTGTTTTCAATATCAACAGCATAAATGGCAAACTCCTCACAATGACCGAAATGTGCACTCAAATGACCTTCAACAACGGGTATGGCTATCTTTAAAGTTTTTATTTCGTTTTCCTCTTTGGGGACAATCATTTCAGGCTCACTTTCGATATCCATATTTAATAAAAGCCTCACAGCTTTCTTGAAAGCCTTTGCAGCTTCTGTTTCCGGATAATGATGGACAAAGGGTTTCCCACTATCTGAGGCTTCCACGATAAGTGGATCAATCGGAATTCTGCCTAAGAAAGGTACGCCCATCTCTTTTGCCATTGTTTCCCCTCCACCGGTCTTAAAAACGTCTATTACCGTTTTACAGTTAGGGCAGACAAGACCGCTCATATTTTCTATAACTCCTAATACCGGCACATTTATCTTCTTGCAGAAATTTATGGATTTTCTTACATCTGTGAGAGACAGGTTCTGGGGGGTTGTAACGATTATAGCGCCGTCGCTGTCCGGGATAAGCTGAGCTGTTGAAAGGGGTTCATCCCCGGTACCGGGCGGAAAATCTATGATAAGATAATCGAGATTTCCCCACTTAACATCCGTTAACAATTGTTTAATGACATTCGATTTCATTGGTCCTCGCCATATGACTGCGTCATCAGAATTCTGGAGGAGAAAACCAAGGGACATAACTTTTATATTTTCAATAGAATCTATCGGTATTATACTCTTGCCGTCTGCTCTGGGGTGTTGACCTTCAAGATTAAGTAATACTGGTATACTGGGACCGTGAAAATCGACATCTAAAAGCCCTGCTTTCTTTCCCTCCTGGGATAGCGCTACAGATATATTGGCAGCTACCGTGCTTTTACCCACGCCACCCTTTCCGGAAAGAATAAGTATCTTATGCTTTATCTGATCCATACGTTGTTTGAGTTCTTTGCTTTCCGCAAAGGCTTTGATATTTTCACCAGGTTTCCCATGGTTGGCATGTTTTCCTTCATCACTCATTAGTGTTTAACCTCTCTTTTTCTTTGTTTTGTAGATTACAGAATGTATGCATCCTGTAAGGTTCAATATTGGGCTTGAATTATACTACCTACTCGCTTTTATAAAATGTGTCAAATACTTTTCTTGTCCCCAAAAAAAAGCTTGACATGAACTTTTCTTTAGGGTACCTAATCTATATTAGATTATTCTAACATTTGTTTGTTATACTAATTGGTGTGAGAATTTCCGCGATATTCTAAGCTTTAGCCGGAATTTGGGAATTATCAAATTATGTCCATGAAAAAGCTAAGTTCCACAATGGAAGATTATCTGGAGGCCATCTTTAACCTGGAGAAAGATCTAAAAGCTGTTCGTATTAAAGATATAGCCGAAAAGATGATGGTAAAATTGCCAACTGTTACCAGTATGATGGGTACACTTGCACAGAGAGGTTTGGTAAATCATGAAAAATATGAATATGTGGAATTGACAAAAAAGGGTAAGCGTATTGCAAAAGATGTTTACCGCCGACACGTGATTTTTCGTGATTTTCTGATGGGTATATTGAATATAGATGCAAAAACGGCGGAAGAAGATGCCTGTAGAATGGAACATGTTGTCAGCCATGTCACGCTGGAGAGATTCGTAAAGTTTATGGAATTTGTTGAGACCTGTCCGAGGGGCGGATTTGATTGGTTACGCCATTTTGATGAGTATCGACAGTGTGATCGTGTTGATGCTGATAGAGAATGCCTGGAGCGGATGAAAAGTTTTGTGAAGGGGTATAATGCAAGGATAAAAGAGCTGGAAAGTAAAACAGAATAATTTTTCTGTATAAGGAAAGCTGGTGAATTTAACATGGAGGCCAATATAATGTCTTTAACTATGGTATCGCCTGGTAAGAGGGTGAAAGTTGTTTCTCTTAGCGGTGGAAGGGGAATGCAGGAGCGTTTGATAAGTATGGGCCTGGGTCCAGGTTCAGAGATCGAGGTTATGAGAAGGGGTGCTCCAGGGCCTTTTATTGTCGCCGTTGGGGAAACGCGTCTGGCCGTAGGGGCAGGGATGGCACAGAAAATTATGGTATCGGATAATGGGGTGTTCTGATGTACAGAAAAAAGGTTAAAATGAAGTAATTTTTTTTGACCAGCATGTTAGATATATCTAATAATATATTGCTACTCTAATATTATCAATTGCAGGGTGGCATTTTACATGCCGCCGTATACTGGCGGCTGATAGCCGAATGCTTCTCTGAGGGAGGATAATTATGACTTTGGATGACATTAAGCCCGGCCAGGAGTGCCGCATCGTGGATGTAAATCTGGATGGCGCTACCGGACAGCGTTTAATGGATATGGGTTTTATGCCGGGAACTAAGATAAAAATTGTCCGCAATGCGCCTCTGGTTGATCCAATTGATCTTGTGCTCAGGGGATATCATGTCAGCATACGTCATCAGGAGGCCAAGGGTGTGGAGGTGGAAGAGTTATGAAAGAGATAATTGTGGCTGTGGCCGGTCAGCCCAATTCCGGCAAATCCACTATTTTCAATATGTTGACCGGGGCAAGGCAGCATGTGGCCAATTACCCCGGTGTAACAGTGGAAAAGAGAACCGGAAAATATAGTTACAAGGGAAATACTGTGACGCTGGTTGATCTGCCGGGTACTTACAGTCTTACCTCATACAGCCAGGAGGAGAGGATTGCCAGGGATTTTCTGCTTCATGAAAAGCCAGCCGTTGTGCTTGATATAGTGGATGCCGCAAATCTCGAACGTAATCTCTATCTGACCTTTCAGCTTGGTGAGATGGGTATTCCTCTGGTTGTCGCATTGAATATGATGGATGTAGCAGAAACCCGCGGTTTAAAAATTGACACATTCAAGTTGAGCGAACTGCTCAGGGCAACCGTAGTCGCCACTGTGGGAAAGAAGGGCAAGGGTGGAAATGAACTGAAAGAGGCTATTCTGAATACTTATAAAGGCGGCCATTTTCGAATGGGTTATGGAGATGCTTGTGAGAGTTGCGGCGCCTGTCCTGGCATATCGCGTGAGAAGGGCTCCTTTCGCGTCGATTATGGAGAAAAACTGGAACCAATTTTAAAGCCACTCGAAAAGATGCTTTCAGAAGATCCGAAAATCTCTGTCCGGTATCCGGTACGGTGGCTGGCGATAAAACTTATAGAGAATGACAGTGAAGCGCACAGACTTATTGAAGTTCTATAACGAAGAAGGATGAATATGGAAGTGGAAAAAAACATATTGGAACACGTTAACAGTGAGAGGGAAAGGTTCTTTTCGCGGCATGAAAAAGCCCCTGAGAAGGTTGTCGCACAGAAGAGATATCAGGTTGCTGAAAGGATTGTGGAACTTGCTGTTAAACGTGAGAAAGAGTTCTTCAGGACATTTACGGACAAGATCGACCAGGTCGTCTGCCACAGGTTTTTGGGGCCGGTTATCCTCCTTGGAGTCATCTATCTTTTTTATGAGTTGTCCATAGTCCAGGGCTACAAGATTACCGCCTATACATGGCCCCTTCTTGCCGTCTTCCGGGATTTCATTGCATCTGTACTCCCGTCACCCGGATTTGTTTTTGATCCCTTGCTCAGAACCATAACCCTGGGAGTTGTTGACGGAATCGTGGCGGTGTTAAATTACATACCCATCTTCATTATACTGTTTGCCCTGATAGCCATCATGGAAGATTCAGGCTATATGGCCAGAGTAGCCTTTCTCCTGGATCGTGTCTTCAGATATTACGGGCTGCATGGGCAATCCGCCCTGCCGATGATATTGAGCGGTGTCTTTGTGGGCGGGTGCGCGATACCTGGTGTCATGGCGTGCCGTACTATCAAGGATGAAAGGGCGAAACTGGCAACCATCCTGATCTGTCCTCTCATGAACTGCCTGGCCAAGATTCCCCTCTATATACTCCTTGTGGGCATGTTTTTCTCCGCGTACAAGGGGATTATCATGTTTTTTATATCAACGATTACCATTATCATAGCGCTTGCAGTGTCCAAAATCCTGAGCCTCACACTGCTCAGGAAAACAGAGACAGCGCCCTTTGTCCTGGAAATGCCCGTCTATCATCTGCCTACGGTACAAGGCGTTTTACGTCGTTGTCTGGAGCGAACATGGCTTTTCGTCAAGAAGATTATCACCATTGTTGTAGTGGTTGTATTGATCGTCTATCTCCTTATGACATTTCCCGGAATAGGCAAGGATAGAAGGGTCTATTATGAAAAACAGACCAACCATCAAATTCAGGCCTTCTTCGATAAGATAGGCAAAGATAATCCCTATGTAAAACTCCTTGAGGGTTCAAAATTGACTGAGTTTGCGATTTACCGGGATGATTATAAAAAGGCGAGGATGGGCGCCGGCAGCAAGGATGCAAAGAAGGCTGTTAATGAGAAGTTCAGCGAAAGAAACGGCGAATTCTTTAAAATCGTAAAAAGGGGAAAGTATAAACTTGATGGAAAAATGGTGAAGGACAAATATGCCCTGAAGGTTAATAAGGCATATAAAAAGCTGAACAGGGAAAGGAACAGGATTAAAAGGGATATCAAGGAAGAGACCATCATAGGAAGCATTATGGGACGTATAGGACGTTCTCTGGAGCCGGTAACCAAGTACGCAGGATTTAACTGGAGAATAAATATCGGCCTGATCAGCGCCTTTGCGGCCAAGGAAAACAGTGTGGCGACCCTGGGGAGCATCTACCAGAGTCCGCCGGGAGAAGAAAAGAAAGCCCTCGGAGACAGAATGAAAGAGAAGGAGAAAGACTGGACACCCCTTCACGCACTGGCGATCATACTCTTTATGACCATGTATCCGCCGTGCATTCCCACGCTTCTTATGGTCAAGCTGGAGAGTGGCAGCACAAAATGGGCGCTCTTTGCGACATTTTATCCTATAGTTTTGGGTTCTGCAATAGCGGTTCTTGTTTTTACCGGAGGAAATCTGCTGGGTCTTAGCGGAATGCAGGCAATGGTCGCTTTTTATGTATTTGCTTTAATTGTTACCGTAGCCTTGGGGCTTATCAAAAGCAAGGAAGTATCGGAAGAATTTACTTAAAATGGAAAGGAGGTGATAAATTATGAGGAGGTTTTTAGGAGTATCGTTTTGTTTGCTCGCAGCGGTGTTTTTTCTGGCAACTATAGCATTTGCACATACACCGCTCTGTTCCTGTTATGACAACGGGGATGGGACGATAACATGCGAAGGCGGTTTTTCTGATGGTTCGTCAGCGGCCGGCGTCGAAATGACGGTGCAGGACAAAAGCGGCAAGGTACTTACAAAGGGGAAGATGAACGAAGATAGCGAGTTTACCTTCAAAAAACCGGGTGTGCCTTACAAGGCTATATTCGACGCAGGCCCCGGTCACGTGGTCGAGGTAGATGGTAAGGATATTACGGAGTAGAAACTTATAACTTTAAACCCGAAACCTGAAACTTTAAACTAACATTTC
>JAYEGA010000082.1:0-8580 GCA_034658835.1 Thermodesulfobacteriota bacterium
TGTAAGATAAGGACGAATATTCCAGCGCATATTCGGATACGCTGGAATTCGTCCGTGAAAGGAGGAGAATGTGCATATAGTTGCATGTGTGAAACAGGTCCCTGACTCTGAAACGCTGATCAGGGTAAAACAGGATGGGTCGGGGATAGAGGAGGACGGCATCAAGTGGGTGATGAATCCCTATGATGAGTACGGAGTGGAAGAGGCCCTGCGACTGAAAGAAAAACATGGAGGAGATGTAACTGTCATCTCTGTTGGCCCCGCGAGGGTGGCGGATACGATAAGAACAGCCCTCGCGATGGGCGCTGAAAAAGGTATACACATCGATGATCCCGCTTTAGAGGGGGCCGATGCCTATACAACAGCGGCTGCTCTGGCGGCTGCCATAAAGGAGATACCTTGTGACGTTATCTTCTGCGGCCAGAGAGCGATTGATGATGATTCCGGCCAGGTCGGCTCTGTTTTAGCAGAACTTCTGGATATTCCTCAGTTGACTATTATAACAAAGGTTGACGTAGAGAGCGATACCGTCAAGGTTGTCAAGCCGATCGAAGGCGCACAGCTTTTAATTGAATCCACACTTCCCTGCGTAATAACCACACAGAAGGGATTGAACGAACCCCGTTATGCCTCTCTTCCCGGTATTATCAAAGCCAAAAAGAAACCGGTAGATGTCAAAGATGCGGCAGCGCTGGGTATATCTGTCGATCTGAAAGCAAAGATCATAAAGATGATGCCTCCTCCGGAAACACCTCCCGGAAAGATTATTGAAGGTGATGATGCCTCAGTGACAGCCGCAGAACTGGTCAGGCTGCTGAGGGAAGAAGCAAAGGTGATTTAAAAGACAGGAGACAGAAGGCAGAAGACAGAATGAGAAAACCAGCCAAAACTTTGCACCTCGTTCCCACGCTGGAGCGTGGGAACGAGAGGGGAAACTTTTCAGGTTACAATTAATAGTATCGTAAAAAGTCTTTTTGTACGTCACTCCCGCGAAAGCGGGAGCCTATAACTGATTGAATTTACTGGATTCCCGCTTCCGCGGGAATGACAAAAAGGGTGGAAATTCGACTTTTTGCGAGTCTGTCAAAATATGAAGGAGAACAAAAATGGCAAAAGGTGTATGGTTAGTTGCAGAACAGAGAGATGGAGCTTTTCGGAAGGTAAGTTTCGAGATTGCCGGTGCGGCAAGGAAGCTCGCAGATGAACTGGGAGAAGAAGTATGTGCCATTCTGCTGGGTCACGGTATTGAAGAAATCGCGGGAGAACTGGGGAAATATGGTGTCGACAGGGTTTATGTTGCAGATGATGTTGCCTTTGAACAGTACACCACGGATGTCTATTCCGCAGCCGTTGCAAAATTAATAAAGGAAAATAATCCATCTATTCTTCTTTTAGCTGCCTCTGTCCAGGGGAAAGATCTCTCATCGAGATTGGTCGGCAAATTAGCCACCGGCATGGCTTCAGATTGCGTTGATCTCAAGATTGTGGATGGCTCTCTGGTTGCTACAAGACCGGTGTTCGCCGGCAAGTGTTACACGGAGGTAACTATCCTGACAACTCCGCAAATGGCATCTCTGAGACCTAATTTATTCCCAACAGTGGAGAATGAAAAGGCCGCTGAGGTCGTAAAGGTTGATCCGGCGCTCGATGCCGGCAAATTGAAGACAAAGGTTCTGGAAGTACAGAAGGACACGAGCGGGAAGGTTGACCTGACAGAAGCCGATATCATTGTATCCGGTGGCCGTGGAATGAAAGATCCCGAAAACTATAATATAATTGAGGAACTTGCAGATGCGCTCGGAGCTACAGTCGGGGCATCGAGGGCGGCTGTCGATGCCGGGTGGAGGCCCCAGTCGGATCAGGTAGGACAGACTGGAAAGATCGTCTCTCCCAATCTCTATGTTGCCTGCGGTATTTCCGGCGCGATCCAGCATTTAGCCGGAATGATTTCCTCCAAATGCATTGTGGCGATAAACAAGGATCCCGACGCTCCTATTTTGGGCAAGGCTGATTATGGCATCGTGGATGATCTCTTCAAGGTTGTACCGGAAGTAACAAAAGAGTTAAAGAAACTGCTCGAAAAAGGGGAATAGGCATCAATGGGGTGGGAACTTAATGTTATCGAATGTGGGTAAAATCTTTTTTCTGTTGTTAATCGTTTCCACTATATTTGTCTTCAGCAAAAGATTAATTTTTCTTATAAGACTCCTTAAACTGGGAAAACCGGAAGATAGGACTGACCGGTTTTGGGAACGGCTGAAATACACTCTGGGTGAGGTAATCCCCCAGCGCTGTGTTTTAAAACATGTAGTGAGAGGTGATTATGCAGGAATTGGCCATATGCTTATGTTTTATGGCTTCGCCCTCTTTGTCATAAGCTATATCTTCCATATCATTGGAGGATTTTTTGGGAACATTCCTGCACTTTTTGGAACAACCTTTAACAACTGGTTTGCCCTGTTATTAGATATCGCGGGACTGGTTGTTATGGCAGCGGTTATCTGGGCAGTAAACAGACGATACATAATAAGACCTGCCCGGCTGAAGCCTTCCATAGATGCGGCGATCATCTTCGTGCTGGTTTTTGGCCTGATGGCGCTCAATTTCGTGATGGAAGGTTTCCGCTTTCTGTCAGGTAGTGGACACTTCACTGAATGGGCTTTTGTAGGAGTCGCTCTCTCCAGTATATTTATGTCTGTGGGGTTACAGGAAAAGGCATATACTCTATTTCATGTTTTCTGGTGGATACACATCATAATTGTATTTTGTTTTGGCATCTACATACTTTACTCAAAACATCTTCATATACTGGCTTCTCACTTCAATCTTTTCTACCATTCCACAAAACCCAAAGGTTCTACACAGCCGATCATGGATATGGAAGAGGCTGAAACTTTTGGTATTTCCAAGATTACAGAATTTTCATGGAAACACCTTCTCGATTTATATGCCTGCACGGAATGTGGACGGTGCACTGATATTTGCCCGGCCAGCAGCAGCGGAAAGTCTTTGAAACCTTTTGATTTAATCCATAACCTCAGAGAGCATCTCCTTACTTCAGGAAAGGAGTTGCTTGGTAAAAGAGAAGGTGGAAAATGCTCAGCCATGATTGGGGAAGTGGTCACTGAAGACGAAATCTGGGCATGTACTAATTGTATGGCATGTATGGAAGTCTGCCCGGTGGCTATCGAGCATATTGATAAAATCACAGGTATGAGACAGTATAAGGTATTGATGGAAGCGGACTTTGCACAGGAACTACAGTTAACCTACAGAAATATGGAAAATAATTCGAATCCCTGGGGAATCGGGTCACACCTGCGTGCGGACTGGGCTAAGGAACTTGGTGTTAAATTACTGTCAGAAGATCCCGATGTGGAGTATCTATACTATGTGGGATGTTCCGGGTCTTTTGATGACAGGGGCAAAAAAACAGCGATTGCGTTTGTCGGAATCCTCAAGGCGGCAGGGGTCAGTTTTGGGATACTCGGCACAGAGGAAGGTTGCTGCGGTGATTCCGCCATGAGGGGTGGAAACGAGTATCTCTATCAGATACTCGCCCAGATGAATATTGAGGTGATGAACGGTTATGGTGTGAAGAAGATCATTACCACATGCCCGCACGGTTACAATGCTCTTAAAAAAGATTACCCCAATTTTGGTGGGAATTATGAGGTTTACCACCACACGGAGATATTAGCCGATCTGATTGCACAGGGTAAAATCAAGCTGAAGAAACCTGCTCCCGGACTCTTTTCCTACCATGATTCCTGCTTCCTTGGTAGGTACAATAATATTTATGATCAGCCGAGAAATGTTTTGAAAGCCATTCCCGGCATGAAACTGGTAGAGATGGAGAGAAATCGAAACAAAAGCTTCTGTTGTGGCGCCGGCGGTGCCAGGATGTGGATGGAAGAGAATATCGGTGAAAGAATTAACGATATGAGAACGGATCAGGCAATTGAAGTAAATGCTGAAAAGATTGCCGTGGCCTGCCCCTTCTGCCTGACGATGATGAGCGATGGAATCAAGGATCGGGATATGGAAGAGAAGATGGAAGCTCTGGATATAGCCGAAATCGTCTGGGATGCTATGGATATGAAATAAAAAGGAGAAAAGAGATGGCTGAGAAAATCGGGTATCAGGACAAAACATGGTTGAAGTTTTATGAAGATGGTGTGCCGGAATGCATTGAGTATGAAAAGATATGCCTGCCCGAAATCCTGGACAGGACAGCCGATCAGTTCCCCGACAATATCGCTCTTACCTTTCAGGACTACGATGTCACCTTCAAAGAACTGAAAAAGATGGTGGACCGTTTCGCGACATGCCTTTTCAACTTCGGTATCAAACAGGGAGATGCCGTTGCAATTTTACTTCCGAATGTCATCCCCTGCGTTGTGGCCTATTTTGCCATACTGAGACTTGGGGCTATAACGGTTATGAACAACCCTCTTTATACCGATCGAGAGCTAAAATATCAGTTTACCGATTCAGGTTCCAAGGCCCTGATTACAATAGATCTTCTGGCAAACAGAATGATAGACCTGCGGCCTGAGACAAAGATAGAAGAGATTATCTATACCTCAATTGGAGATTATCTCCCCTTTCCCAAGAATCTGCTCTTCCCACTGGTAGCTAAAAAGAAGAAGCTTGCCGCAGACGTAAAACCGGCGGCTGATGTATACAGATGGAAGGAATGCATCGCGAATTCCTCCCCGAATCCTCCCGAGGTGGAGACCGGCTTTGACGATGTGGCGATGTATCAATATACCGGTGGAACCACGGGTGTCTCCAAGGGTGTCATGCTCACCCATGCCAATTTGAGCAAGCAGGTTCAGCAGATTGAGGCATGGCTTCCCACATTTAATAAGGGGGAGGAAGTGATGTTAGGAGCGCTTCCCTTTTTCCATGTTTTTGGCCTTTCTGTCTGCATGAATTTTGCTATCTACATGGGCTGGGGGAATATTCTTGTTCCGAGACCACAACCGGATCAACTCCTCGAAGCGATACAAAAATTCAGACCGACATTTGCGCCGCTCGTTCCCACCATGTTTATCGGTATGCTGAACCACCCCGATATCAAGAAGGCAGATATGACATCTATCAAGGGATCCTTCTCCGGGAGCGCGCCGTTGCCTGTTGAGGTTCTCCGCGATTTTGAAGAGGTTACAGGCGCTGTAATTATTGAGGGGTATGGATTGACAGAAACTGCTCCTGTAACACATGTTAACCCATTTGCAGGTGGTATCCGCAAGGTTGGGAGTATCGGCCCCCCTGTCTCCGATACCGAATGCCGTATCGTTGATCTTAAGACCGGTACATCTGATGTGCCCGTGGGGGAAAGCGGAGAACTTATCATCAAGGGTCCCCAGGTAATGAAGGGTTACTGGAACATGCCGGATGAGACTGCGAACACGCTGAGAGATGGCTGGTGTTATACGGGTGACATCGCCACCATGGACGAGGATGGTTATTTTTATATTGTTGACCGCAAGAAGGATATAATCATAACAGGTGGTTATAATATCTACCCAAGGGAGATCGATGAAGTATTTTATGAACATCCAAGGGTCGAAGAGGCATGCGCTATCGGTATTCCTGACCTGAAGCGCGGAGAAAATGTCAAGATCTTCATAGTTCTCAAAGATGGCAAGACAGCCACTCAGGAAGAATTGATAGAATTCTGCATAGACAAACTCGCAAAGTACAAGTGGCCTGTAGCGATCGAGTTCCGCAAAGAGCTGCCCAAATCAAACGTGGGAAAAATCCTCCGCAAGGAACTCAGGGCAGAAGAGCTTGGAAAAATGAAAACTTCAAAAGTAAAATGAGTAGAAGAGTGAATCTCATTCTACTTTTTTTAATGAAAATACCAAAATGAAAACTTTAAAGGTAAAATGAACAAAAGAGTGAATTTCATTTTACTTTTTTCCTGGCAGTAATTATGGATTGAGCAATTATTTTGCTTAATTCTTCTGTCTCATTTGATATATTTTTTAATTCTTTAGAATGCGACAAGTTCCCTTCTTTTATGACATTCAGCCAATAAAGTGATTCTCGTAATTCTTTCAAAGCAATCCTAAGCTTATGAATAAAGTCTGCTATACTCTCAGCACCCCGAGCTTCCTCATAATTTGCGCCAGGCGAAGTTCCTGACCTGAGCAATTGGTTAGAAATATGTTTTCCAATAAAATTTTTGGGCAACGAATTTGTTAAATGAATAATACGGACAGAAAAACAAACCAACCTTCTTGAAATATCATCACCTTTCATAGTATTTCCGTTTTATTTTTAAATTTTTCATTTTGATATTTGATATAGTTACGCTCCGAACTTTGCCAGTCTTTTCGCATGGGCAAGAATTATCCCCATAAGATATACCATGGGCATCCTTCCCAACCCTCCGTGGATGCATTCCCTTTCACCAAATCGTTCTACATTGTCCGGCCTGCAGGTATCCGACGAGAGGAGCACAGGCACAGGGTGCCAGCTATGGGAAGCAAGAAGCGCCGGTGTTGAATGATCTCCAGTTACAACCAGGACATCCGGGCAAAGTTCAGTTATCACAGGAAGGAGGGAATCAACCTCCTCGATAACTTTTACCTTTGCATCAAAGTCTCCATCTTCACCCCTTGAATCTGTAGGTTTGATGTGAAGGAAGAAGAAATCATATTTTTCATAATTTTCACGCAGGGCGGCAAATTCAGATTCTATCGTCTCCGTCAGCGTGTTGACAGTCATCCCCAAAAGCCGTGCAATTCCCCTGTACATGGGATAGTTGGCAATCGCAAGCGGATTGAGTCCAAATCTCTCATTGAGGCCGGGGTATCTGCGGTATTTGGCATAGCCTCTCAAAAGTATCATATTCGCCTTCTCCTCATCGGAGAGAACATCCTTAGTTTTTTCAGTCAGCTCAGCTATAATCGCCGCAGTCTCTTCCGCCTCAGGTTTCAGGGGCTCAGGCGAAATCGGGGGCGCTCCCACTTTCTGGGGATCTGTCTCTTCTATCTCTTCCCGCAGGTTATCCCCTCTCAGGACGATCAGTGCACGGTGTTCTTTTTCCGTTTCAAAAAAGACTTCATGTGATTTCAGCCGGATATTTTCCTGCAATTTACGGCAGAGTCTTTTGTTGGTCTCATCGTCGATGCGACCTGCCCTCCTGTCAATCACCAAACCGCTGTCATCTATCGTAGCAAAATTGACCCTCATAAAGAGGTCTTTTTCCGTCATAGGGAAGTTGACCCCCGCTGCCGACAATATTCCCCTTCCCACATTGTTTTTTACGGGGTCGTAGCCAAAGAGCGCAAGGTGGGCCGGACCGCTCCCCGGCGTTATCCCGTATCCAATCGGGTCGAGGAGTCCACAGGTCGATTTTTTGATCAAACGGTCAAGATTCGGGGTGTCGGCGGCTTCCAGCTCTGTTTTATCACCCCCCGGCAGGGGGAGGCCACCTACACCATCCAGGATTAAAAAAACAATTTTTGTGTCATTTGACACTATAAGCTTATCAATCAGTTCGGGATTCATCTGTCTTATCTCCCTTCAAAATTCTCTACAAATTCCACTTCTCGCGGAACTTTGTAAGATGACAGGTATGTCCTGCAATGTCTTATAATTTCCTTCTCATCGGTAATCGCTCCCTGCTTTTTGATGACGAGGGCCTTTACAACCTCCCCTCTCATCAGATCAGGTTTGCTGAGCACCCTCGATGACTCAACGGCGGGATGCATATTCAGGACAATTTCGATCTCACGGGGATAGACATTAAAACTGCTTGTTATAATCATCCTCTTTTTCCTGCCTTTCAGAAATATGTACCCATCCTCATCTATTTTAGCCAGATCGCCTGTATGAAGCCAGCCGTTCTTAATCACCTCGATGGTTGCCTCTTCATCCTTATAATAACCCTTCATTACATTTATGCCTCTGATAACAAGCTCCCCTGTCTCGCCTGCCGGCAGTTCATCATCCTCATCATCAAAGACTTTTGCCTCCACCCCAGGGACGGCGATACCTATCGAGCCGGGTTTCTGCTCCATATCGAGTCTGCTGAATGAACAGACAGGAGATGCCTCCGTAAGGCCATACCCCTCCATTATCCTGACACGGAACTTCTCCTGAAACTTTGTGATATATTCCGGCGGCATTGTCGAACCACCGGTGATACACAATCTCAGGGAACTGAGATCATATTTTCCCGAACCATCATGTAAAAACATGCCGAGGAAAACTCTGGGGACGGCAGCAATATAAGTAATCTCTTCTCTCTCTATGGTTTTGAAAATGTTCCCTATTGTAAATCGGTCCATCATGACCATACTGGCCCCGATTCTGATAATCCCAAGCATATTGGCCGTAGCGCCGAAAGAATGAAACAGGGGAATGACACAAAGTCCCCGATCATTCTCGCTGCCATCACATATCTCTCTGAGAAGTGTGGATTGAGAAGAAAGGTTAACATGGGTGAGAACAGCGCCAAGCGGTTTACCCGTCAGGCCGGAGGTATATATCATTACGGCAGGGTCATCCCCTTTGATTTCCGCCATCTCAAGCTCAAAGGGACCTCCCTCAACTACATCC
>JAYEGA010000083.1:0-8422 GCA_034658835.1 Thermodesulfobacteriota bacterium
GCATTCTCTTGCCGAATATGTCCCACGGATCCTCCCCCTCGTATCTGATGGCTGCGGCGATAAACTTTGTAGCATCCAGTACGGAGCCTCCACCTACCGAGAGGAGAAAGTTGACTCCTTCGGTTTTTGCTTTTTCAACTGCCTCCATGCAGGTTTCATAGCGAGGGTTTGGTTCAATACCGCTGAACTCTACAACTGAATACCCCTTCAGCGCGTCCATAACCTGATCATAGACGCCATTTTGCCTGATAGAACCACCACCATAGGTCATCATGATTTTTTGATCCATTTTCACCAGGTTTGCCAGTTTTGCTATGGTTCCCCTGCCGAAAACAATTTTGACCGGATTGTGATATACAAAGTTTAGCATGGTTTTGCGTTCCTTCCTGTTCTTCCTGTCAATATCTGATTCTGAAATCATCAAATTCTTTCGTATAAGGTTCCTCAATAACTTCAACATTTATTACTGAGGCGAAACTCGGGCCTTCCTTGCACCAGTCAATCATTAAATTGACAATCTCTTCTTCTCCTTCAAATACCGCTTCAACTCTTCTATCCGGGACGTTTCTGACCCAACCTGTCAGGTTGAGAGATATAGCTTTGTTTTGTGTCTCCGCCCGGAAGAAAACTCCTTGAACCCTGCCTGAGACAAAAACATGAACTCTCTTCATAATTCCTTAACCTGTATTTCAAATTTCCCCAACAAGCTTCAAAAACTCTTCCTCATCAAGGATGGTTATTCCCATATCTTTTGCCCTGTCAAATTTGGATCCCGGTGATTCTCCCGCGACGATATAATCTGTTCTTTTTGTAATGGAAGATGAGACATCTCCGCCTGAGGATTCAACGATTTCCCTGGCTCTATTCCTGGTAAGGATCTTCATGGTGCCCGTAAAGACGAAGGATATTCCTGAAAGATCAGCCGATTCTTTTGAAATAGTTTCCTTGGGTTTGACACCGAACTCCCTGAGTTTTTCTATTACCTTTTGGTTAGATTTTTCCTTGAAAAACGCTGTTACGCTTTCTGCGATTTCGGGCCCGATCCCGTCTATCGTTTGTAGATTTTCTTCGGTTGCATTTTTCAGGTTATCAAGGGTTTTGAATTCTCTGGTCAGAATTCTGGCGATATGTTCTCCTACATGCCTTATTCCCAGAGCGAAAATGAGCTTTTCAAGAGGCGGGTTTTTCGATTGTTCCAGCGCATTCAGGAGATTTGTTGCAGATTTGTCCGCCATCCTTTCAAGCTTTGTCAATCTTTCCTGAGTCAGGTAATAGAGATCTGCAGGATCCGCTATGGTTTTTGTATCGAGCAGTTGTGATACCAGCTTCTCCCCCAGTCCCTCTATTTCCATACCACCTCTGGAGACAAAATGTTTTATGTTTTCCCTGATACGGGCAGGACAGGCAAAGCCGATGCATCTGTGGGCGGTTTCACCTTCAAGCCGAACAACTCTGGAACCACATTCGGGACAGGTATCGGGCATCCTGAAAATTTTTTCGCTGCCGTTTCTCTTTGATTTAATAACCTTTACAACCTCCGGTATCACATCTCCGGCACGTTGAATGATTACTGTGTCACCAATTTTGATGTCTTTTTTGTCTATCTCATCCTGATTGTGGAGGGTGGCCCGGCTGACCATGGCCCCGCCCACACTAACCGGTTTCATCAGAGCCACGGGAGTGAGTACCCCTGTTCGCCCAACCTGTACCTTAATATCCTCGATTACTGTTGTTTCCTGAATAGCCGGAAATTTGCATGCGACAGCCCAACGGGGACTTCTCGAAACAGTGCCAAGGCGATCCTGAATATCAAGTGAATCAACCTTTATAACAACGCCGTCAATTTCGTATGGGAGTTCGTTTCTGGTGCGAACCATATCATGGTAATACTCAATACATTCACCGATATTTTCTGCCGGTCTGATATCAGGATTTACCTTAAAACCCCATTCTGAAAGGGCTTTCAAAACATCCTGGTGTTTTTGAAAGGATTCCCCTGTGAGTGCGCCTATCCCGTAGCAGAAGATATCAAGTGGTCTTTTTGCCGTTATCCTGGAGTCAAGCTGACGGAGAGAACCTGCCGCCGCATTTCGTGGATTGGCAAACGGGGGTTCTCCTTCATTTAACCTTCGTTTGTTGAATTTTTTGAATGCATCAATCTCTATATAAACCTCTCCCCTTATCTCAATCTCTACAGGGATGGGGATATCTCTATTCTCTGTTAATTTCAGTGGAATGGATCGTATTGTTCTGAGATTCTGAGTGACATCTTCCCCCACGCTTCCGTCTCCTCTCGTTAAACCAGCCGTTAGTATGCCTTTTTCATAGATCAGGTTGACGGCTACACCGTCGAGTTTGGGTTCGATCACAAATGAAATATTCTCACTGGTGCCCAAGAACCGCTTTATACGTTCATCAAACTCTTTGATATCAGTTTCGGAAAAAGCGTTGGAGAGGCTTAACATAGGGGTAAGATGAGAAACGGTCTTGAATTTTTCAAGAGGGGTTGCCCCGACACGCTGGGTGGGGGAGGCTGAAATATCAATATAGTCCGCAAATTCCTTTTCCAGAACATTCAACTCTGCCATCATCCTGTCATATTCAGCATCGGATATTTCAGGGTCATCGAGCCGATAATACCGCTCATTATGATAATTGATCTGGGCTCTCAGTTCTTCAATTCTCTTTATGGCGAATTCTTTTTCCATTATTTGACGAGTTTTAAATCAGGTTTACCCTTTGGGGGTTTTTTGTTGCCTGGTTGACCTTTACGAGAACTGAGAATATGTTCATTAAAGAGCTGGTTTTTTGCCCTGACAGAATTGATAATGAAAAAAATGATCACCGATTTCTCCCATTCCTTGCCGGTATCAAATTGCCCCATCCTCAATCTATATTTTTTCCACAAGCTGTTGAGTGATGCTTCATCCAGTGCAAGAATTTTTTCGGCAATCTTATTTAAAGTTACTTCCACTTTTTTGACTCCTGTTCTATTTTTAATATGAAATATTATATGCCTGTACAAAAAAAGTCAATTCGAAAGGATGGATGAGGTCTCTGAATGTCCATTTGGCAATCGGCAAACAGCTCCTGGGATCCTTTCTCTAACCCATTGTAATTGCTGAATGCTGAATGCTGATAGCTAAAAATTTACAAATAATGCTTGTCTTTTTGTGTCATATCGGTATAATCCCTTTCTGTTTTCCGGAGGTTTCTGAAGTGAAAATCGGGGTTATTTCGGACACACACCTTAAGGGTTATGATGAGAGACTCAAGATAATTTGTGAGGATTATTTCAGTGATGTTGGCTTGATCTTACATGCAGGAGACCTGGTTAATATCAGCGTTCTCGATGCGTTTGAGGGGAAAGAAGTAAGGGCGGTCTGGGGTAACATGGATCCACCTGAAGTAAGAAAATTACTGCCTGATAAACTGGTTCTTGACCTGAATGGTTTTAAGGTAGGCCTGATTCATGGCTGGGGAGCACCTTTCGGTATAGAAAAAAAGCTAAGGGAAAAATTTGGTGATATAGATTGTCTGGTTTATGGTCATACTCACAGGGCCGTCAATAGGGTCAGGGGTAACATTCTTTTTTTTAATCCGGGTTCGGTTACTGACAAGAGATATTCAGAAAATAATACAATCGGAATACTTGAAATAGATAATAAGATCACAGGAAAAATAATAGAGTTTAAATATTAATAGTACAGAAAAGACATTTCGGGATGAAAAATTTATTTGCTCCCTGGAGGATGGAATATATAAAGAGTGATAAACCGGAAGGGTGTATTTTCTGCAAAGATTCAATCAGAGACGATGAACTTATCCTGCATGAAGGAAAATATTCCTTCGTCATGATGAACAGGTATCCCTATATTAATGGACATCTATTGATCGCCCCTTTCAGGCATGTTAGTAATCTGGAAGATCTGACTTCCGAGGAGAAACGGGAAATATTTGATTTCCTGGATGTTTCCGTCAGAGCTATAAAGGAAGCGATGATGTCTGATGGTTTTAACGTAGGAATGAATCTGGGGAAGGTTGCAGGGGCAGGGGTAGATGACCATATTCATGTGCATGTTGTCCCGAGATGGAATGGTGACACCAACTTCATGACGGTTTTGGGGGAAACAAGGGTTATACCGGAGGATATTAAAAAGACGCGGAATGTGTTATTATCATATTTTAATAAATTAAAATAGTGCCCGACAGGCACGAAACAGGAGGTCAAGGATGAAGCTCATTTACACTATTATTATTACGTTGGTTGTGCTGTTAGTGGTGACGTTTTCGTTGCAAAATACTGCCATGGTTCCGATTAAATATTACGGGTTTGCCATACCAGATATGCCAGAGGTGCCTGCCTATTTATTGATGTTTGCATCATTTTTTGCAGGAGTAATTCTTGTGGGATTTTTTGGAATAGCAGAAAGGTTCAGGTTGGGAAGGACAGTAAAAAGATTAAATAAAAAGATTAAAGGGATGGAAAAGGAACTCAGTGAAAGCAAAAGTCTACAGGTGGTAGAAGAGACTGAATCTTCAGAGACTGAATCTTCGGACCAGCCATAGGAAATGAGTACCGAAAGTAATGAAGTTCCTGGCAGACCCAACACTTGGCAAATTAACAAAGTGGCTGAGAATACTCGGATTCGATACCATTTACTACAGGGGGAATATTGACAGGAACTTTTTGAAAAAGGCTCAAAGAGAAGGAAGAATTGTTCTGACAAGAAAAAAGGATATGGCGAGCAGGAGTTTTTCAGGCCGGATGTTTATCATCTCTGAAGACTATGTCCAGAACCAGATAAAGGAAATCAAACAAAAGCTTTCCCTGAAACCGGATCAGGGAAAGCTTTTTAGCATCTGCCTTAAGTGCAACAAAGAGTTGGAAGAGGTTTCAAGGGAAGAGGTTAGGGAATATGTTCCCGACTATGTTTTTGAAAATTATAATGATTTCAGAATGTGTCCACAATGTCGCAGCGTCTTCTGGCCGGGGACACATCGGGACAATATGATTGAGGAGTTAAAAAGAGCTTTGGAAATATGATTCTTCTTTCGACAATTCCGTAGGTTGACATTTTACATGCCACCGTTTGCGGTCGGGTGTAAAACCCGACCCTACTTTATAAAACCGCGCATTCTGAATCATCACCCTTGATTTTTTCTATGGCATGTTTCAGGGCAGGCAGGACAACGGCCAGATTTTCCCTTGCCCCCTTCGGGCTTCCGGGAAGATTGATGATGAGTGAATTTTTCCTTACTCCTGTGACGGCCCTTGATATCATTGCATTAGGTGTCAGGACTGTGCTTTCCCGTCGCATGGCCTCTGAGATTCCAGGAACTTCCTTCTCTATGACTTCAAGGGTTGCATCGGGGGTTACATCGCGTGGACTTACGCCGGTACCTCCTGTTGTTACGATAAGATCAAGCTTTTTTCTGTCGGTATACTCGACTAATTTATTAATGATGATATCTTTTTCGTCAGGTATTACCTCGTAATCAACAATTTTTATTGAGATACCTTCCAGCAGTTTCTTTATCTCTTTACCACTGATATCTTCCCGTTCACCTCGCGAGCCTTTATCACTCACCGTTATAATTCCCGCAGTAATCAATATACCTCTATTCTTCCTTTTTGGATTCAGCCACAATCTTTTCGGCAATCACAGGGGGAACTTCCTCATAATAGGAGACCTGATAAGTAAAGGTTCCTCTTCCGCTTGTCATTGATCTCAAATCGGGTGCATATGTTAAAATCTCCGCCAGAGGTAGCTGTCCTTTGATTATCTGATTGGATCCGCGGGTATCCATGCCCAGGACCCTGCCGCGCCTGCCGTTCAAATCCCCTATTACATCACCCATATATTCATCAGGGATTTCTATCTCTACTTCTACTATCGGTTCAAGAAGCGTCGGTTGACAGTTCATCACACCTTTTTTAAATCCCATTGAGCCTGCTATCTTAAAAGCCATTTCAGAAGAATCCACGTTGTGGAAGGAACCGTCGTAGAGTGTAACCTTTACATCCACTACAGGATAACCTGCTATGACTCCCCCTTCCATTGCTTCCACAATGCCTTTTTCAACTGCGGGTATATACTGTCTCGGGATAACGCCACCCACTATCTTGTTTACGAATTCGAACCCTTCACCTTTGGGGAGAGGTTCAATTTCAATCCAGGTATCTCCATACTGGCCTCTTCCACCCGATTGTTTTTTGTATTTACCCTGAACCTGTGTTTTTCCTTTGATAGTTTCCATGTACGGGACTTTTGGGAGAGTCAGATTGACCTCTACGCCGAATTTTCTCTTCAGTTTTTCTATCGTAACCTCTATGTGGACCTGTCCCATACCCGAGAGTATAATCTCTTTGGTTTGAGCATCTCTGCGAGTGGAAAGAGCAGGATCTTCCTCAAGAAGTCTGTTGAGTGAGGTTGTTATTTTTTCTTCATCACCCTTCGTTTTAGGTTGAACTGCAAAGGACATTACAGGCGGTGGAGGCAACATCTTTTCGAATATTATTGGGGATTTTTCATTGCATATAGTATTGCCTGTAAATGTTTCTTTCAATTTGGCTGCAGCGGCTATATCGCCAGGTACCAGCGATGCAGCCGGTTTTTGGTTTTTCCCCTCCAGGAAGAAAATGTTTCCGAATCTCTCACTCGCTTTTTGTGAGGAATTATAGAAACTTGAATCTGGATTCAGGGTTCCTGAATATACCCGAAATAGCGTGAGTCTGCCGGCATACGGGTCGGCAATTGTCTTAAATACTATTCCTGAAAATGGAGCGCTTTCTTCCGGTAATCGTTCTGCAACATCCTCTGTGTCCGGCTTCTTTCCTATAACCGGGCCACGATCAACCGGTGAGGGGAGGTAGCTGACAATCATATCGACAAGAGGACTGACCCCGATATTTTTTATGGCAGATCCGCATATTACAGGGATGAGATCGTTTGACATTACACCTTTTCTCAGGCCCGATTTCAGGTCATCAAGGCTGAGCTCTCCATCTTCTAAATATTTATTCATCAATTCATCGTCACACTCAGCTATATCTTCAACCATTGTTTCTCTGTAACTGGCGGCATCTTCCAGCATGTCCTCAGGAATGTCTTCTGTCTTGAATTTCCCCTTTAGATCATCAAAGATCAAGGCCTTCATATTTATCAGATCCACTATGCCCTTAAATGAATCTTCGGCCCCTATGGGAAGGTAGATGAGGGTAACTTTCTTGTCCAAAACATTCTTGACACTGTCAACAGCGTCCGTGAAATCAGCACGTTCCCTATCCATTTTATTTATATATATGATTCTGGGAAGATTAAACTCATCGGCAAATCCCCATACTTTTTCTGTCTGGAATTCTACTCCTCCAACAGCATCTATCAGAACAACGGCACTATCAACGACACGAAGGCAGTTTTGAATATCGAATACGAAATTCAAATCACCAGGGGTGTCTACTATATTTATCTTGTGCTTTTCCCAGTTTACAAAATTTACTGCAGCATTTATTGATATGTTTCTCTTCTGTTCTTCCGGTTCAAAATCCATACAGGATGTGCCTTCATCAACTTTTCCCAGCCTGTCTGATTTACCGGCGACAAAAAGAAATGATTCGCAGAGTGAGGTTTTTCCTGTTCCTCCATGTCCTACTATTGCGACATTTCTTAGCGATTTAGGTTCATATTTTGCCATAGAAACTCCTTTCAGTTTTACCCTTATAGACAGGCGAGGATGCCTGTCCTACCCTCTTATTGAAGATATCTGTCCTATCCCAGTGGCAGGTCGGGCGTCTCGCCCGACAGAGTTATCTCTATATTATATTTATTTGCTGTATATTTTCAAGTCTGAAGCTTGCGTCTACCTTAAGAGTTCTGGCTTGTCAAGGATATAATCAGTCCACTTACCGTCCAACTGGTGATACCTACAGGGCGGTGTTTGGACCGGATTTGAAGAAAATAACTATTTGGTTTTGAAAGGGTGGGTTCAACTTGGGAGAGGATGCCGATACTTACTAAGTAATATCAACATCTTTTACCACTTTTCCCTCTTTAGCCAGACTTCTTGATAGAACCTTCCTATGCATAGAAACACTGCAAGCAGGAACAGTCCTAACATGAAGGTGGGAGCCGTATTAAACTTTTCATCCAGCCAATATCCTACATATAGAAAGAGAAATGAGGAAATAACAAGAACAAATCCCCATACACTCAACATTAGTATGGCTGAATATGATGTTTTGTGTTTTTTACTTCTAACTGCTAACATTTCCCCAACCCTCCCCTCAAAAGTGAGGTGGAAGATGAGTTCCCCGCCCTGCCGGAAGAGGAACTCATCTTTTAGCTGACGATAGTTCTAAGGGCGTTTACTACAGGTGCGGTAAACAGGGCAATGAGAACAGCATAAAGAGCGAAGGAAC
>JAYEGA010000084.1:0-8220 GCA_034658835.1 Thermodesulfobacteriota bacterium
CGTAAAAAGTCACAAATTTGCTAATGCGTCATTCCCGTGAAAACGGGAATCCAGTAATTATACGCAGTTATAGATTCCCGATCAGGTCGGGAATGACAAAACGACAGAAATGCGGACTTTTTACGAGACTATCAAGGTTAAAGGGTAAAGAAATGCAAATATCAAAATGAAAAATTAAAAAGTAAAATAATTTGTCACCCTGAATTTATTTCAGGGTCGCGCTTTACATTTTATATTTTTATATTTGATATAATTCGTTCACCTTTAACCTGGTTTTCACATGAAGGACATAAAAATTATAATAGAAGCCCTCGTTTTTGCTTCCGAAAATCCCCTTACCATTGACAGGATCAGCGAAGTTCTGGGGGGAGAAATTGACAAAAAAGAGATCGGAAATATTCTCAGTGATCTTATGAGGGAATATAACGAGAGAAATGGTGGATTCTGTCTTGAAGAAGTTGCAGGGGGATTTCAGTTCAGGACGAGGACCGATCTTGGTGAGTGGATAAAAAAATTAAGAGGGGTAAAACCGACGATGCTCACCCAGGCCGCTATGGAGACCCTTGCGGTAGTTGCATACAGACAGCCGGTTGTGAAGTCGGAGATAGACAGGATACGGGGTGTTGATGTCAGCGGGTCGCTGAGGGGATTGCTGGAAAAGAAATTGGCAAAAATGGTTGGACGGAAGGATGTACCCGGCAGACCGATGCTGTATGGTACCACGAAGAAATTCCTTGAGGTATTTAATCTGAAGGATCTGTCAGAGTTGCCGACACTGCGGGAGTTGAAGGAGTTAGAAAAATAGATTATCATGCAGGAACGTCTTCAAAAAATAATTGCCGGCGCTGGTATTGTTTCCCGACGTGCGGCAGAAAAGCTCATCAGCGAGGGCAGGGTAAGTGTAAATCGTAAGATAGTAACACAGTTGGGGGCTAAGGCTGATGCTCAAAAGGACGAGATAAGAATAGACGGGAAATTAATATCTACAGAAATATCAAAGAAATACCTGATGTTGAATAAGCCGGGTGGGTATATTACATCCCTCAAAGATCCTCAGGGAAGGCCGGTTGTGACCGATTTACTTTATGATGTGTCCGAGAGGGTATTCCCCGTAGGAAGGCTTGATTATGATTCGGAAGGGCTGCTGCTGATGACAAATGACGGAAGTTTTGCCCAGAGGCTTCAGCATCCCAAATTCGCCATTCCAAAGACATACATGGTTAAAATCAAGGGAAATCTTACAAGGGAAAAGATCCGTGCCATCAAGAATGGGATAGAACTCGATGATGGAAAGTTTGTGCCTTCTAATATTGTACTTGAAAAGATTAACAGAAAAAGCTGCTGGCTCAAGTTGACTATTTTCGAGGGGAGGAACAGAATTATCAGAAGAGTTTTCGAATCGATAGGACATCCGGTCGCAAGGCTCAAAAGGATTGCCATTTCCGATATTCATCTTGATGATCTGGAAGTGGGAGAGTATAGGTACTTGCGAAAGAGAGAGGTCGAAAGATTGTTGTCTCTTTCTTCGGGATAATCAGAATCCGCTAAAATTATCTTGACTTTCATTTTATAAAGTGAATAATATTCACTACTAAGTTGTTACGGAATAATAGTATAATAGTTATTCAAAGGGGGCATTATGAATAAATCTGGATTAATTGGAGCTTTGAGCAAGAAAGAAGATCTGACAGAGAAAGAGGCAACAGGTGTTGTCAATTTGATTTTTAAAGGTTTTGCCGATGAGCTTAAGGAAGGGGGAAGGGTAGAAATCAGGGGTTTTGGAAGCTTTGTTATAAGAAAGTATGATGCTTACACAGGAAGGAACCCCAAGACAGGAAGCAATATTGAGGTATCTGCAAAGAAGCTTCCCTTTTTTAAAGTAGGCAAAGAGCTCAGGGAAGACGTCAATTCTAAAAAATAGAGCTTTTTAAAAGAAATCAAGTCGACTTTTTAATAATAATGGGGGGTCGTAAATTATGCCCCCTTTTTTCATCACCAACCCGGTATTTTATGGACGATCGGTTTTCTACTACTGACAGGAAACGTAAGATACCCCATATCAATCTAATTCTTTTTGTTATTACCATTCTGACTACCCTGATTGCAGGCACTTTGCAGCAGGGGATAAACCCTCTCGATCATCCCCGGTATCTGTGGAAGGGGATACCCTTTTCCTTTACGCTACTGCTGATATTGGGATGCCACGAGTTTGGGCACTATTTCATGTCCAAGAAACATAATGTGGATGTGACCCTCCCCTATTTCATTCCTGCACCATCCTTTATAGGAACATTCGGGGCATTTATAAAGATGAAATCACCGATCATGGACAGGAGAATTCTCCTTGATATAGGTGCGGCGGGTCCCCTTGCCGGAATCATTGTAGCTATTCCGGTTCTTTTTATCGGCCTGGCTCTTTCTGAAATAGTGCCTGAAACAGCAGCAGGTGGGATACATCTTGGCACTTCTATTCTTTTTTCCCTTCTCAACTGGATTGTTCATGGTTTCATGCCGGAGAATACAAACCTCGTTCTTCATCCGATAGCATTTTCCGGATGGATAGGACTTTTGGTTACCTGCTTGAATCTTCTCCCCGTAGGGCAGCTGGATGGGGGGCATGTGGCATATGCGATACTCGGGTTCAGGCAAAAGGTCCTGGCGAGAGTTGTATTGGTCATTCTCCTGGTGCTGGGGATTACCGGTTGGAGCGGGTGGCTGGTATGGGCTGTCCTTCTCTGTTTTATGGGTCTCAATCATCCACCGGTTGCCTATGACCGGGTACCACTGGACAGGAGAAGGAAAACAATAGGATTGATAACCCTGATTGTGTTTCTGGTTACCTTTACGCCGGTTCCATTTTAAAAAGAGTTCAGAAAAAAGAACAAAAAGGCATCTACTTCAATGAGATGCCTTTTTTATTTCTTGAAGTCGTGCGATTCGCTCGGTAAGAGGTGGGTGAGAGTAATGAAACCAGGCGTAAACAGGGTGGGGATGAAGGTTGGCAAGATTGTCTTTTGCAAGACGCTTGAGTGCGCTGCATAGTGGTTTTGTGGTTCCTAAAAGCCAATATGTATAGTCATCCGCTTCCCGTTCAAACTTTCGGAAGACCATCGAAACCAGAGGGGTAAAGAAAAAGGAAATCGGGCTGAAGAGAGCAGTTAGAAGAAAAAGTCCAACGTAGGGGATGTTCCCTTCAATACCGAAGGTTTGATACATTGGTGACCAGTCCATCAAACGGTAAACCAGATAGAAGAGAAAAAAGGAGACAATTTCCATAAACAGCAGTTGTTTCATGATGTGTTTCTTTTTCCAGTGCCCTATTTCATGGGCAAGAACAGACAAGATTTCGTCTGATGTATGGGATTCAAGCAGGGTATCAAATAAAACGATCCGTTTAGTTTTCCCAATGCCGGTAAAATAGGCGTTGGTATGTTTGCTCCTTCTTCCCGCATTAACCTGATAGACACCCTTTGTTTTAAGACCCACTTTTCCCATTATGGAAATGATTTTCTGTTCCAGTTCCCGATCTTTTATCGGGTCATACTTGTTGAACAGAGGGGCGATGACGATCGGATAGAGCCACAGGACGAGTAGTTGAAAAGCGGCGAAGAATATCCACGCCCATAGCCACCACGTTTTTTCTGCATAGTAGATCAGGGCCAGCAGAGGACTGAGGAGAAGAATCATGAGAATTACCGAAATAAGCAGATTTTTCAGTAAATCGGTTAGCCACAATTTGAGGGTAATGGTACTGAAGCCATGCCTTTTTTCGATCACAAATGTGCTGTAAAGACTGAAGGGGATGTCTGAGATACCGCTGATTGCCGCAAGGACAGCGAAGAAAAGGAGTCCTGACAGAATGAAATGGAGCTTGTGTAACAGTATAGTGCCGACAAGCCAGGGCAAGAACCCGCTCAACAGTATGACGAGCATGATCAGATCGCCGGAAAGAGCTTCGATGGAACCCAACCGGGAGGAATCTACAGTATAGTCGGTCATCCGGGAGAGGGTTTCGGTATCTATTTCCCCGCGGAAGACTTCGGGAACCTGATGACCGAATTTGCGGAGATTGTGGATGTTAGCTCGTGTCAGTGCCCATCTAATAACTGAGCTGGTTGCAAAAATGACAAGAAAAACAAGCAAAAGGGTATTAAACTGGATCATGTGAAAAACCTGCGAATTGGTGTTCTGTAGTAGGGCCTGTTCCCCGAACAGGCCTGTTTAAGGCCGATGAGGGCATCGGCCCCTACTTCACGTCGGTAAAGCACCGGTCGTAAAGTGAGGCGAAACCGTCTTTTCCGGTGGCGAGCATAAGGGTCAGGGGCATTGCTTTCCTCCCCAGCATCAGCATCTTTTCTGCAATTTCTCTTATGTCCCACTGGGCGTCTCTGTCTGCCCGTAGTCGGGCGATATGGTATAATTCCCTGGCGTTTATCTTTATGGCAACTCTTTTTTGATGGGCGTTAGTCAGAATGTAGCCTGCAGCGATCGGAGCAACTTTCTTTATTTGATCATAACTTTCTTCTGTTCGTGATATGACATCCCTGAAGTGGTTTTCCATCCCAATTTCGGATATCGCCGGTGGTATAGTAACGCCGAGCGCCGGGTCGTAGTCCTGGCAGAGTATGGTGGCCATCCGGTGTCTTTTCAACTGGGCAAAGCATGTTGCGCTGATGGTAAGCTCGAAGAGAAGGTCGATGTTTTCGAATTCTCTTAGAGCGGCATCGTGTGGATTCATATACCGGCAGGCAGCTTTGACTACTTCTTCCTTTTCTTCGTTATTCATGGACGAAACAATCGCCATACTTTCCTCTAAAGAGATGTTTGACGAAGAGTGAATGAGCGATGTTACTATCCTGTTATCGGCATCAGGTGTTGAATATGAGATGACTACGTTATTCCTGTCCAGGGTCGCGCCAGTGCGGGCCTTTTCAGCTTTCCCACCCCATTTTTCAATCAGCCCCTTCGCCTTTGTCTTCAGGTCACCTCTGGTCATGAGGTCAAATTCGGTCGGCTTCGTGTATCTGATCAGTGAGGGAGCGACATCTTTTGTTGCCTGATAGAGTTTATTGCTGTATTCCCTGGCCTCGGCCGTGGGGTGGGCGGCACAGCGCCTCAGCATCAATTCAAGGTTTCTTGCATTGATGGTCATCCCAAGCTGGGTTTCAGTTGCCAGGGAAATAATATATCTTGCATCTTCCTTTGCCCATCCTTCCAGAACCCTGTGGTTTGCCGGATCAGATGCCAAATCCCTGTTTTTTTCAAAGATGTATGGTTTTAGTTTTGAATATAGATCATGATAAAACCGGTTCTGCTCTTTGATGGTTTTGATAAATGGTTCCTCAACACCGGTCTGCCTTATTTCTTCGGGAATGACAAAGTCGTCTTCCAGCAGGATATATCTTTGCGATTTTTCTGTGTAGGAACAGAGGCGAAACTTTTCGATCTCCTCAACGAGAAAACGAGAAACACCCAGAACATCTATGTTGAAGACGGCATGTTCGGCGATGGAACTGTGCCCCATATCGAAGACGATACTGCGATTGGAATTCCTTGCCTTCTCCACTTCTTTTCTGGCTGTTTCTCTCAGCTCCGTTACGGGAGAAGGGTTTCTGCTAATGCGGGCATAGGCGGCGGAGATGGTCTCCGGTGTGAGGGTTTCCTCATCCGGACGGGAAGACCTGATCTCTTTTATAATTTCATAATCGAGATTGTATCCGGCAAGAATTATATTCAATGTAGAGTTTCCCTTCAATGTTCTATTGTGAAATTTGTTTTGGAGTCTGCTTCCCGCAGACGATATGAAATTTCTTATAACAGGATTTAAATGCACGGTCAAACAGCATATCAAGCCCCAAAATAGACATTGAAAATAAAGTCTGTCCTCACCATTCCGTAGGACAGCCGTCTCGGCTGTCTAAGCTGTTCACCATTATGGACAGGCGGGACGCCTGTCCTACTGTGTTGGAAGGGTCAATGTCTATTTTGGGGTCAATGTTTCAAAATCCTGTCTATCTCTTCCAGCGCCTCCTCGACTGTTTCCACCCTGATGAAATTTCCTTCTTCCTCGATTTCAAATTCCGGACAGTGGAGACCGATGACGGGTGTTTCACTTTTCAATGCGATGGCGATTTCAGAGAGGGTGCCCGGGCCACCGCTCAGTGCAACCAGGAGATGGGGCGTCTTTGCATTGATCACATTTCTGGCATCATACATACCTGTATAGATCGGGATATCAACAAATTCATTGGGATATCCCCTGAGAGGGAGCTTTCTCTCACTGGGGAGGATGGCGATCACGAGGCCGCCGGCTCGATGCGCCCCTTCGGAAGCTGCCTTCATCACACCTCCTCCTCCTCCCGTGAGGAGGACATAGCCTTTTCCGGCAATTTCTTCTCCAAGACGATAAGCATCTTTCATTGCGGCGGGGCTATCCTTGTGGCTTCCCATTATGCCGATAATAAAAGGTTTTCGATTAACTGAAATCTTTGACATATTCTCTCCCTCAAGAGTGATAATCCCCGCTCCCCCCCCTTTAGTAAAGGGGGAAAAGGGAGATTATTATATGTTGTTAAGTGTTGCATTGCAAGCCCTGCCCCCTTTTCTTTTGTTGATATGAAAGTGATTTTTTGTTAAGTTCCCACCCTGTGTCGTAATAAAAAAAACAGGCTGTTTTTTAATTGGAGGATGAATCTTGAAAAGTGACAAGATGTATCTAATGGAGAATAACGAAGAGAATATTCGGCTGGAGGTTAAGACGAATCCGGAAGCCGTTAAGGAACAGGCGCTCTGGTGTGGTGTAAAACCGGGGTTGAGGATACTCGATGCGGGTTGCGGGCCGGGAAAAACGACATCTGTCCTGCATGAAATGATCCAGCCGGGCGGGAGTATAGTGGGTGTGGATTTTTCAGAGGAAAGAATAAGCTATGCTAGGGAACATTATGGAAAAAAGTCAGGGATTGATTTTTATGTGCATGACCTGAGGGATTCCCTGGATGATCTTGGTCAGTTCGATATTATATGGGTTCGCTTCGTACTGGAATACTATCGTGCAGGAAGTCACGATATTGTTAGAAACCTGAGAAACTGTCTCAAACCGGGAGGACACCTTTGTCTGCTGGATCTTGATCATAATTGTCTCAATCATTACGAGCTTCCACCCGGGATGAAGGAGCTTTTACCTGAACTGATGGCCAGAGTGGACGAGGAGTATAACTTCGATACCTATGCAGGCCGGAAATTGTATTCCTATCTTTATGATAATAAATATGAAGAGATAAATGTACATCTCATGCCGCACCATTTAATCTATGGAAAAATAACAGATGGAGATGCATTCAACTGGATTAAAAAAGTGGAGGTAGCCTCTGTGAAACTCCGTGATATGTTTAACGATTATCCCGGCGGTTATGAAGCTTTTTTTACTGACTTTGAAAGATTTTTCTATGACACGCGACGCTTTACTTACACCCCCTTGATTCTCTGTAAGGGGATGAAACCTGTGTCTGGTTAAGTTATTTATATACTTCAATCTTGCTTGAACTCAAACCCTTTTTCTTTAAAAATCCTCAAACAGGCGTTTACAACATCAGGATCATAACATATACCCCTGGAACGTGTGATTTCCTCTAATGCATTGTTTATTCCCAGTGATGGCCGGTAAGGCCGGTGAGAAGCCATAGCTTCCACTACGTCGGCGACGGCGATAATCCTCGATTCTAAAAGAATTTCATTTCCGGTAATGCCTTTGGGATATCCGGAACCATCCAATCTCTCATGGTGTTGAAGTACGATTTCAGCAATGGGAGGTGTAAATTCTACTGTTTTTAAGATGTTATAGCCAATTTCCGGGTGAGATTTTATCATACTGAATTCAATCTCACTTAACTTGCCAGGTTTGACCAGAATTTCAGCGGGGATTTGTATTTTACCGATGTCATGGATCAGGGAGGCCATGTGGATTATATTTATACGTTCTTCTGAAAGGTCCATTTCCTCAGCAATGGCGATGGCAAGGTCAGCAACCCGTTTTTGATGACCGGCTGTGTAAGGATCTCTTGACTCGGTAATCATTGACATGGCATCGATGGTGCTGTTCATGGCCATTTGCAGTTTTTCGAGGCTCTTTTTCAGCTCTATCTCCGAGTGCTTCAGTTCTGTGATGTCCTTTAATGTTCCCACGATTCCGGTAGCATTTCCATCCAGGTCAAAGTTTGGAGC
>JAYEGA010000085.1:0-8095 GCA_034658835.1 Thermodesulfobacteriota bacterium
AGTAATACGACTCCCCATTGGCAGTCCAGCAATTGTTCGTGCCATCTGTATGCCCTCCTTATCTGTAATATTAAGATAAGGATATGACACTTAAGATGAAAAATCAAGCCTTAAATGAACAGTATTGCACCTAATCAACAAAAGTTAAATTGGTGCGACTTATATATACGAGAAGGTCCTGGTGACCGGTCAATTAAGATCCATGTAGATTTTTTTCGCTACTTCGTCAATAGCCATGCGCATGGATTCAGAAGCCTTTTTTTGGTCGAAGGATTCACCGCCACCAAAGCCAAGAACACTTACTGAAAGGCTTTGCTTTGAACCGGAGCCTGTATCGGCAAAAATTATTTCACCTGTTTGTACATTTATTGCACGTACATCTACAGAGGAGCTGTAACCCTTTTTCCCCACACTACCGTAGCTACCAGCCCGGAACCCCGATTGGGACCGTCCATATTCGGTAACTGCCCCGGTAATAATATATTTGACTCCGATAAGCTTGCCGATTTTAACGGCTGTAGATTGGTTAACAAGACCGCTCATTTGGAGTTTTTGTTCTTTTAAAATGCTGGAAAGCTTCCCGCGCTCATAAACTCGATATTTTTTGGTTTTTACGAGCGCAGTAGTCAGCATATCAGAAGCCCCGTGTCCAACCCTCCAGCCATGGCCGGGAACCTTGGTCTCAAAGTCCATTATGGCAACTTTGATTTTTGATCCTGCGTAAGAAGGCAATGTATCAACACTGATCAAAGCAAGAAAAACGGCAAAAAGGAATCCTGTCCACAACAACCCTTTTTTCATTTTTGACATATTCCTACCCCTCTTTTATTGGATTTTCAAGATACTAAAGCAAGAATGACTTAACTTTACCAGAATCCTATAGAACATGCTGCATCTTTGTCAACACCTATTTTGGGGTCTGGTTATAAGGATTGACGGAAGTGCCAAACTTATATATAGAAATAATGGGAAAGTCCAAAATCAAAAGGAGTCGCCAGGCAAGTGTCAACCTTCGAGAACAAAACAGGAAACTCCAATCACCAGAGATCCTTTGAAAGGATCAGGACCTCCCACAATCAGGAACCGGATTACACAAGACCTGCTCTGAAGATTCCATCTGAAATACACGAACGGATGTTTAACCGGTTGCGCTTTCTTTACGGTGAAGCCGTAGCAGAGACATATATGCCGGAACTGGAACGGATTCTCAAGGTTTATTACGCGCATAAACCTCAAAAATTAATCGACAAGAAAAAGGGTTTAGATCCTGAAAATCGATTTACGGAAAAAGACGTTATTCTTATCACCTATGGCGATATCTTGCGCGGTGAAGAACACTCCCCTCTCGCTACCCTGGCCAAATTTTGCGATTCCTACCTCGAAGGAAACATCAATACACTGCATATCCTGCCCTTCTTTCCTTATTCCTCCGATAGAGGGTTTTCCATCATCGACTTTGAAACCGTGGATCCTAAGCTGGGAACCTGGCAGGACATCGAGGAACTGGAAAACCGTTACCAGTTGATGTTTGATGGGGTTATCAACCATGTGTCGTCCAAGAGCCGCTGGTTTCAGGAATTTTTAAATGATAATCCCTATTATGGAAATTTTTTCATCACCTATACCTCACCGGATGATCTGACCCCTGAGCAGCGCAGGATGATTTTTCGTCCTCGAACCTCTGATATCCTCACGGAATTTCAGACAATCAACGGCCCAATTCATGTCTGGACAACCTTCTCTCAGGATCAAATCGACCTCAACTATAAAAACCCCAATGTGTTGATGCGGGTTATCGAGATACTGCTTATGTATGTGCGTCATGGGGCAGATATTATTCGTCTTGACGCCATTACCTACTTATGGGCAGACCCGGGAACCCGCTGCGTGCATCTGGATCAGACACATGAGATTGTCAAGCTTTTTCGTGACTTTTTGAACGCTGTTGCACCAAGTGTAGCTTTGATAACGGAAACCAATGTTCCCCATGAAGAGAATATCTCCTACTTCGGCAATGGGCACGATGAGGCACGAATGGTATACAATTTCGCCTTACCTCCCCTTGTCCTCCATACCTTCTACACTGAAGATACAACTGCCCTCTCCGGTTGGGCCGGAAACCTGAAGACAGATTCGAATACCACAACCTTCTTTAATTTTTTGGATTCTCACGACGGTATCGGAGTTATGGCAGTAAAGAACATCCTGCAAAAGGAAGATATAGATTTTATAATCCGGAAGGCTAAGGAACATGGTGGCTACGTTTCTTATAAGACAGGCGAGGATGGCACCGAAGTACCATATGAGATCAATATAACCTGGTTCAGTGCCCTTAACCACGAAGAGGGTGATGAGGATATCGCCTTTCAAGTCAAGCGGTTTGTTGCCTCAAGGATGATTGCCCTGGTTCTTCAGGGTGTGCCGGGAATCTATCTCCACAGCTTAATCGGAACTCGAAACGACATCGAAGCTGTCCTGGCAACCGAATCAAAGCGGGACATTAACCGCACCGTGATCGATGGTAAGGCTATCACCGAGGCCCTGGAGGATCCACTTTCCAAAATCTCACGTATCAACCGTGAACTCGGCAGGCTCATTACCATCCGGACGAAACAACGCGCCTTTCACCCTAATGGGGAGCAACAGATATTGATGATATCACCTGATATCTTTGCGGTCTTGAGAATATCCCCCGGAGGGGATCAGCATATTTTAACCCTTACAAATGTGACCAACAGAGTTTGTCACATAGAGGTTCCCCTTTCTGAGCTTAGTACCGACAAAACAGAATGGTATGATCTCGTAAGTGGAATGGAATGGATGGCTGAAGGTAAAAAGCTGTATCTTACCTTACAACCCTACGATGTCATCTGGCTGGAGCCTCTTGATGAGACGGACACTAACTCATGGCGCTGAATAAATCATAAATCCCATCCTTAACGCTGTTCAGGTATGCCCTCATATCCTCCAGTTCTTTTTCCTTCATTCCCAGAATTTCAAGATCCGCTTCATTAATTTCAGGGGGCACGGGATTTCCTTCCTCTCCCAGGCCGAGCTCTTGAGGCAGGATATTAGCGATTCGGAGCATGGCAACATCATTAACGCCTGTCTCCTCCGGTATCTCTGTTTGATGATGAGCAGCGATAGGATTGATGATCATGTCAGGGAATTTCCATCGCGTTAGGAGCATAGCGCCGACCTCACCATGATCGAAGCCGATTGTTCTGCGCTCTGCCATGTAAAGTTCTGCCTTTCCCAGATTGCGTGTCTCTTCTAAGGCCTGCTGAAAAAGCTCACTGAAGAACTGATCCAGAACAATCTTGCCGATATCGTGGAGAAGGCCAATAATAAAAAGATGCCCCTTGTTATCCCCCTTGCCAAACCTTTTGCCAAGTTCTTGCATCGCTGTAGCCACAGCCAGGCTGTGTATCCACAGGCCTTCCCTGGAAAAGTGGGGGGATTTTTTACCGGAGGGCAAACTGTGAACAACCTTTATGGAGAGAGCCAGAGACCTGACCATGTTAGAACCAAGCAGGGCCACCGCCCTATTTAAATCCAATACCTTTTGTTGAAAGCCGTAATAGGCCGAATTGGCAACTTTCAGGATTTTTGATGTCAGTGCGGGATCACGGGAAATCACACTGGTTATATCTGAAGCACTGCTTTTGTCGCTTTCCACCAGACTCATAAGTTTTGGAAGCACCATGGAAAGTGTGGGAAGCTCATCTACCTTTGAATATATTTTTGCTCGAAGTTCATTCTTTTCCATTTATATTATACTATTCACCCTCCATCCTCTCCACGGGAGGGGTTTTTTTATACTTATAAGGTAATGACTCCCTGATATGTTCAGGAATCCTGCCATATCTCTCTTCAAATTCTTCCAGAAACTGCTGGCGTCCTTTGAGGAAATCTATGACCTTCTTCTTGAGTAGTGTCTCGTCATTAATAAGATTGTAGGCATTCATAAGATCCATATTGGCGCGGTCACACTTTATCGGATAATGGTGTCCTAAATGATCCGGCTCAACGCTGAAGCGGAGCTGTCCCCGGAGGAGGTCATTATAGGCAGACAGTGACTGCCGCAGTGAAACTTCTTTTTCAGGTTCACCGATGGTGCCAGTATTTGCAAGATAACATTTTATGTTATTCTGCTTGATGATATCGTAAAAAATCATAGCATGTTCAAGGCGATCACCGGTTACAAACGGATCAAGAAAGAAAACCCTCTTAAATTTCCCTGCCTGTTCGGGATCCCCGCCGGTGCTCTCTATAGATTCCCCGTAAATAAACTGCATCGTGGCCTGTTCCTGAGTCAGTTTGCAGATGACATTTACCAGCGGATTACGGGTTAAAATAATTATACGTTCAATTTTATTTGCCCTGAGACCCTCACTGGCAATCTCCAGATTTTCACGCGTAACAACGGCCCGTCCATTGCCGGTTTTGGAAAGATCGTTGAAATCAGGCATGTAGGGATACTTACTGATAGCTACATTTTCAAGAAAGGCATGCTTCGATTGAGCAGCACGTAATATTTCCGGCTGGCTTTCGTCAAGGTTTTCTGTCTTAACATAAAGACCACATAACTCAAACGCGCAGTAACTCCCGTCAAAACCGACTGTGCCTCCATCATCACCAATCATCTCTGTACTTTCTTTAGGCATTCTTGCCAATTTCCGGCACAGGGTTGTAGTCTTGCCGGTAGCCGTAAGACCTGAAATTGCTGTATGCATCTCTTGCAGCTCAGGACGTTCAGTCTCCTGGTCATAAACCCATAAAAGGTCTTTCCTTGCGCCGGCATGAAGAAAAATTCCGGTCTTGTCGATAGCCTTAACCCGCCAGTTTTCAAACTGAAAAACTCCCTTTTTACCTTCACCAAGATATGTCGAATTTCTGCATATCTTGATCTGGTCGCCCTTCTTCTCGCCCATCATCAATCGGATCGAAACATCTTTATCTATTAGCTTTTTCGATTTGTTGTATTGAAAAGCTTCATCGGTGAAAAAGATAATGGTGTAGGTTGGATCCTCCACAACCTTAGCAGATGGGCAACCCAGAAGGAGCTTGAGCCCGTATGCAAGGTGCGCATACTTCTCGGGAATGATAAAACGAGTGGTGATTCCTTCCCGGCCGTCGCCAACCACGGTGTCAAGAGAAACAACCTTTTCCTTACCCAGTATATCTACAGCCTGCTTAGCCAGGGCCTCCTCCTCTTCACCAAACTCATGGTCAACACTATTCCTGGTATGAGGAGCGGCCCTTGACATGGGCTCAGAATCTGCTGCTATCGATCCAGTTTGTGTTTGTATAACCCCTTCCTGTCTCAAAGCGAGCTGTTTGAGTTCATCTAAAGGGAGTCCTTCAATTAGACGCCCATCCTTTTTGGCCTCATCATATATCTGCTTAGCCGCCAACTTAAAGTAATTCATTTCTTCATCCCCACTTTTTAAGTTTTCACTTTATTATTTATATTAAGTCAAATGAATTTAAACCTCAACACAAAAATTTGAGAAAATGTAATAAAAATAGTAGAATTTTTATGTGCATTGTATTAGATGTAAGAGTTTCTATACCAAATGATAATGATGTAAAGAGGAGATTATGAGATTCGATATTGCGAGAAGGAGCAGCGGCCTTACTTATGAAATACGGAACATCGTAAATATAGCGAACAAGATGAGCGATTATGGCATCGAGGTTATCTGGGAAAACATAGGTGATCCCGTGGGAAAGGGGGAAAAGATACCCAAGTGGATGAAAGAGGTCTTGACGGACATCTTACAAGAAGATCATTCATACGCATATTCACCTACAAAGGGAGTTGACAAAACCAGGAAGTTTCTCGCGGAACAGGTAAACAGCAGGGGCAAGATGAAAATAGACAGCGAAGACATTATATTTTTTAATGGTCTTGGTGATGCCATTGCACGGACGTATGGCTCCATGCGTGTCGATGCACGGATTATCATGCCTGAGCCGACCTATTCCACCCATCTGCTTGCGGAGGTTCTGCATGCTTCCTTTCCTCCAAATACCTACCAGATGGATCCGAATAACAACTGGTGCCCGGATATAGATGAAATGGAAAAGAAAGTAAAAAGCCATAAATCAATTGTTGGTATTCTTATAATCAATCCTGATAACCCAACCGGCTTTGTTTATCCTGAAGATATACTGAAACAGGTTGTGAGAATTGCCAGGGAAAACAGTCTCTTCCTGGTTTTCGACGAAATGTATATTAATCTTATTTTTAATGAAACGAAGACTGTCCCGCTCTCCGACATCATCGAGGATGTACCGGGTATCAGCATGAAGGGTATTTCCAAGGAATTTCCGTGGCCAGGCGCCAGGTGTGGGTGGATAGAGGTGTATAATGCCGACAAGGATGAGGCTTTTGACACCTTTATCAACACTATCTTAAACCAGAAGATGTCGGAGGTCTGTTCCACTACATTCCCCCAATTGGCCATCCCTATACTCTTCTCCCATCCCGAGTATCAGAAATACCTGAATGCCCGGGTCAACCGATATGAAAAGCTCTCCAATATAGCATACAATATTTTCAAGGATGTTCCATACGTTGTGGCCAACAGGACAAATGGCGCCTTTTACATGACTGTGGTATTCAAGGAATCTGTTCTCAATAACGAACATACACTACATATAGAACAGGACGATGTAAAACAGTATATTGAAGAAATCGTGAGTGGAAAGATTGAACCTGATAAACGCTTCGTGTACTACCTTCTCGGTGCTACAGGAATATGTGTGGTACCTCTTACCTCTTTTTTCACCAGGCTAAATGGTTTCAGGATAACTTTGCTGGAGAAAGACGAAGCCAAATTTGAGTTTACGATAAGGAAAATCGCCGAAAAAATCGTGGAGTATGCCGAGTCGTCATAATATGAGACCTTTACAAAACGCCCCGTTGTAATTCTGAGCGATAGCGAACAATCTGATATTATTGAGATTCTTCGTCAAGTTCCTTCGCTTACACTCAGGACTCCTCAAAATGACATTGCGTGGACTTCCAAGTAACTTAAATTCGCAAATGAGTTATAAGTTGTTAACATTTCTAATATTTGCCATAAATAACGCATTCCCCTCTCGTTCCCACGCTGGAGCGTGGGAACGAGGTACATTTGCTGAAAGCGCAAGTTACTTTCCATTATAATGCCGATGTGTCGGCATAGCGGAGCTTTTTACGAATACGTCAATGTTGATCAAAAATGATAGATTTGACTTGTTATGCCTGACAATCATTCAAGAATGACGACGGAAAGTAAAACCCTTGAGGCAATGATCAAGATATTTTGCCATGGGCAGCATGGCAGAAGAGTGGGGCTCTGCCCTGAGTGCGGGGAGCTTCTCGATTATGCCATGATGCGCCTTGAGAAATGCCCCCTTCAGGAGAACAAGCCAAAGTGCTCAGAGTGTACTGTTCATTGCTACAAACCGGATATGAGGGAAAAGATCAGGGCAGTGATGAAGTATGCGGGCCCCCGTATGCTTTATAAGCATCCTGCTTTGATGGGGGCATATTACATTGATGGCAAGAGCAATTAAAATAGGTGTGACCGCTATATCTCCTATATCCACGGGATGAGAAAGACAGACTTTATTTTCAATGTCTATTTTGGGGTTAACATAAATCAAGGCATGTGGTTTTATTATATGGTATAAAAAAAGTAATATTGATGGTCTCGTAAAAAGTTCCGCTATCCCGATGCGTCGGGATTATAATGGGAAATAACTTGTTTAAGTCATTCTCGCATTACCTTTGTCATTCCCTCGGAAGAGGGAATCCAGGAGGGAAATGAGCAAAAAACTGGATTCCCGATCAGGGTCGGGAATGACAAAGCGGCAGAAATTGGCAGATGAAAAACGGCAACTGTTCCGGTTGTAAGGAGGTAATATGGGATTAATAACGGCACAGAATATCTATAAGGATTATCAGGTGGGAGAGGTCAGCCTGAGGGCATTGAACGACCTTAATTTTGAGATTGAACCCGCTTCCTTTCTTTCCTTTGTCGGTCCCTCCGGAAGCGGCAAGACCACCCTTCTGAACCTTATCGGCTGTCTCGATACCCCG
>JAYEGA010000086.1:0-8046 GCA_034658835.1 Thermodesulfobacteriota bacterium
TGATGCGAAATCTGTGGGGTTTAATTCCCCGCGGCTTGCCGCGTGGTAGTTCATTCAGAGCTCCACTTTTCCCTGTAGAGTATTTCCTCAAGAGACTTCCTCTTTTTTTCTTTTATGATGGTGGCAGTTTTAGGGTATCCGACGGTTAGAAGGGCCAGCACTTTTACCTTTTTTGGTATTTCAAAAATTTCTTTAACCTTCTTTTCATTAAACCAGCCTATCCAGCAGGTACCGAGACCGAGATCGGTTGCCTTAAGCACTATATGTTCCATGGCTATCCCGAGATCAATCTGATAATATTCAATACCGGTTACGAAGCTTCCAACCTTATTTGTCATAAAATCCAGTTTTGAACAGCCAACAATCAATAGAGGGGCGGTCTTCATCCAGGTGTTGCGTATGACAGGGCGCATAGCTTCATCACAGATTTTTTCAATAAGATTGCGTTCCGTTACTGCGACAAAACGCCATGTCTGGCTGTTATGGGCGGAAGGAGCAAGTCTGGCTGCCTCGCATATTGCTTTTATATCTTCCTCTTTGACAGGCCTTGAATCATACGATCGGACAGACCGTCTTCTCTCTAAAATTTCGTCGAATGTCATAATGCCATATTCCTCTCAAATGCTCATTTTCTTAATTTTATTGATGACGTCTAAAGATTTCAACTCTTTTCCAAGAAGGTACTGGATAAAACTGACAAGGATTTCTTTACTTTCCTCTGCTGCCTGGCCGGATAGGGATAATCGGTGAATCTTACTGATTTCAATTTCTTTTCCCACAAGGAGCGTCATGATTGTTCCGATGGAGACTGGAATGGAATTTTTGTTGTCGAAGCTGCATCTGGGACATTTTATTCCTCCCCTGGCTAAATTGAATAGCAGGGGTCTATTGCGATAAGCAATTCCTATTTCGTCAACAGGTGTCTTGCAGGTGATACACCTGTCTAAGACTGGCTCAAATCCTTTAAGTTTAAGCAGGCGCAGTTCAAAAAGTCTCGTAATGATATCTGAATTGTTTCCGGTGTCGATGATCTCAAGAAAGTTTTGTAACAATTGAAACAAACTCCGGTTTTTTTCACCTTCTTGTGTAAACTGGTTAGTAAGATCGATAAAATAGGAGGCGACGAGGATTTTCTCCAGATCGGATCTTATGCCGGGATAGTAGTTTATTACATTACAGTTTTCAATCAACGCAAGTCCCCCCCTGCTCCTTTTAGAGAACAGGATATTGGAGCAGGAAAATAATTCAAGGGCATTCTGGAATCTTTTTTTGCTGCGCCGAGCCCCCTTTGCGATTCCCGTAAGCTTACCAAAGTCATCTGTATAGAAAGTAATGATCCTGTCAGATTCCCCATAGTCCAGAGAACGAAGGACGATCGCAGAAGCCTTGTTACTGTGCTTGGGAATCATAATCAAATTACATTAATAGTTTTATAAAGATAGTGGCCAGGCCGAGGAAGGAAAAGAATCCAAAGGCATCTGTAAAAGCTGTAACAAAGATGTGGGAGCCAAGGGCCGGATCCATTTTCAACCATCGCAGACTAAGGGGGACTAATGTTCCCGCTAATGTTCCCACGAACACATTGAGCACCATTGCCAGGCCCAGAACGACCCCCAGCATGGGTATACCCTTCCAGATATAGGCGATGATGCCGATGACTATTCCGACGCACACCCCATTCACGATACCCACCAAGACTTCCTTGTATAGAGCTTTTTTCGAGGTTTCAAAGGTTACCTCACCCAGGGCCATCCCCCTTACGATAACAGTAAGGGTCTGGCTTCCCGCATTTCCTCCGAGTCCCGCTACTACCGGCATGAAAACGGCTAAAACCACCATCATTTTGATGGTATCTTCAAAGAATCCGATTACAAATACAGAAACAAGTGCTGTCAAGAGATTTAAATAGAGCCATGGCAGTCTTTTCCTTATGGATTGAGTGGGTTTGTTAAATACACTGTCATCTTCACCCAGACCGGCTATTCTGAAAATATCTTCCGATGTTTCTTCCTCTATAACGTCAACAGCATCATCTACGGTGATTCTTCCTAACAACCTGTTTTCATTGTCAACAACGGGAAGAGAAACAAGGTCATACTTTTCGAACATTCTTGCAACCTCTTCCTGGTCAACGTCAACATTAACACTTTGTATATTTTCATCCATGCATTTATTTACAGGAGTGTTCGGTTTAGCCGTTATAAGCCTTTGCAGGGGGATGGTTCCTGTCAGCCTGTTTTCTTTGTCCACAACGAATACATTATAGATATTCTCGATTTCCTCAGATTCCGATTCTTTGACAACGGCCTGGACCGCATCCCGGATTGTGGCATCATCATGTACACAGACCAGCTCGGACTGCATAATACCACCGGCTGTGTCCTCTTTATATTTCAGGAGCTGTCTGACATCTTCGGAGTCTTCCGGTTCAATTCCCTCAAGGACGATTTTGGCCTGTGCTTCGGGTAGATCGGCTATCAGATCGGCGGCATCATCCGATTCCATTCCATCGACGATCTCGGTCAGTTTTTTGTCGGATATCTCTTCAAGTATCTGCTCTCTCGAAACATCGCTCAATTCCAGGATAACGTCGGAGGCCTTTTCAACGTCCAGCAGGGCAAAGAGATGAATCTTTTCTTCTTCTTTCAGGTGGTCGACCAGATCAGCGATATCAGCCGGGTGGAGTGTCGTGAAAAGGTCGATAATGTCGAATTCCCTTTTGAGTTCAATCCACTCTTTTAGTTGTTGAAGATATTTTATTTGTTCTGATGTCTCTTCTTTCATTATTACACGCTGTACTTTATCTCCCCGCCTGCAATGGTGAGAACCGCCATGCCTTTGAGATTCCAACCGTTGAAGGGGGAATTTTTACTTTTTGATCGGAACTTATTTATATCAACCGTCCATTTCCTTTCTGTGTCGATTACTGTAATATCGGCGTCGGAGCCTATCTTCAGTGTTCCTTTTGGTATTCCAAGTATCCCGGCAGGGTTTGTGCTCATCTTGAGGATGAGTTGATCCAGAGTAAGGTTTCCGTCTGCAACCAGTTTAAGACTTAGCGAAAGTGAGGTTTCCAGTCCTATCATTCCTGAGAAGGCATATTCAAATTCCACATCTTTTTCTATTAAGGAATGTGGAGCATGATCGCTTGCTATCGCATCTATGGTGCCATCGAAAAGTCCCTCCTTTATTGCTGTGACGTCATCTGCACTCCTCAGAGGGGGATATACCTTGGCATAGGTGTCATATTCCATCAAGGCCTCGTCGGTAAGAGAAAAATAGTGTGGGGCAGTTTCTGCAGTGACCTCGAGTCCCCTTTCCTTGGCTTTTCTGATCAACCTGACAGATCCGGCTGTGCTCACGTGGGCGATATGAACGGAAGTGTTCGTGTAATCAGCAATCGCTATATCCCTGGCTACCATTATATCTTCTGCGATATTCGGAATTCCCTGAAGCCCCAGTTCTGTGGATACAATCCCCTCATTCATCAATCCGTCAGCAGACAAATTAGTCTCTTCACAGTGTGATATTATCGGGATATTGAGTGAAGAGGCATATTCAAGCGCTCTTCTCATCAAGGCACTGTTCATTACAGGTCTTCCGTCATCTGAAAATCCTACAGCGCCGGCATCCTTTAAATCCCCGAATTCTGTCAGGGTAATCCCTTCAGACCCCTTGCTTATTGCTGCGATCGGATAAACATTTGCCAAATTGCATTGTGTTGCCTGTCGACGTATAAGCTCGGTTACTGATCGATTATCGTTGATCGGGTTTGTGTTCGGCATGCAGGCGATTGAGGTAAATCCTCCCGCTACCGCCGCTTCGCAACCTGTCTGAATCGTCTCCTTGTATTCAAAGCCGGGTTCTCGCAGATGGGTGTGCATGTCAATTAATCCCGGTACCACGATTTTACCTTCAAGATTGAGTATCTTCGGGGCTGAATCAGTTTCCGTGCTTTTGTAAATATCTTGACCAATCTGTGCAATTTTCCCTTCTTCTACCAGGATGTCTGTTTTTTCATCTATATTTTGTGAGGGATCAATAATTCTTCCCCCTTTGAGCAGGATATTCATCGTTTACCTCCCGTCAGCAGATAGAGAAGCGCCATTCTTACCGCAACACCGTTGGTTACCTGGTCGAGAATCACCGAGTAGGGACCGTCAGCAATGTCAGGAGCAATCTCCACCCCCCTGTTGATAGGTCCCGGATGCATGACAAGAACATCATCCTTTGCCAGTTTTATATTTTGAGCGTTCAGGCAATAGTAATTGGAGTACTCTCGAAGTGATGGAAATATAATATCGTCTTGCCTTTCAAGCTGAATTCTTAGCATCATGATTATGTCGACGTTTTTTATTGCCTCTTTTAGATGGTAGTGAACCTTGACACCAAGTTTGTCAATATCCCTGGGCATCATAGTAACCGGTCCGGCCACTGTTACATCGGCCCCCATTTTGGTGAGACCGTAGATATTGGACCTGGCCACCCTGCTGTGGGCGATATCTCCTATAATAGCCACCTTGAGACCCTCAATTTCCCCTTTCTTTTCCTTAATGGTCATCATATCCAGCAGCGCCTGGGTGGGATGTTCGTGAGCCCCGTCGCCTGCATTAATTATGGATTGTTTAATCAGTCTGGACAGCATGTGTGGCGCTCCTGCAGCGCTGTGCCTCATTACTATAATATCAGGATTCATGGCCTCCAGGTTCCTGGCTGTATCGATGAGGGTTTCTCCCTTTACCACGCTACTTGTGGTGGCAGAAATACTGATAGTATCCGCACTCAGCCTCTTTGCCGCGATTTCAAATGATGTTCTTGTTCTGGTGCTTGGTTCGTAAAAGAGATTGATAACGGTCTTTCCCCTGAGGGTGGGAACTTTTTTGATTTCTCTTGTTGAGATTTCTATGAAAGATTCTGCAGTATCAAGGATAAGATTTATCTCATCTACGGAAAGATTCTTGATACCTAAAACATCTTTGCTTGATAACTTCATGTTTTACCTCAGTCAATGTATTCTAACTTTAGCTCACTTTAGGCCTGTCTGCCGTGCCCGGCACAGGCAGGCACTTCAAACTTTAGACACTTTTTTTATTGTCCTTCTTCAATAACAACTTCGTCATTTCCATTCGTTTCTGTGAGATTTACGCTTACCTCTTCCCACAGAGATGAAGGAAGATTTTTGCCTATAAAATCAGCCCTTATGGGAAGTTCACGGTGTCCCCTGTCGATGAGGGCAGCAAGCTGGATAAGTTTTGGTCTGCCGAAGTCTATAAGGGCATCCATGGCTGCTCGTATGGTCCTTCCGGTGAAGAGGACATCATCGACGAGAACCACTTTTTTGTTATTTAGTGAAAATGGGATATCTGTTTTCCCAAGCTTCGGTTTTCTATTGGTGGTCAGCAGGTCATCACGGTATAGCGTGATGTCTAAGATGCCGACAGAGACATCAGCCTTCTCGATCTTGAGAATCTCTTTCTGGAGTCTTTTTGCAATACATACACCACCTGCTCTGATGCCGACCAGCACCAGGTCTTCAACCCCTTTATTCTTTTCCAGTATTTCGTAGGCAATTCTTGTCAGGGATCTGTCAATTCCCTCTGCGTCAAGCACTACCTTTCTTTCTTTCATCATGTATTCCCCTTATTTCCAAATTATTTAAGAAAAAAGCCTTCCCATGAAAATGAGAAGGCTTTTTTTGTGACGAACATTTCTCTTATTAAATAAGTGTTTACCTTTATCATCCTTTTTCAACCTCTCTGGATTAAATTAAAAGGGTATTAGCAGAGTTATCCTGCTTTTAGGAACCGCTTCGCTCTACTTGTTTGCATTTTTTAATTTGCGGAAACATAACAAGATTTGTATGCAGAGTCAAGTGCTTTAATCCAGTTCGCCGACCGTTGCAACCTGCTTGTATTTCACATCGTCAAACTCTTTGAAATGAGCATCTCCGCATTTGATTTTTCTCTTTTCCATTTAGCCGTCACGAACGTTCCGCCTGCGCGTCTATCTCGACAGGAATGTCAAGGTTTTCTTAAAATGTCATGAGTACCTGCTTTTCGAAAAATATAGGAGCCTTTTATTATTTGAAAAGTAAAACGGTACGAAGCTGTTATCCTGCCTTCCCAAATATTTCTCGGATCTTTCATTTTTTTAATGTTTAAGGAAGGATGTTTTGGATTGGACAGCAGTAACTCAAGTTGCTTATCAACGGTTTCCTGTATCTCCAGCGGCAGTCTGCGATAATCCCGAATAAAATTTTTAGTAAAGTTCAGCTTCATCATATTTTGGCGGTTTTCAATGTTTTAAGAGCGTCTTCAATATTATCAAAAGACCCCAAAACATCTCCATTGGCAATATCCCTGTCTGCTTCCGCTTCACTTTCCTGCCACTCTTTTGTATAAAAATAGGCCTGGTCCGGATGCACCATCTTGACCGGTTTTAAAACTATTTCACCGTTGTGCCTTTCCGCCTCCAGATAGTCGCCCTCTCCTATTTTTAAATACTTGCGCAAACTGTTGGGTATAGTGATTTGGAAATTTCGTCTTACTTTGATTAAAGGCATTTTTCTCACCTCATGTTTTGTATATTCATGGCTAATATTTTTCGAATTTCTCAATTTCATAATATCGCAAATAAGCCATTTGTCAATCTGTTTTTTATACATTACCACCATGCTGATTGCATTGGGGCGGTTTCGGGAAAAGAGGGTAAATTTAGGGGAATTCATGGGGGGAAGGGGAAATCCGACTTTTTACGAAGCTGGCAATTCTTTGCTTTAATGGAGGATTTTAGCAAACCTGTTCCACCTGACGTTGTGATCATCACCGTTCCATGACCAGTATATAATAAAGGCCTTGCCCATAACGTCTCTTAATTTCACGAAACCCCAGAACCTGCTGTCATAACTCTGGTCCCTGTTGTCTCCCATGACGAATATGGATTCCTCGGGGACCTTTACCGGTCCAAAATTATCGCGTGGTTGTATAGACAAGGGAAGCACTAATTTGTCCGTGTGAACCCCATAGGTGTCATTATAAGGGGAACCGTTAAGGAAAACCTTTTTGTTTTTTATCTCTATCACATCTCCGCTAACCCCGACAACCCTCTTTATGAAATCCTTTGTTCGATCCAGCGGATATATGAAAACTACTATGTCTCCCCTTTTCGGTTCAACTACCGGGATTATGGTTTTTCTAATGTATGGTATTTTTACTCCATAAATAAACTTGTTAACCAGGATATGGTCGCCAATCTGGAGAGTGGGCTTCATGGAACCGGAGGGTATCTTAAAGGCCTGTGTCACAAAGGTTCGAATAAAAAGCGCTATAAGTATGGCGATTATTATAGCTTCAGCATATTCTTTAATTTTGGATCTGTTTTTGCTCATGGTTTTGTTCCTTGTATTACGAATATATTGCCGATAAAGTTATAATAATCATAACAAGAGCAAAAAAGCTTTTTGCGAACACACCTGCAATTCTTCCGAGTAGTGTCCCGTAACCAGCCCTGACAGCGGGTTTCAGTTTTTTCTGCTCGATAAGCTCTACTAAGAATGTTCCTGTAAAGCCACCCAGAAAGGCACCGATAACAGCTCCCAATCCCAAAAGAAATGGGGTCATCAGTATTGCGCCCACGATTCCTCCAATCAATGAGGCAACAATTCCCTTTTTAGATGAACCGAACTTTTTTGCACCTGCGGATCCCAGCATAAAATCGGTGCTTTCCGCAAGCAGTGAAATGATTATCAGGACAATTATTATCTTCCAGCCAATTTTTTCAAAACCGGTTATCAGGGAGTAAACAATAACATCAATAAGTATTATGACTGTTCCCGGTAAACCGAATATTACGGAAAATATCCCTATAAATAGAATAAGGATAAAAATGGTCAGGCCTGCAATTTCAAGGGGGGACAACTTATTTCCTCTTCTTTTTTTTCGAAGGCTTGAAAGTTTCCCAGGCCAGGATTGTAGGACTGGCAATGAATACGGATGAATAAGTTCCGATCAGTATTCCCACAAGCAGGGCGAAGGCGAAATCATGGAT
>JAYEGA010000087.1:0-7981 GCA_034658835.1 Thermodesulfobacteriota bacterium
GGCAGGCACAACCCTCGTGTGGTCAAACGAAAAATGAGTAACTGGTCTGTAAAACCAAGGAGCGTAAACACTGCAGCCATCAAACAAAGGAATGTCCGTATTGTGGTGGTTAAGTGAACAGTATTGGCACTAACCCGGTGGGGATATCCTCCCATAAGTATCTTGTATCTAATGTGTTCGGAGCTTTTATTCCTTGATAAACCGGGTTGGTTCTTGTCATGGTATATACATCAGACAACTTTAAACCGTATCTTGAGGCAAGCCATTCCGTTATGGACAGAACTCTTGTCCCTAATCTACTTGCTACATTTATGGCTTCGCGATCAACCCGATCTATCAAATCCGCAGCTTTTCTGCTAACTCCATCTGTATAGAAGTCGAATTTCTCGCCTGATAAAATCCTGTCCTTGTTCAATAACATTATAATGGGATGAAATATGGCGCCAATGTTCCCAAAGCTCGTCTCTAAAAAAGTTGATGCTACCTTGAATTGAGGGAAAGCCGAAGCGAGAGTCTCAACAAGATGTTCTGTATCCTCAGCATGTAATGCGGCAACGGGTACTTCTTTTTTGACGCCTTTTATTGTTGCGATACCGGGGGTGGTAACTCTTACGGTAAATAACAGGGTATTAGCTTCTGCAATAACAACTTTAGCCTTACAGTCACACTGCCTGAGAGTGCAATCTACTTCCAAAACACCGCAGGTCCTCCCGGGATTAAGAATAATTGTCTGGCCATCTCTTAAATAAGGCGCCATCTTTTCGGCAATCTCTCTATGCCCGTCTGCCGTAATGACAACCATGATAATATCCCTGTCGGCAATGGCTTTAGAAATATCAGTGCCTGCATAAGACAATGCCCCTGTTCCCTGCAATACCCCTTCTAAATCAATGCAACCCCGTTCCTGAACAGGCTTAATCCTGGTAATTGATCTGTTATACAAAGTCACATCATACCCGATAGAGGCAAGTTGGCCGGCTATAGCATGACCCCCACAACCAGCTCCGATTACAGCATATTTTTCTTTTTTCACCATTTATTATCCTGGCGTATAACCTCCCGGCCGGAACGAACTTCGCTTGTCCGGTCGCCAAAGGCTATAACTGCTTTTGGGAAAGCGGTGAATGTTCTGCAGAATTCTAATGATCAGATATTTTAGGAGTCGAGAACAAGCTTCGCGGAATGACAAACTGGTGGAAAACTGACTTTTTACAAATGCATCAAACCTCAATTACGACCATTGGCAAATCATCTTCGTCCTACAGCACCAAAGATGTACCCGTATTCGCCATCATTACTTAAGATACTTGAAAAATTCTACATCCGGGGAAATCACCAATGTCATGTCATCCTTAAGTGTCTTTTTATAGGCCTCAAGACTTCTTGTGAATTCAAAAAATCCAGTGTCTTTTTTATAGGCGTCAGCATATATCTTTACCGCCTTAGCATCCCCTTCTCCCTTGTTTTTTTCTGCCTCTTTATAGGCCTTTGCCAGTATTATGGTCCTTTCCATATCGGCTTTGGCCGTTATCTTCACAGATTCTTCTTCACCTTCGGATCGATATCGTTTGGCCTGCCTTTCTCTTTCAGCTTTCATCCTGTCAAAAACATGCTTTTCGTTCTGTTCGGGAAGATCCGCCCGCTTGATCCTCACATCAACAACTTTTACACCGTAACTCTGTGCGTGAGAATCAGATTTGTCGGTTACTATCTTCATGACCACGTCTCTCGTTTTCGAAACGATATTCCCCAGGTCATGCTGTCCTAACTCAACCCTTAGCTGCGCATAGACAATATCGTCAAGCCTTGACTGCGCTCCTGCCTCGGTCCTGACGGTCTTGAAAAATCTTAACGGATTAACAATTTTCCATTTGGTATAGTTGTCAACCACGAGATTCTTTTTGTCTTTGGTAAGAATTTCAGCAGGGGGCGCATCGTATAACAATATTCTGCTCTCAAAGTAAACCACCTGCTGAATGAAGGGTATCTTAAAGTGAAGTCCCGGTCCCGAAATCTCCCCGATCGGTTTCCCCATCTGGATGACGATGGCCTGCTTTGTCTGATCCACCGTATAAACGGAAAGTGAAACGATCATGACGGCAATTAGCGCAGCAATCATTCCAAGTGTTCCTGTCTTTTTCATTACTTCCTCCCGAAATCTAAAATTAACATCCTGCAGATATATTTACTGTTTATTGATTTCCGATATTCCCTTCTTCAATGGAAGATAAGGTAATACATTCCCCCCCATTTTACCTTCAACGACAATCTTGTTGATCGAAGGCAGTATCTCTTCCATCGTTTCAATATACAATCTCTTCTTCGTAACATCCTTAGCCATTTTGTATTGCTCAAGAACCTGCAAAAACCTGCTCACATCTCCCTGTGCGGAAATAATCCTTGACTCTTTGTAGCCAACGGCGTCGTTTGTAATCTGGGCTGCCTTTCCCTTTGCCCTGGGCAGAACCTCATTACGGTATCCATGAGCCTCATTGACCATCTTGGCCTTATCTTCCTTGGCGCTGGCAACATCCTTAAAAGCCGCCATAACCTGCTCAGGCGGATGAACATCCTGAAGCTGAACAGCCACTATGTGTATTCCAGAGCCATAACTATCCAATATCCTCTGAAGTATCTTTTTGGTACCCTGTTGAACCCTAAATTTCCCTACGGTAAGAATATCATCTATCTCATTCCTGCCGGCAATCTCTCTCATAGCCGCTTCAGCCGCATCTTTCACTGTCTTGTTCTGCTTTCTCACATTAAAGAGAAAATTTGCCGCGTCCTTTATCTTATATTGAACGATAAAAGTCATGTTTACTATATTCTCACCCTTTGTGAGCATCAGACTCTCCGCAGCAATTGTCCTGTAACGACCGTGCTGTTTGTCGCCAATTGTCCTGAAACCTATTTCTATTCTTTGCACCTGCGTTACTTTTGGTTTTAACACCGTCTCAATCGGAACAGGCAGGTGATAGTGAGGCCCTGGCGTTGTAGTACGCACTGCTTTACCAAACCTTTTTACTACCCCGATTTCATCAGGAGCAACAAAGTAGATGCCGGATGCCATCCACGCCAAAAACGCTATCACTACCAACAGAGGAACCAATCCATACCGTCCCAAAAACGGAAATTTAAACGGCATTAAATTCTTAATTCTATCCATTACAACCTTAAGATCAGGCTGTTCTTTACCCTCCCATGGGCTTTTACCACCACCATCTTTCCAGGCCATAACAACACCTCTAAAAATTAGAATTCCCTGTACTTTTCACAGGATAATAATTTAGACAGAAAACATGAGGTATTTAATGGTTCCCTGCCCAAAATCTAATTAGAACTAACACGCCTGTCAAGAACTGTCAAACAGAATAATGCAAGCTGTTCTGCCCGTTCGGAGAACGGGCACTACTTTGAAAGTTGAATAAAATACGCAGGTGTGGTAATGAATATAAAAAACATGAGGAGCAGAATAATGAATCCAGAGGTCTTCAGGGAATATGATGTCAGGGGGGTCGTTGACAGAGATTTGAATTTTGACTTCGTTTACGACCTGGGAAGGGCAATCGGTACTTATGGGGCCAATCATGGTGTAAAAACCATGACTATTGGAAGGGATTGCCGCCTCAGTTCCGAAGAATATCAAGGCGCTATCACGAACGGGATCAGGGCCACAGGTATAAATGTAATAGATATCGGTCTGTGTGCCACACCCATACTCTATTTTTCCATCAGGCACCTCAGTACAGACGGAGGTGTAATGGTAACCGGAAGCCACAATCCCCCCGAATTTAACGGATTCAAGATATGTATCGGCCCGGATACAATCTACGGGGAAGAAATACAAAAATTGAGAAAAATAATGGAAGAGGGAAATTTCATCTCCGGCGAGGGAAACTTGCATCAGGAAAATATAACAAAACACTACCAGGACTATTTATATGAAAATGTTGAAATAAAGGAAGGATTAAAAATTGTGCTGGATGCCGGAAATGGTGTCGGTGGAGTATTCGCAATTCCCTTATTTGAGAGATTCGGTTGTAATGTAACTGATATATACTGCGATATGGACGGCCGGTTTCCAAATCATTTTCCGGATCCAACCGTTCCTGAAAATCTCGTTGACCTTATTGCACTTGTAAAAAATGAAGGAGCTGATATCGGAATCGCCTACGATGGTGACGCCGATAGAATAGGTGTGATCTCCGACACGGGAGAAATACTCTGGGGGGATGAATTGCTCTTGCTCTTTTCAAGATTTATTTTACAGGAAAGTCCGGGCGCTGCAGTAATAGGGGAAGTCAAATGCTCACAAAGACTCTATGACGACATAGAAAAGCACGGCGGCAGGCCCATTATGTGGAAGGCCGGTCATTCCCTTATAAAAAGCAAGATGAAAGAAGAAAAGGCATTGCTGGCAGGGGAGATGAGTGGTCACCTGTTTTTTGCCGACAGATACTTCGGCTATGATGACGCCATATACGCTTCGCTCCGGTTATTCGAGATACTTTCAAAAACAGGTAAAAAGACCAGTGAATTATTGGCCGATGTCCTCGCAACCTTTAACACACCTGAAATCAGGGTAGACTGCCCCGATAATATTAAATTTCAGGTGGTAAAAGACGTAAAAGAATATTTCCGGAAAGACTACAAAATAATCGATACTGATGGTGTGCGCATCCCCTTTGATGACGGTTGGGGGCTTGTACGGGCATCGAATACCCAGCCGGTACTGGTCCTTCGTTTCGAGGCATCCACCGAGGAAAATCTCAATTCCATAAAAGCGATGGTAGAAAGTGTTGTGGAGGATACTATAAGAAGACACGAAAAAACTATATAAAAGAAGTTTTGTAAACTTCCTTTTCTGAATCTACCTCCATTAGATGATGAACAGAAAACTCGTAAACCTTACCACCATCAAAATCGGAAGGAGAAAAGAGGATCGCAAGATTTCCAGCGGTTGATCTTCTACCCTCAAATCCGATATGCAATAACGTAGAACGAACAGAGGCAAGAATGGTCTTCGCCGTTTCTCTATTTTTCCCTACAACTTCCATCACTATACCAACTTCGTGAGAAACATTGCTCCGGGGTTCAAGTTCGCCCATTACTCCATCAATCCCATAATTGACAAAGCGAATTGAATAATCTCTTCCTTCTTTTATATTTGGAAAATTTTCTCTCACCTCTCTTTTTACCTCATCCTCAAGTTCTAACAGTGAAGAAATGAAGTAAGGATCTCTTGATCCGGCAATACACACGAAGCGAAATCCCACAAATCGCACACCCTCAACTTTAAGATGAGAAATGTCTTTGGAGACAAAACGGGATCCTGAAACTTTTACCGTCCTTTCATCCAGCTCCTCAAATTTCGCTTCAGAGATATCGATACAACCATCTGTAACCCAGAGCTTTAGCGGATCTTCCTTTTCATAAAGGCTATGGGCGGCAACCGAAGTCTTTGTGCACCGCCTTCCCTGATTTGTCGGATAAACCAGAAAATGATCTTTTCTCAATATCCCAAAAAGACAATCCCTTCCACTTCCTGGCTCGGCTGCAATTGCACCGCATTCTAAAATTTTACCCAGGTGAATGGCAAGTCCCTTTGGAAAACCTTTCCATATTGGAAAAGCAGCAAATTCGGCAACATCGAGACTTCTCCCTGCAATTATCAAATTTGCCCCTGCCTCAAGCGCTTCAATAAAGGCCTCTACGCCTATCTGTGCAACCAATCTTTCAGAATCGTGAATCATTTCGTCATTCAATGGCGGTTCCGCCGACAGAGGGTTTACCTTGCCATTTTTAAGCTTGTTTAACAGAAGCTCCCTGGAAACATCACTATAGATAACTGCTCTTCTAAACTCGACTTTTTCTTCTTTCAGAACCTCATCCACTATCTCCAAAACCCAGTCCACATGGGGTTTAGCTCCAGCACCCCCTGCAGTTCCTATCAGTACCGGAATATCAAGAGAATATGCCCCTCTCAACATATAAACAAGATCCCTCTTTACCTCTTCCCTTGTAGTAAAAGAAACACCAGCCCCAAGATAATAAGGACCTGGATCTATAGAACCTGCATCCACAGCAATAACATCAGGCTTTAAGTTTAAACCTGCTTCGAAAGATGACAAAGGAAAGCCATACCCAAGAATTCCATTCGGAGAAAGTATTCTTATCTCTTTCATAATTCCAAAACAACATCTAAAACCGGGGCATGTTGCTGTGCCCCGTAAATGTCCCTGTCACCAAAATTTCCTGACGGTATTCTTCTTTTGATGTTGAACTTCACAGCAAGCGCATCATCAAAGTAAACGATATCAAGAATGTCATCATCAAAAATATTGTACAACTTTTTGATCAAATCTCTGTTAATTAGATGTTTTTCCTTTACTTTTCCGTAAATTTCAAAGTCCTTAAAAATCACATCAAACGTCAGAATAAAGGGCCCCGCATTTTTCGATCTAATAACTTGAGTAATGTCTTTTAAGTTAATTGCCAAAACTCTACCTCATCCCGATCTCACCACTTTCGTTATGCACTATCCATTGATCAAAAGGACAGTTTGTGGCATCGAGTGGAGAGGGTTTCAGCTCTTCTATGAATCGAGAAAGTCTCAAGGTGCCATTCCACGTGCCCCCCCTTGCATAATCGACCAGGGGATAGCAAAAATATAACTGATCTTTCGCCCTCGTAGCCGCTACATAAAAGAGTCTTCTCTCCTCCTCTTCTCCGTCCTCCTCCTTAAGCGCCCGCGCCAGTGGAATCATTCCATCTGAACACCAGACCATAAATACCGATGACCACTCAAGACCTTTGGCCTGATGAATCGTGCTCAGAACAACCCTGTTTTCATCCCTGTCTGCATAATAGACTTTATCCTCTTCAGCCTCTATATTTGTCATCAATGCCAACTCGCTTAAAAAAGTTTCCATGGAATCAAATTTTTTTGAAAAATTCCCAAGCTGATTAAGGTCTTCTTCTCTTGACTCAACATCTGAATATTTTTCCTGAAGGTATTCACGATATCCACTCTCCAGAATAACGTCTATAATTTCTGATGGTGATTCCTTACTTGGCGAATCAACAAGGTTTTCTATCATTACTCTGAACTTTCGGAGACCCGGAGCTGCCGTTTTTGCAGCACATTTCATGAAATTATCGGAAGCCACTGCAGAAAGAGGATCTGAATTGGCGGAAACAAATTTCCATATCCTGTCGGCAGTAACTTTACCGACATTTCTGTAGAGCATAAGCACCCTCTTCCATGCCAGCAAATCATAAGGATTAACCATGATTCTCATAAAAGATGTAACATCCTTAATATGAGCCTGCTCGAAAAATCTTATACCTGACCTGATTTCAAAAGGAATTCCCCTTCTGGTCAGTTCCATTTGAATTTCCATGGAGTGATAGTGGGCTCGATAAAGTACCGCAATTTCACTCAGCGGAACACCTTCCGATATCAATTCGAGGATGCGCTGAGTGACAAAATTTGCCTGCTGTATGACATGGTTTGCAGATACAAGAATCGGTCTGATTCCACCGGATCTTACTGCCCTTAATTCCTTTTGAAACTGTTTTTCATTATTTATTATACTCATATTGGCCAGATTAAGGATTTCAGGTGTGCTTCTGTAGTTGGTTTCAAGCTTAAATACCTTTGCATCCGGATACTTATCTGGGAACCCGATAATGTTGGCAAAATTTGCCCCCCTGAAGGAATATATACTCTGGGAATCATCCCCAACCACCATCAGATTCTTGTGGTGCGAGGCGAGGAGGTCTAAGATTTGCGCCTGTATAACATTGGTATCCTGATATTCATCTACCAGAACGTGCAAAAACCTCTCCGTATATTCTCTAAAAACCGAAGGATTGCTGATCAAAAGTTCCCTTAAATTGAAAAGGAGATCATCAAAATCCATTACGTTCAATTCTTTTTTCCTGGCTCGATATCGGGAGGCAACTTCGGCAATTTCAT
>JAYEGA010000088.1:0-7845 GCA_034658835.1 Thermodesulfobacteriota bacterium
TGTGTGGCAGGATGAAGCCAAACCGTCCTCGACCGTTAAGCAGATTCAAACCCTTTTCTACAAAAACGACGTAAATGTCATAGTTTCCTTTGCTGGCAGCCATATATCGCTTCTTATAAAATTCCACCTCCAGCGGAGCCCATTCTTTCATCGCTTGGATTCTAACATACGGCGGATTTCCAATCACCGCATCAAATCCCCCGGCCTGCATGGCTTCTTTGAACTCGGTTTCCCAGTCAAAGATATTGATGCGGTACATTTCTTCTTCATCCAGAAAGCTCGTCTGCTGTCCTTCGTAGAAATCGGGACCGATAAGGGAATTGCCGCATTTAATATTATTTCCTAAATCGGGCAGGGCGCGCTCCTGGAACAGGGCAAGCTGCTTTCCAATGGTTTCGGCGTTTTCATCCTCCAAAACTTTCAACAGGAGCGAAAGTTTGGTTACTTCCACGGCCTGAGAGTCAATGTCCACACCGTAGATGTTGTTGAGGAGAATACGCTTCCGCTCGTCGGTTGTAAGTCGCCAGTTACCTCCGGGTCCCTGATAGAGGCGTGGTTTGCGCCCCTTGGCCCATTTCTCCGGGTCATCGGTTATGTATTGGTCCCGATGCCAGTCGAGAAGATACTGATATGCGCCTATTAGAAAGGAACCGGAACCGCAGGCGGGGTCAAGAATTTTGAGTTTGCTCACCGCCCCGCGCGGGCCTGGCTTTTTACCCTCAATCAATTTGCCGACTGTCTGTTTTACAATGTAATCCACGATGTAGGTAGGAGTATAATAAACACCTCCCGCCTTTTTGACCTCCGACTTTTCTTCGACAACAGCACGGTGGCCAGGCGTAAGGCGGATGACCTTACCAAGAAATCTTTCATAAACCTGGCCCAGGATGTCGGCAGGCAGTACGGAAAATTCATACGGGCTGTCCGGGTAGTAGAGATTTCTGAAGACATCTTTTAGAACATTGTCGTCGATTGTCAGATTTAATGTAAGATCATCAGGCGGTTCAGGCCGATCTTTTTCTTTCCTGAAATGAAACAGACCGGAGTTGTAGCGATCGTCGGCCTGGTAAAACATCTGGCAAAGCCGTCTGTAGACCTGACTGCCATTTCGCAGGATCATAAACCGGCCATAATCCTCAATTCCCCGATCTTCACAGATGCGGAGAAAAATTATGCGGTCAATGGTTCGTTGAATGGCGAAATTCAGCTCACGTTGACTCAAGCCCGGGTTTCGGAGTGCGATGTTTCTGGCCAGTATTTCACGCCATCGCTCAATTTCTTCGAGGAAGGCAGTATCAACTTCGGCGGTTCCCCGCTTTACCCTGCTGGATTCAACATATTTGTCAAAAGAACCTTTAAGAATAGATTCACGAGAGAAAATCGAGGCGATTTCATCCCAACGTTCAATATATTCATTATAAGTAAAGTAAAGGGTACGTGCCTTGGAAGGCTTGTCGGTCTTGACCGGTTTAATCCGGCAGTCATAGATGGCGAGTTCCTCAAAATCTGTGAGGATACTGAGCGGCAGTTTGGCTGACCAAGCGTAACGACGAAGCTGGTAAGCAGGATGGGTTTCCTTCTTGATATCGACCGACGGTTTCTTTGCTTCCAGAAAGAATTTACGTGTTCCGCCAATGCGAAAGCAGTAATCAGGGGCCTTTGTGGCGCTGCCTATTTTAATGGCATCTTCATGTATTACGTCCTTATATGCCTCCGCATAGCCTTGTTTGTTGTAGACATCCCAACCGAGGGCATTGAAAAAGGGGTTGATAAATTCTTGTCGGACCTGGGCTTCATTGTACCGGCCTGACCGATAGGTATCAAGATTGCGGTCAAAACGTTCAATAAGTTCATGTATTTCTTCAGGAGCTGACATCTTTCCCCCACCCTGATGAAAATCAATACAGGGCATATAGCAGATTTGTCAAAATATTTCAGCTCAAGAATAAAAAGGCAAAAGCGCAATTAGAATTTTTGCGGGCTTGAAAACGGCTTGACAATGATTTTGATCCTGTGGTATCCAACCCGTCCACATTGTGGATAAGTATATAATTCAGGAGGCCAGTTAAAATATATAAGTTTTTTTCCTCAATCAAACTTACAATATCTTTATTTCTTGCTTTAGCCATAACATCTATTTTTGGTACGGTAATCCAGCAGGGACTGCCACTTGGAAAATATGAGGCGCTATATAGTCCAGGAGTATTCTCCGTCCTGAAATTCTTCAACATTTTCGACATGTACCACTCCTGGTGGTTTACTCTGCTTCTAATACTGTTATCAGTAAATATAATTGCCTGTACCGCCAAGCGGATTCCCCGCATTATTAAACTAACCCTCCCTGAAAAGAATAAATTTGATGACAGGATCTTTGGCTCATCACAGATTAATAAAACTATTCAATGTCACAAGAGCTTACCCGATCTTGAACAGGAAATAACACCCCTGCTGAAAACACTTGTTTCTCTGCCAATTCAAGTAAGAAAAGATGACAAAAGCTATTTCTTTTCCGAAAAGGGCAGATATTCCAGAATGGGGTTTATTTTTATTCATTTCAGTATTCTTCTCATTCTGGGAGGCGGATTGATCGGGGCTATCCGGGGCTTTGACGGTCAGATGAATATTGTCGAAGGAAAGATTGCGGACACAATATTCCTGTATGGTGGTAAGGGAGCAAAGAAACTCGGGTTTCAAGTTCGCTGTGATGATTTTTCTATCGATTTTTACAAGACAGGCCAACCTAAAGAATATAGAAGTGATTTAACTATTCTGGAAAACGGGAAACCGATTACTTCTAAGGCAATCAGAGTAAATCACCCTTTGCTTTATAAAGGTTTTAAAATCTGTCAGGCTACTTACGGAATTGCCGGAACTGCCAATTTTCAGATCGTTGTAAAAAATGAAAAGACAGGGAAAGAAACCGCATTAACACTTAACCTGATGGAAAAAACCTCCCTGCCGGACAGTAAGTCTTTATTTGCAATCGGCAGATTTATACCTGATCATCAAAATCGTGGCCCTGCTGTTCTGGGAGTCCTGATTGAACCAGGGAAGGCACATGATATGCTCTGGCTTTTCAAGGATCATAATCAGCAAAAAAGGGATTTGTCCTTTATATTAAAAGGTTTTGATACCCGTTATTATACCGGCATACAGGTAAGCAGGAGTCCCGGTGTACACATCGTCTGGGCCGGCTGTATCCTTATCATGGCCGGTTTTATGCTGAGCCTCTTTTTCATACACACAAAAGTATGGTTACAGATTTCAGAGCGGAAGGACGGCTGTGAGATTAAAATCGCTGCCAGTGTAAACAGAAACAGGAAAGATTTTGAAGAAAAACTGGAAAAACTTGTTATAAGATTACAGGCGGAATAGATCATCATGAGTGATACTTTTATTATCAGTATTGTAACCTTTGTTTATTTTGCTGCTGCTTTTATCTACTTGATTTCTTTTGTTTTCAGTAAGAAGCCGGTAGCTGTTATGGCATTAGCGCTTACCGTTTTTGGAATAACAGCTCAAACAGCGGCATTTATCATCCGCTGGATTCATTCTTACCAATTGGGAATTGGTCACATTCCCCTCGCAAACTTCTATGAATCCATTGTGTTTTTTTCATGGTCTATCATTTTTATATATTTAGTTATGGGGAGGCGTTATAAAAACAACTTAATCGGCGCCCTGGCTAACTTATTTGCTTTTATCATGCTGGCATATGCATCTTTATCCGGAGATATAAATTCACAGATCCAACCTTTAATTCCTGCCCTTCAAAGCAACTGGTTAACAAGCCATGTTATAAGCTGTTTTTTGGCCTATGCGTGCTTTGCAATCTCGTTCGGGACCAGTGTTCTTTATCTGACAAAGCAAAGATTCAAGGGAAACCCTGTTGATATATTACCTGAACCTAAATTTTTAGATGAAGTGACCTACAAGATGATATCAATCGGATTTGTGCTGTTGACGCTGGGTATCATTACAGGGGCTGCCTGGGCCGATCATGCCTGGGGAAGATATTGGGGCTGGGACCCGAAGGAAACCTGGTCATTGATTACGTGGCTGATTTATGCGGCCTTTCTTCATGCACGCCTTGTCAGGGGATGGAAGGGGACAAAAATGTCTTTAATTTCCATCTTCGGTTTCGTCGCCGTTATTTTCACCTACCTTGGAGTAAATTATGTCCTTTCAGGTCTTCACAGCTATCTTTAATCCACAGATTACACGGATTACTCTAATTACTTGAAGTGCGATGCGAAATCTGTAGGGTTTAATTTCCCTAAATTCTTGTGTTAAAAACCCTTGACTCAAATCCTTAACCCATACTAAATAAGAATAAAGTAAAATACTTTCAGGAGAAAAGGATTGATTCCCAGATATTCAAGAGAAGAGATGACTTCGATATGGAGTCCTGGAAACAGGTTTCAGAAATGGCTTGATATAGAGATTTTAGCATGTGAGGCCCTTGCCATAAAGGGTGAAATACCGGAAGAGTCATTGAAAAACATAAAGGAAAAATCCGGTTTCGACATAGAGCGGATTGATGAGATAGAGAAGACGACAAAACATGATGTGGTGGCTTTTCTGACCTGTGTTTCCGAAAGGGTAGGGGAGGATTCCCGTTATATACATATGGGGCTGACATCTTCGGATATCCTTGATACATCACTTGCCGTTCTATTGAAGGAAGCATCGGGAATCCTTATTCAGAACATTGATAAACTGCTGGCGGTTTTGAAAAAGAAAGCCTTCGAACACAAGAACACCCTGATGATAGGAAGATCTCACGGGATACACGCAGAGCCGATCACCTTTGGTTTAAAGATGGCCCTCTGGTATCAGGAGATGGAACGAAACAGAGAGAGGATGATCAGGGCAAGGGATGTTATAAGCTATGGAAAAATATCAGGGGCTGTCGGCACTTTTCCCTTTGTTGATCCATCTGTTGAAGAGCACGTCTGCCTGAAACTTGGCCTTAAGCCTGCCCCTGTTTCGACACAGATTGTTCAGAGAGACAGACATGCAGAATATTTTTCAACTCTGGCGATCATTGCGTCTTCCATTGATAAATTTGCCCAGGAGATCAGGTTGCTTCAGAGAACGGAGGTACGTGAAGCGGAGGAATTCTTTTCACCGGGGCAGAAGGGTTCATCAGCTATGCCCCACAAACGCAATCCGGTCCTCTCGGAAAATCTCTCCGGCCTCGCCCGCCTGATGAGGTCTTATGCCGTAGCATCTCTGGAAGATGTTGCCCTCTGGCATGAAAGAGACATCAGTCACTCCTCGGTTGAGAGAGTCATTGCTCCCGATGCAACGATACTTCTCGATTTCATGTTGAACCGATTCACAAGTCTTATGGATAAACTCCTGGTTTATCCTGAAAGGATGATTTCAAATCTCAACATGACCAGAGGATTGATTTTTTCCCAGATGGTTCTTCTGAAACTGATCGAAAAGGGAACATCACGGGAGGATGCCTATGCCATTGTGCAGAGAAACGCGATGAAGTCATGGGAAGAGGAGCTTGAGTTCAAACAGTTGTTGATAAAAGACAAAGAAGTTATGTCAAATTTGAGTACTGAAGATATTGAAAGCGTTTTCAGGATGGAAAATTTTTTGAAACATGTGAAGTACATTTTTTCAAGGGTATTTGGAGAGGAGAAATGAAGAAATATTCCTGGTTAGTTTTTTGTATTTTGCTGGTGTTCTGTTTCGGTTGCACTCATTTTGAAGGTTATGGTGAAATCGTTAAAGATGAGAGAATTTCGAGAGAATATCTGAATGTGCTGGACAAGTGGACAAAGGATAAAACGGTTTACTCTCAATTTGAAACAAAGGTCCGTATTGTAGCAACCTATAAAGACAGTGAATTTAACAAGGCCTATCTTTCAGAATATTCAAAGATATATTCCTTAACTGAACCGGAAAAGAAATCAAGAGAGGAGACACTGACGGGTCTTTCCTCTGATTTTACCGAGTTTCTCTTTTATGCCTATACGCCCGATAAAGATTCAAATGACTTTGACAAGCAAGATTCTGTCTGGACAATATTCCTTTTAGATAAAAATGGCAACAAAGTGTATCCGGTTGAGGTAAGAAAAATTAAGAAAATTACCCCGATTGTAAAAGAGTTTTATCCCTACATAAATAAGTACTATGGAATGTTTTACAGTCTCAAGTATCCGCCGCTCTCTTCCACTGAAGGTGATCCAAAACACCTGAAGTTAGTCTTTACCAGTGTGCTCGGGAGGGTTGAGCTTGAGTGGTAGTAATCTTTATACCGGATTAATGTAGATTATTGGTCTGATTTTCTCCTTTTGATAGTACTTGATACTTGAATCTTTCGCCGGTTTCCCTTCCGCCGGTCAGCTGTATGAGTTCCCCATCCAGGTTTATGCTTTTCTACCCGCCGGTCACCCCGATCAGTAATTCCCGCCAATTTTTTTTCTATATATTTTCTGGCTGTTTCTTTGTGGTTTTCTATTAAGTGATTGATCTGTTTTTCCATTTCCAGGCACCTTGAGCATAGTTTATCTGTTTCTGCCTGAGTTGTTTCTCCACAAAGTTCACACTGGGTATTGTTCACTTTTCCACCTTCTTTTATTAAATTAATACTGTTTGCTAATATCTTCCCATTTTAATGACATGGCAATCATCCTGTATTCGCCCTTAAACCATTCCTTTTTTATCAACTTGTCTTCTGAAATTGACAGCTTTTTTTCACTCATAAGAGCAAAAAAATCTTTTTCATAGGTTGCCTTACCAAAATCGATGGTTGTAATATATTTCAGTTTCGGCTTAATGAACTCTATTAACCGGGCCTTTTCTTTGAACATGGTCTGGAAAAAGACAATTTCTCCATCAGGTTTAAGCCAATCTTTAATTCGATCCAGAACAAATTCCTGGTTATTAAAAAGCATGAAACTCATACTAAAGAGAATAAAATCGAAAAATTCTTTTCTTGGCGGCTCGTAGGTTTCTACAGGTTCATGGTGAATTTTGATGTAATTCTCAAGCTGGTAGGTTTCTATGAGACGGTAACAGTGTTTTATATAGCTTTTATTAATATCAATTCCGGTTACCCTTAAATCCTTGGATTTAATCAAGGGGTAGTATTTTTTTAGCATTACCCCGTTGCCGATTCCCACGTCCAGGACAGTTGAGTTGTCCGAAAAATAATTGAGGCAATTTTTGTAACAATGGTTGGTTACATCATTGATTAGCAGTTTGTATAGCAGATTTTTCATCGTATAAAACCGGGTTTTTTTAAAATTGTTCCTTACATTTCGACAATTTTCCGTGGCTTGGAGCGGAGATCTTCAACGTATCTTTATTTCTTTAAGATTATTCCATGTCTTTTCAGAGTACCAAATATCAACGAATTCACGGATAACCCCTTCTTCTTTCTTTGTCATTTCTTCAGCTACAGGTCTTCGCAAGATGTTCTTAATGCTTCTGAAAGCTGCGCTGTCTTTCCCGGCTAAATCCCGGGCTACCTTTCCGGCATCCTCTGTCAAATTCTCTTGAGAAGATATCTGATCAACAAGTCCAAACTGACTTGCTTCCTCTGCAGAATACATTGCACCACTGTAAAGGATTGACTGGGCATTTTTTTGTCCGGCACAATATTTAAGCATTTCCACACTGCCGGCAAGTACTGACGCACCAAAACCTATTTCATTTAGCGCGATTCTTGCTTTTCCGGAAACCATTATTCTATAGTCACAGGCTATGGCAAGCATACAGCCCCCGGCCATGGTGTGACCGTTTAATGCAGCCACAATCGGTTTCGGAAAAAGAAATACACGAGTGTAAAGATCGGCGAATTTAGATAAGCACATTATAAAA
>JAYEGA010000089.1:0-7786 GCA_034658835.1 Thermodesulfobacteriota bacterium
ATGGCAGAAGCATCAAGGTGATCCATCAAATCGCAGGAAGCGTGAGCTACAGAATCTGAAACGTCCTTTTCCGGTATCAGTCGCAAATATCGATCATGAGGGTAGTTCTTTTCTGCATCCTCAATGATGCGAGCCATAAATTGAACAGCCTCCACAGGATACCTTCCCATGGCCGTTTCCTCCGAAAGCATGACTGCATCGGTCCCATCCAGGACCGCATTGGCCACGTCTGTAGCCTCAGCTCTGGTGGGTCGTGGAGAAGAAACCATGGACCGAAGCATCTGGGTTGCAGTTATAACCGGCTTCCCCAAAGCATTTGCGCGCCGGATCAGCATCTTCTGAATATTGGGCACTTCCTCCAAAGGAATTTCCACCCCAAGGTCACCGCGCGCCACCATAACACCGTCAGAAACTTCCATGATCTCTTCAATATTCTTGACAGCCTCATGTTTTTCGACTTTCGCAATGACTGGCGTATCTTTCCCTTCCTGTTGAATAATTTCTTTAACCTTTAAGATGTCGTCTGCAGTCCTGACAAAGGAGAGGGCCACATAATCGACACCGTTTCTCAGGCCAAAAAGAAGGTCTTCATGATCCTTGTCAGTAATAGAGGGGGCTCGAATTGTCCTGGTTGGCAAATTGATTCCTTTGTGGGAGGTAAGGACACCGCCTGTAATCACCTCGCACTCAACCTCGGAACTCCTCACGCTTCTAACCTTCAGTTCCATGAAACCATCGGCAAGCAATATCCTGTCCTCCGTTTTCATATCTTCGCACAGATCTGGATAGGATACAGATACCCGTTTACTTGTACCTTCTATATTCTGTGTGGTCAGGATGAAGGTACCCCCCGCCTCAAGCCTCACCCCAGGGTCTGGAATATACCCTACCCTTATCTTTGGCCCTGCAAGATCCTGTAATATGGCAACGGGTCTGCCAAGTTCATCGGAAACATCTCTGATAATATGGATTTTCTTCTCATGGTCGCTCAAACTTCCATGAGAAAAGTTTAGCCTGGCTACACTCATACCACTTTGAATCAATTCTCGAATGATTTCCGGCAATTCACTGGCCGGACCAATAGTACAGACGATCTTGGTTTTTGTAATGGATTTGCTCATCTCACACCTTTCTACAAAAAGAGTATAGGGAACTGAAATGTAAGTGTCAACATTTAACTCTTGCACGATGCGTGCAAACCTATTAGTGTAAGTGTTATATAACAAGGTGGTTAACAGAAATGTACTGGTGGACAAAACATCTCCTAATAGGAATTTTTTCAGTATTTTTCCTTATGTTTGGAATTGATCTACTCATTTCATCTTACCATTTAAGCAGCCCTCACGAATTTATTATGTGCTTTTTCGCATCAAACCTGATGATCATGATAAGCGCTGTCGGGATACTCTACCCTGCTATAAGAATATTTGCCCGTCTAAGAACAAAAAATGTGGACGAAGATGATGGTAATATTTAAACAAATAAATAATAACAGGATAATTTCCTTCATAATTATCTTCTTATTAATATCCTTCGGTTTAACGGCAAAGGTACATAGCTATGACCTCGAAAAGAGTGTCCGGGAATTCACCCTTGAAAACGGCCTGAAAGTACTGATGCTTGAGAGACATTTGTCTCCCACGATCTCACTTTACATAAGGCACAGAGCAGGTGCCGTTGACGAGATAAGCGGCAGGACAGGCACCGCTCACCTCTTGGAACATATGATGTTCAAGGGTACGAAGACCATCGGGACAAAGAACTTCAAAGAAGAGAAACAGATTCTTGATGAAATAAGAAGGGCAGGAAACGCCCTTGACATGGAAAGGGCGAAGGGAAACACAGCCGATAAAGAAAAGCTGAAAAGACTGAGTCAACAATTAAAGAACCTCCAAAAAAGGGGAAAGAAATGGGTTGTGGGTAACGAAATCGGCAGACTCTATACGGAAAACGGGGGGGTTAGCCTGAATGCCTCCACCGGCCAGGATCTGACGACCTATCACATAAGCCTCCCCTCCAACAAAATTGAACTCTGGGCAAGGATAGAATCGGACAGGATGACAAATCCGATCTTTCGTGAATTTTACTCCGAGCGGGACGTGGTTATGGAAGAGAGGAAGCAGACCACCGAATCTGTCCCTGCCAGAAAGCTCATGGAGCAATTCCTTGCATCGGCCTTTATAGCACATCCCTACAGGAGACCCGTTTTGGGCTGGGCCTCAGACATGCGTTTTTTGAACATCGATTACACAAAGGAATTCTTCAATGCCTATTATGCCCCCAATAACACCGTGATCGCAGTGGTCGGGGACATTTCACCAGACGTCACCATTGATATTATAAAAAAATACTTCGGCAAAATACCAGGCCATAAGCTTCCCCTTTCGCACATAACAGAAGAACCAGAACAGAAAGGGGAAAGGAGGATCGAACTGGCATATGATGCAAATCCCAGGATTACAATAGGATATCACAAACCTACATTACCCTCCCTCGATGATTATGTCTTTGATGTCATAGATTCAATTCTTTCGAGGGGAAGGACATCAAGGCTTTTCAAGACACTGGTCGAGGAGAAGGGTATCGCTGAAAGCATAAATACGGCAAACGGCATTCCGGGTGCAAGGTTCTCAAATCTCTTCACAATATTTGCAACACCCAGATATCCCCATACGACCAGTGAACTGGAAGATGCCATCTACAAAGAGCTCGAAAAACTGAAAATGGAACCGGTAACCACAAGAGAACTCGAAAAGATAAAAAATCAGCTAAAAGCAGATAGTATAAAGGGTCTCAATTCAAACTCAGGGCTTGCCAGCAAGTTATCCTACTTTGAAGCCGTTGCAGGAGACTTTCGATACATAACCCGTCACATCAAGGTGATAGAAAAGATTACACCTGAAGATATCATGAGAACGGCAAAAAAATACTTTAATCAGGATAACCGCACGGTTGCCGTGCTAAAAAGAAAGAATCAATGAAACAAACACGCCGCATAATGAAAATAATCCGCTCTTTATCTGTATTGATATTCTTTATTATACTTATTTCCGGCACCTGTTCAGCGGAATCTACTTCCCTCATAAATCCGGACGACATAAGGTACCAACCGCTGACATTTACACCACCAGAGGCCGAAAGGGTGGAGCTTAAAAATGGCATAATCTTGTACATCCTTGAAGATCACGAAATTCCCCTCATCAATATATCCGCAGTTATCAGAACCGGCTCCATTTACGACCCACAAGGAAAAGAGGGTCTCGCTGAAATCACAGGAGCTGTGATGAGAACAGGCGGAACAAAAAAAAGAACAGGTGACGAAATCGATGAAGAGCTTGAGTACTTTGCCGGATCAATTAATATTTCAATTGGCATGGAGTCAGGATCAGCCACTCTTTCCGTACTCAAAAAAGACATGGATGAGGGACTCGACATATTCTCCGATATCATCATGAATCCGGTCTTTGAGGATAACAAGCTGGAGACGGCAAAAAATCTGAAGATCGAAGATTTAAGAAGAATACTGGACGAACCTCAAAGGGTAGCGTTCAGGGAATTCAGAAGATTAATATACGCGGGAAACCCCAGGGGAAGGTTATCTTCTATAGAATCAGTCAAGAAAACAGGAAGAGATGATCTCGTGAGATTCCATGATAGGTTCTTTTACCCGGAAAATATAATGATGGCCATAGTTGGCGATATAACCAGAGATGATGCAATATCAAAGATAAATCGGTTTTTCGGGACATGGAATAAAAAAGGTAAGATAGAAGAGACACCTTCCCCGAAATTAAAACGAAATAAATCAATTAATTACGTATATAAAAACGTACCCCAATCAACCATTATCACAGGGTACCTGACACCCGGCAAGAACAACCCTGATTTCTATCCATTTACGGTCCTCGATTTTATCCTCGGTAGCGGAGGATTCCGATCACGCATTATCCATGAGGTAAGGAATAACCTGGGGCTTGCCTACAGTACCGGAAGTTTTTACAATGGAAGAAGCGAATATGGGGTTTTTGGCGCCTACGCCATAACAAAATCTCCCTCTACCGCAAAGGTTTTATCCCTGATCATGTCAATCATTCATGATGTCAGAAACAACAGAGTAACTGAAAGCGAACTTTTATGGGCAAAAAAATCCATCAACAACAAGTTTATCTTCGCTTTTGACTCCTCGGATCAAATAGCAATTCAGCAAATGATGATTGAATATAATAAACTACCCGGGGATTTTCTAAAAACATACAGAACTAAAATAGAAAAAGTAACTGCTAAAGACCTGAAAAGAGTTGCAAAAAAATATATTTCTCGCAATCAGGCAACTATGCTTGTTGTTGGGAATGAAAAAGATTTTGATAAACCCCTTTCCACTTTCGGGGATGTATACAAAATAGAGGGTAGCTATAATGGATGCGAAGGTTTTTAAAAGGATAGCAAACAGGATAGATTCTTACAAAGATGATATGGTCCGAATGCAGATCGGTCTCACCGCCATCCCGGCACTTGCTCCCGATAATGGAGGGGATGGAGAATATGAAAAGGCAAAGTTCCTCATTGAATATCTTTATGACCTCGGTTTCAGCGATATAAGGGAATACAATGCCCCTGATGTCAGGGTTTCATCGGGTATCCGTCCCAATATTATTACCACTATACCCGGGGGAAATCGAAAAAAACCAGTCTGGGTACTAACCCATATTGACATTGTCCCTCCGGGGGAACTCAATCTCTGGGAATCGGATCCCTACAAGGGATACGTTAAAGACGGGAAAATATATGGCAGGGGAACGGAAGACAACCAGCAGGATATGGTTGCATCAATATTTGCGGCTAAAGCCTTCATCGAGGAGGGTATTACCCCTGAAAACGGGGCAGGATTGGCCTTTGTGGCCGATGAAGAAACCGCCAGCAAATTCGGTCTCGAATATCTGCTCAAAAATGAAAAGAACCTTTTCAGGAAAACCGACATCCTTGTGGTTCCCGATTTTGGAAACGAAGAGGGAACAATGATAGAGGTGGCCGAGAAAAGCATGCTCTGGCTTCGCTTCAAAACAACGGGAAAACAGTGTCATGCAAGCAGACCATCACTCGGGAAAAACGCCTTTTTAGCAGCATCCCATCTTGTCGTAAGATTAAATGATCTCCACCATACCTTCGGTGCATCAGACCCTCTTTACCAGCCCCCGACAAGCACCTTTGAACCAACCAGAAAAGACGCCAATATACCCAATATTAATACGATTCCGGGAGAAGATATCTTCTATGTAGACAGCAGGGTTCTCCCTCAATACAGGGTGCCGGATGTAATCTCCGAGATGAGAAAGATGGCCGGTGAAATTGAGGAAAAATTCGGGGTATCAATCGAAATCACACCCATTCAGCAGGCACAGGCCCCTCCTCCAACACCACATGATGCACCCGTTGTAACCTCCCTTCAGAAAGCCATCTCCGATGTATATGGAGTTAATGCCTCACCTGTCGGGATAGGCGGAGGAACCGTTGCGGCCTTTTTCCGCAGGGAAGGATATCCCGTAGCGGTATGGTCAAGATTCGGACAGACTGCGCATCAACCCAATGAAAACTGCGCCATTTCTAACATGATCGGAAACGCAAAGGTGTTCGCACATATGTTCCTGCAAAAATAGTTGCAATCCTATATTTACAATGGTAGCATTCCAGCAGATTTTGTTGGGTTTCGCACGCTCAACCCAACCTACGAATCTGCGTAATCTGCGGATAACTTTCATATAAAGGGTTAATTTTTTTGAAACCACAGCCCGAAGATATCTCAGTCAAAAAGATTTCTTTCCCTGATAATAATGCAATCAAAGCACTTTTCGGGGAACATGACAGAAATATAAAGCTGATAGAAAAATTAGAAGAAGTAAAGCTTTACGTTAGAGGAAATGACATCTCAATATCCGGAGATGTTATTGGTGTTGATATTGTTGAAAAACTCCTCGTTCAACTTTACTCCCTCATCAAAAAAGGATATCCCATCTACAGCACTGATATAGATTATGCCCACAGGATACTTTCTGAAAACAGTTCAACAAATATTGAGGAAATATTTCTCGACACGGTTTTTATCTCATCAAACAAGAAAACTATTACCCCGAAGAGTATCGCCCAGAAGCTTTATATCGACTCAATAAGAAAGTATGACATGGTCTTCAGTATCGGTCCCGCGGGGACAGGAAAAACTTATTTAGCCATGGCCATGGCTGTAGCACTACTTCTTGAAAAAAAGGTCAACCGTATTATATTGACAAGACCGGCGCTTGAGGCTGGCGAGAAGCTCGGTTTTTTGCCGGGCGATATTTCCGAAAAAGTCAACCCTTATCTCAGACCTCTGTATGATGCGCTCTACGATATGGTGGATTTCGACAGGGCATCAACCCTTATAAATAAGGGAATAATTGAGGTGGCTCCGCTCGCCTTCATGAGAGGAAGAACCCTGAATGATTCTTTTATAATTCTCGACGAGGCACAGAATGCCACCTCAGAACAGATGAAGATGTTCCTGACCAGGATGGGTTTTAGTTCAAAAGCTGTGATAACCGGAGACGTAACCCAGACAGACCTTCCACCTGATAGAATGTCCGGATTGATCGAAGCTGAAAAGATCTTGAAAAAAACAGAGTCGATCAAGTTTATATATTTCTCTGAGGTTGATGTTGTAAGACATTCTCTTGTTCAGGATATCATACGCGCATACAACCACCTGGATCGAAGCAAGGGAGGAAAATAAAGGCGAATATTACCGCCGAGATCGCTGAGAACGCAGAGATGACACAAAAATTAAACAAAATTTTCACAAAGGCAAAAAAAGTTTCAGTTCAAACTGGATTGATACCCGAATTCGCCAGAAATCTTTTGTTCCAGAGATGGACAATAGTAATCTGTCTGAGCCTACTTCTGTCTTTACTTCTCACACCTTATATCCATTTTATTCACCCAACATATAAAGTCGGTTCTATCGCAACCAAAGACGTAAAGGCTAACCGTGATTTTCTGGTAGAAGACAGGATATCCACCGAACAGAAAAAAATGGAAGCGATCAATGATTTAAAGCCAGTCTACGATTATGACAGAGATGCTCCTTCAACTCTCGGAATGAATATAGCCAGGGCTTTTACATCGATGGAAGAAACATATAAAGAGATCGATAAAGAACAATCTTATGAAAGCAAACAGGCCATTTTAGAAAAAGCTAAAAAAGGGTTCGAAGAAACATTAGGAACAGCTCTTACAGACAGCGAATTTAATACATTTAGCAAGTACAAATTTTCATTCGATGTATGCAATAACATTGTGAAATTGATCTACTCCGCCTATAATAAAGTTTTAATAAGTCAAAACGTCCTTTCAAAAAGGGAAAAAGATACCGGTATTATTGTCAGGGATGTAAAGACGCAAAACGAGAAAGAAATAAAGGACATCTCTTCAATCATCAATATGGAGGAAGCAGGAGCACTCCTGCTAAAACAGTTAAGGATAGCCCTTGGTAATGAAAAGACAGAAATTAAAAATGTTGCCGTTTCATTAACAAAAAGACTGCTTCAGCCAAATCTCACCTTCAACAAAAACGAAACAGAAGAAAGAAAACAGATCGCTCTAAATAACGTAAAGCCCGTGTACTCCAGGGTACAGAAAAATGAGACAATTATTCGTGAAGGAGAAAAGATTACCCCCGAAAATCTGGACAAGCTTGAAACTTTTTTAAAAATACAAAAGGGGAAAAGGTTCTTAAATTGTTCCATATTTCTGGGCATAT
>JAYEGA010000090.1:0-7654 GCA_034658835.1 Thermodesulfobacteriota bacterium
TTACCAGTGTTCCACTGAAACGTACAAAAGTTGAGATGTAAATAAATGTAGTGACCATAAATCTGGCCACCCAGCTTTAACCGCATGATATCACTGTAGTTGTGGCCAGAATGGGGTTAAACTTGGGCTAAAATTACTGTTCAGGCAAGAGAATAGGAAAAGTATTGGAAGAAAAAATGCCTTTGGCGTCTCCCCTTCTAAGCTCACTTTCCCACCGGTATCAGATAGAGAGGTTCTTCTTTTAACTTCAAAATATTCTTTACCACCTCATCTCTGAAGGCGCCAACCATCACAGTAGCCAGGCCCAAAGTCTCCGCCTGAAGGCAGATATTCTGCCCAACGTGACCCACTTCCATGTGAACATAGCGGATACCCCTCTCCCCATACCTGCCGGTAGTGCGTCCAAAGATAGCAGCAACGACCACCGTAACCGGCGCCTCCGCCACACACCTCTGTCCCAGTGCCGAAGAGGACAATTGTTCCCGAAGATCCCCTTCCAGAATATTCCTGAGGCTATGAGAACTGGGAATATAATGATACACCCCAGGTTTGAGTCCCTCAACTTTACCCACCACCACATAGATCTCTAAAGGGTAGGTTGCCCCGGCTGAAGGCGCTGTCCTCCCACCCCAGTCCGCAGTAATTCCCTGGGCCGCCCATAGAAGCTGCGCTACTTCTTGCAGGCTCAACGCACTGTCTTTATAATCTCTCACTGATCTTCTTGCAGACAGAACCTCTTCCAGGAAAACTTTGCCCGTCAATTGAGCGACGGGTAGTTTAATCTCCTCCTTCATTTTTCCCCCTTTCATTGCACCCATCGCTTTCTCTTCACCACCGCAGACGACAAACAACAAAGAGAAAACAACTACAAAGATTTTTACAGGTATATTTTTTACCATTTGACCATTCAATCCTTTTTTCATCGGATACGTTCTTTATAACATATCAAGACCTTTTCCATAAATCTCTTTTCGTAAACATCCAAGTACCTTCAATTGAACGCCAAGATCCGGGGTTCGATTCAGGTCAATTTCTTCCGGACAGCTTCTGTCCATCATTCCCAGCAATTTCTGCAGGGCATCGAACATCTCAATACGGTGAATACCATTTTCCGTTAGATGGTGAATAAGCCTGAGAGTCTTGAATCCGTCAAACCAGAAGAGAAATTGTCTGAAAAGACCGTCTGAACTTTTACTGTTTTCCCTCAACCGATGCCATATCCTGCCGAAATTATTCAGCCGCAGGAAACTCTCAAGCAGAGGATGTATCTTTTCTGCCAGGACCAATATCTCATCGGCATCTTTGTCCAAACAGGAGGGCACCAATCGCAACCACTCCCTTAATATCAAAAACACATGCGGATTATACAACATATACTCATCCTGTCCACCTTTCAGGAATCGTATAACCCGCTGTCCGGTACCGAATGGAACCCGGTTTGAGGGGCGTGCAGAAGGATAAACCCTGGTAGTATTGACCAGACCCACACTTCCAATCTTGGCAAGTTTATTGAGAAAATAGAAATCTTCTGCCGCCTCCCTTCTATTCATCCCCCTCACAGTTGCATATCCCTCGGCCGTACAGACCATCGTAGACCCGATCGAATGAAATGCATACATCGAGTCAGCATAGCTCAAGCCAAGCACATAGTAGCGCAGGAATATCTCATAACAGCAGATGGCGGCCCGCACAGAGGATTCATCGGCATCCTGGTGCTGAAAAGCAACCACTGCGGCAGTTGTCCTTTCTCTTTCAAAGAAGGCACGGACAGCCGACAGGTAATTTTTCTCCACCAATGTATCCGCATCGAGGCAAAACAGTAGTTTTACTCCCGGTTCCTTATAATTAAATATCTTTAACGCAATATCGAGTCCTGTTTTTCTTGCAAGGCCAACTCCTCCATTTTTGTCGGGCATCTCCAATCCGGGAGAGGACGCATCAACATATGCTATTTTCAGATTACCGCGGTAGACTTTATCAATGTACGTATCCGACAGATCATCAACAGGAATGTCGTTCTCCATAAGGTTCTGCAGCAACCGCATTGTCTCTTGATTATTGCCAATATCTTCCAGGGACGTAATGTGCCCTCCCCTGTTGTTCACAACACATACAATCAGCGTGCGATCCAGCTCTGACTGTCCATTTTCGGAAAGACCGGCCAGGGTCCTAAAGAGTGATTCTTTCTCGGCCAGGGCGGGAATTACCACGACATTATCGACACTGCCATGTGTTTTCGAAACAAGCTGCCATTTATCGCCTACCGCGTAGTTTCTTAGATATTTTTCAATGTTTTTGGAGATATTCATATTAAATTCCCAACCGACTCTCTAAGTGCATCATAATCGGCATTCTCAATCCAGTGAATCATGATCCCCTGTCTCTCCATACGCCTGAACCAGGTTTCCTGTCTCTTGGCAAACTGGTGAATGCGTGTATTCAGCTTCTGGAACATTTCATCGTAACTCAGCCTCCCCTTCAGATAAAGACCGATGTAGCGGTACTCCAGGCCGAAAAAATCCAGCTTCTCCCGGCTTATCCCCAGGGAAAGCAGTCTTTCCACCTCCTCAATCATTCCCACATCGAGCCTTTTCCTGAGACGTTCTGTAATTCTCCGGCGAAGGATTTCTCGTTCCCAGCGCACACCGATTACCAGGGGCTCTATTGGCGGAATCGGTATTTCTTCTGAATCATGCTCCTTTGAATACTGCGCTATCTCAATCGCCCGTACCAGGCGTTTTCTGTCCTTTAAATCCGTAGTGTTATGAACAGCGGGATTGAGTTCAAGAAGACGTCCGGCAAGCGTCTCCATATCCTCTGTCTCAAGTTCTTTCCTTAAAGAAACGTTCTCCGGAACCTCAAGCATACGATATCCTTTGAGTACCGATTCGATGTAGAGACCGGATCCTCCTACCATAATCGGCAGGATACCCCGCCCGGAAATCTCCGAAAAGCATTCGGAAAAACGTCGCTGATACTCAAAGACATTAAACTCATAACCGGGATCCACGATATCTATCAAATGATAAGGTGCAGAGACACCATCAACAACATACTCCGACAGATCCTTGCCTGTTCCTATATTCATGCCCCGGTAGACCTGCCGGGAATCCGCCGAGATGATCTCCGAACCTAATTCCCCTGCAAGCCTTACCGCAAGCCGTGTCTTTCCGGAGGCGGTCGGCCCCAATATAACGATAAGATTGTATTTCATATTTACAAAGCTCTCCCTCAAATTGCCTTGAAATTAAAGCCCAATACATGATAGCGATAATAGCCCTTGCAAAAACTCCCACTACTTTTAGGAAGACAAAAACATCCATGAATAATAACAGACTTGATATGGGCAAGGAACCTGTTCTCCCCTTGCTTTTTAAAATGAGCCTCCCTCCAATCATCGCACTACTCTCGATGGCTCTATACAATATCGTAGATACCTTCTGGATCGCTAAAATCAGTCCTCATGCCATTGCAGCCTTAACCATCTGTTTTCCGGTTCAGATGATATTCGGGGCCATCGGAATGGGAACCGGTGTGGGCGCCGGTTCGTTTGCTTCTCGCATGTTTGGAGCAGGTAAACCTTTAAAAGCACACCAGACCGCGGGACAGGCCGTTTTCCTCTCTCTATTCTTCGGAATTTTAATTATTCTCTCTGCAACCTTCTACCATGAACCAATCCTGAAATTTTTCGGTGCAACGAAAGATATTCTGCCGCTGTCCAGAAGGTACCTTGTGGTCGTCGTATTTGGCTCTCCATTTCTATTCTTTATGGTGATGTCTGACAACCTTTTCCGTGCCGGGGGAAACCCGAAGTATTCCATGTACATAATAATAACCTCATCAATTTTAAATGCAATTCTTGATCCATTTTTAATCTTTGGCTGGGGTCCATTCCCGGCAATGGGTATACAGGGTGCAGCCCTGGCAACAGCCATCTCACAGTTTGTAACGGTCTTCCCGTCTCTTTATTTTCTCATGCTCAGCTCGTTTAAACCTTACCTTAAATTGCAATACTTTTCCCCCAATTTTTCAATTATCAAATCCATTTACCGTGTGGGTTTTCCAGCTTCAGTTATGAACTTAGCCATGAGTTTAGTACTAACCATTCACAACCATATCCTTGGCAACTTCGGTCCGTTAGCCATTGCGACACTTGGACTCAATTTTCGCATAAACGGAATCGTGATGCTGATCCTGTTCGGAATAGGACAAGGGGTCATGCCGCTGGTCGGGTTTAATTATGGCGCATATAACTATGGACGTCTTATACATATTGTACGGGTAGCGGCAAAATTGTCAACAATCGTTGCCGGAATAAGTTGTCTTATAATTGAAATCTTTGCTCGCCCCGTATTAGCAATCTTCGCAAAGGACCCTGAGCTATTAGCCATTGCGGTGCCGGCGCTGAGAATATACGTCTTAATGCTGGTATTATTAGGCCCCGCTATAATATGGATCAGTATGTTCAATGGACTTGGAAAAGGTCTCACGTCTATGTGCTTATTACTTACCCGTCATATCGTTTTCCTTGTGCCCCTGCTCTTCATCCTTCCCCCATGGTTCGGGTTGAATGGTGTTTGGCTGGCTCACCCCATTTCAACAGCGCTAATGTTTTGCATTGTTTTCTTCTGGACCAGAAGAGAATTTCAAAAACTTGCCAAAAATACGGGCCGATGAGGGCCTGTCTGCGTGCGCCTGCCTGTCGTGTCCAAGACGCAGACAGGGACACGCACAGGCAGGCATCGGCCCCTACATACAATACAATGCACATTATCATCGCAGAGCCCGTTCCCCGAACGGACAGCACAACACAGCAAGTGGATGGATTTGGGCCGAATCATCTATTTGACCCCCTTACGAAAATTATATATGATGTTTGGCAATACTAAGAGATTCTTCGCTCCCTGCGGTTGCTCAGAATGACATAGACCGTAAACGGTGGCATATAAAATGCCACCCTACAAAATTGTCGAAAATTGGAAATACTGTAAGATGAAAATAAAAAACATTCTTATCCTTTCCCTGATTTTTGCAATCCTGTTTCAGGCCACGCATTCCTATGCATCTTTTACCATTGAAGATGAAAAGAAGCTGGGTAAGGAATTCTACGAAAATTTAAAAAAAAATGATGTGTTGCTCAAAAACCGAAAGGTAAACGACTATATAACTGAACTCGGAAATAAGATACTTGAGCAGAGCAGAAAAGCCCCCTTCGACTTTCACTTCTCTGTGATCAAAAGTTCCGCAATCAACGCCTTTGCCACCCCGGGAGGTTATGTATACATAAATAGAGGTCTCATCAATCTCGCTGACAATGAAAGCCAGCTTGCCGGTGTCCTGGCTCATGAAATAGCACACATAAATGCCAGACATATTGCAGACACAATCAGAAAATCGAAAAAGATCAATATTGCCACACTTGCGGCAATTCTGGCCGGGGCATTTCTCGGTGGAGGCGGTCAGGGAAGTGCCGCGGCGGCGGCTTTTTCGATGGCAACCGCCACCACTCTAAACCTCAAGTACAGCCGTGAACATGAAGAAGAAGCCGACAGGCTCGGAATGTCATATCTGGTAAGCACAGGATATGACGGCAGGGGAATGCCGGACTTTTTGAAGATTATGAGGAGATACCAGTACTACTCCAATTCGATTCCGTCTTATTTTCTCACCCATCCCGGCACCGATGAAAGGATCAGATATCTTGATGGACTACTCCAGGTTAAATACACAAAACATGGCGCAAGAAGCATTATTGGAGGGCTGGGACGCATACAAACTATACTGATGTTTGGTGAAAGAAATCTTGATCTGACACTGAAACATTTCCGGAATATACTGAAAAAGAGGCCGAACAATGTTGACGCACTCTACGGACTTGCCGTCACTCAGGGGAGGCTTGGTCTGGCTGCCGAATCCTTTAAAAGTTTCAACAGAGCGCTGAAACTTTCTCCCGACGATGAGGACATGCTGAGAGATCTTGGCATAAGCTATTTTAAGATCGGTAAAACTTTCAATGCTATAAATGTCCTCAAGAAGGCTTACGCCCTTGATGAAAATGACGCCGGTGTACTTTTATATCTTGGAAGGTCGTATGAGGCAGCAGGTGATTATAAAACAGCTCTCACTCTTTACAGGAAGCTCAATGAAAAAGACCCGGACAATATAAAGACATATTACTATCTGGCAATGGCCTATGGCAAAGCAAACGAACAGGGCGAATCTCACTACAATTTTGGAATCTATTTCAAGAAAAAAAAGAAGTCGAAAAGCGCCCTCTTCCATTTCAAGGCCGCACAGAAATACTTCCCGAAATACAGCGAAAAAGGCAGGGAAATACAAAAAGAAATCGAATCCATCAAGTAAGCACTGTTCCTGCCCAAAATAGACATTGACCCTTCCATCACAGTAGGACAGGCGTCCCGCCTGTCCATAATGGTAAATCGCCGTAGACAGCCGAGACGGCTGTCCTACGGGATGGTGGGGGGGACAGACTTTATTTTTAATGTCTATTTTGGGGTCCCGTAATGAACTTGACACATTTTTTTACTTATGTTAGGAAGTAGCCGTTTTGTTCTTTATGTCAGGAAGTAGCTGTTAACAGAAAAATGTGAAAATTGGAGGGTAGTAACATGAAGAAAAATTTTGGGGCAGTATTGATCATTTTAGTCTCTTTTTTTGTTTTTTCTTCTCTTTGCTTTGCCGGGACATTAGGAGAACCAAAGACTGTGGGGAAAAATAAATTCCGGGTTGGTATAGATTACCAATACATATTCGACAAAGATATGGAATATAAGAGTGGAGCTAAAGCGAGTGATACTATAAGTGATGTAGAAATCGACTATTTACACAGGGCCTTTGCGAAGTTTTCTTATGGAATCGTAGATAATGTGGAAATTTACGGTCTTTTAGGAGTAGCCGACGGGGAAGTTAAGCTAAAATCTTTGGATACTGATCCTGGTGGCAAACTCTATAATTGTGATTTTGATACCGATAGCACGTTCGCATATGGAGCCGGTTTTAAGTTTTCATATAGCTACGATGAAAATTGGGTGCTGGGAATTGATGCCCATTATATAAGGCATAAGGGTGATTATTCGGGAAAGTGCGCTGCGGGAGGAGATACAAGTCTTTCGACCGGCGATATGACATTTCAGGAGTGGCAGGTTATGCCTTCTGTAGGTTATAAGATCAGTAAATTTACCCCGTATCTCGGTTTTGGGTATACTGATATGAGAATCAAGGTTGAAGAGAACGGAGGAAACACAACTAAGTATGAAGCAGATGATAATGTGGGAGTTGTTTGTGGTGTTGCATACGAACCATATAAGAATTTGTCTTTTGGTGTAGAAGGAAGATTTGTTGATGAAACTGCCATGAGTGTAATGGGATTTTATGCATTTTAGCATCGGAAACTTTATCTATACCTCATAAAATAAGAACAGAACAGGGGGCATAATCGATGTTATTTATGCCCCCTAATCAAGATGGCCGCAAAAATAGACGGCTCAAGGGTGGAGAAGGAAACCCAGACGAAATGTAGCGCGAAATGGAGTAAGAAAGCATGGGATTTAACCCAATGTTCTCCTCTATCTTCCCCGGGGAAGGAGCCATGCCTTGAAGAAAGGATTGACAAACCTGACTTCCTTGCCGCTTT
>JAYEGA010000091.1:0-7647 GCA_034658835.1 Thermodesulfobacteriota bacterium
TAGATCCCAAAACAGGGGAACGACCCCATGCCGTAGTTCAACTACGTCAGGAAAACAGGGATGGCACTCTCTTCAATATGGTGGGATTTCAAACAAAACTGACCTGGCCGGAGCAGAAACGGATATTCAGAACCATACCGGGTTTAAAAGAAGCAGAATTTGCGAGATATGGAAGTATTCACCGAAACACCTTCATCAACTCCCCTGCCCTGCTCAAAAATACCCTCCAGCTTCGATCAAATGATAATATCTTCTTTGCCGGGCAGATTACAGGCGTTGAAGGTTATGTAGAATCTGCAGCCATGGGGCTAATCGCGGGAATAAACGCATCCCGCCATCTGGAAAGCGAAAAGTTAATCACTCTGCCAAATACAACTGCCATTGACGCTCTCCTGCATCATATTACAAATACCGATCACAAAACTTTTCAGCCGATGAATGTAAATTTTGGTCTTTTCCCTCCACTCCCGAAAAGAGCACAAAAAAAAGAAAGGGGGAAATGTTTTGCAGAACGTGCACTAACTGATTTGAAAAGATGGAAAGAAGAAACGTTTTGAGGGTTTTTTCAATAATATTCTTGACATACGACTTTGTCTATATTAAACTTAGTAAATTTGTAAAAAGTCTTTTTTGTCACCCTGAATCATGTCCTGAACTTGGTTCAGGATTTCAGGATCTCTAACTCAGTGAAATAATTAAATGCCGAAATTGATCCTGAATTAAATTCAAAACAAGGAGGGCATTAGGCACCATGAAGGAAGAGAATGTAAACAAGACAGGTTTCTGGAAAAGTGAAAAGGGTTTTACGCTGATTGAGATGGCCATCGTCCTGATTATAATCGGCATCATTATCGGCGCGATTGTCAAGGGAAAAGATATTATCAAAAGTGCGGAGCAAAAGAAACTATACACCAAATATGTCAGATCCTGGCAGTTGGCGTATAATAATTATTATGATCGCACCGGCTGGATACTCGGTGACGATGCCTCCGATGATAACGCTACTCGAAATGGGCAATGCAACCCGGCGGCAACCGTTGGCAATCTTGAAGCCCAACTCAAGGCCATCGGCCTGACACCACCTTCTGAGGGACCGACCGGCTCGAGTTTAGTAAGAACCTATGCCGACGCACTGGGAATTCAGCGCACCCTCACCCTTGAGTTCTCCTATAATGCCGCTATAGGAAACTTTATTCTCATAACATGCCCAACAGGTTTTCCAAATGACCTCGGTATTGCGTGGGACAGAATAATTGATGACATCAGTGATGGAAGTGCCGGAGATTTCCGCTATGCGGCGGATTCTACCGCTCCGCAGACAAATATCGCCTGGCCCAGTGCTCAAACTGAGCCGGTTGATGCTTCTGCAGCCATACTGAGATTAGAATTCTAAGTTTTGAACGGGAGCGTACCGGGAAGCTCCGCCTTTGCCGCCTGCCTGTCCCGAACACCTGTCTGCGTCGCAAACGCGACAGGGAGGCGGCAGGCGGGGTAAATGGCGCAACATAAGACAAATATATTGTTCGCAACGGCGCGCTCAATATTTCCGATTATTTGCTTTACTCATGAATCTTCGATTGCCTTGCCAGGAAGCTCCTCTCTGCAGGTGGGAGGCTTCACTTCCATGGTCATCCTGCAAAGGTGGTGTCCAAAATTAAGATAATGAAATCTTACATAACCACGGCTATAGTGGCAATCTTTTTTCTTATAAGCGCCTACTTCTCTCTGACAGCCCACAATAATTACATCACAGGTCAGAAAAAGTTGAAGGTATCAACAAGGGAGGTACGTCTGCTCAAACATCAACAAAGGGAAATGGAACGCAAAAAGAAAATAATGATCCGTGTCAGCAACTTTGTCAATCGCGCCATATCTTCAGGATTAGAGAAAAACAGGTGGGCATACTATAATGTAGAAATTGAACAGCCCGCTACCTTCCCGGAAGTTGAACAAATATTATTACAAACCGCAAGCACCTCATCCTATTATTTCAAACCCATGATACTCCACATAAAGACCAACATCGGATCCAATAAAAATATGGCTCCCGACAAACCATCTTCGGCCTCTGCTGATTCAAAATCGATCAAAGAGGGGGACGTCCTCCTGACTCTTAAAGGAACATTTGTAATCAGGCATAAGTGATGTTTAAAAATTCAAAACAATACGGAATAGAGCTCGACGGAGAAACCTTCAGCTTCTCAGAAAGAAGTCTTGAGCAAATCCACGACCTTGATGACATCAAGGGAGATATGTGGCTTGTTTCAGACATGAAGGAATCCATCTCAAGGACTATGACTGTTGAAGCTCCTGCAAAGTATGCGGAGGTTACAGTAAGAAAAAGATTGCAGGAAACGGGTGAATTTGACGAACCTGTTTCCATTATCACTCACTGGAAAAAGAAAAAGGGTAAAAACACCACAGATATTTTCTTTACAGCCCTCCCAACGAGAATCTTCTACCAATACTTCGACTGGATCAAAGAACAGGAAGACTCTATCGTCTTGTTTCCTCTCTTTTCGGTTCTCTATTCTGTTTTAAAAAAACTGCGGTCTCAAGAACCGGTAGCTGTCATCTTTCAGCATAACCGCTTTGCCGACCTGATCATTGGTACAAAAAAGAGGGTCTACTATGCCAACCGATGTGTTGCCTTTGATGAAAGCGAGGATCAGATTTTTGCTCTCTGGGACACTGTCGGGAAAGATATCAAAGCAGCAGAAGCAGAAAATCGAATTAAAGTAACCAGAGTTTTCAGGCTTTCCTGGCTAAAAAGTAAAATAGAGCCTGAGTGGCCTGAGGAAATGAAAAGTGAATTTTATTCCATAGAAGATGAAACAATATCCTGTGGCGGGGAAGAGCACCGACTCTCCTTTCTGAAAGCTGCGGGAATGATGTCTGGAGCAGATGGGATTGCACCTGTAAGAGAAAAGATCTTTTATTATGCTCAGAAATTCACCCCTTATCTCAATAGTGTATTCTTTTTAGGAGCTATTCTGCTGCTTGCCGGATTCTTCTGGTATAATTACAAAGTGGATACACTAAAAAGAGATCTGACCGTCATGGACAAAAGGAAGTCCGAGATAAAGATGGAGATTTCTCATGAAATTCCTCAGGTACCGTATAAAGAGACACTGGCTTTTGTGCAGAATCTTGCCTACTGTCATAATGCCCCGTCCTTTAAAGAGGTAATTAATGACATCTCTGACGCCCTCTCAGCCGGCATGAAGGTTAATATCCTGAAGATGGACTATTCAACGGCTGAGGTAATGGCAGAGATTTTTGGCAAGGCAGAAACCTCATTCGATACAGCCTATATGGGATATCAGACATTTGAAAAGATCTTAAGAAAAAAGGGATACGTTGTAGACGAGAGCAAATTCAATACAGAAATCAGCTCTTCTGAATTCCTGATCAAAATAAGAAAGAAAATTCGATGAAAAGAAAACATTCCGGGCTCTTAACTTTCATACTAATTTTTCTTGCATTGTCAGTAACTGTCTTATATGCCATCCACGACCATGGAAAAGAAACAGATAAGATTCGCATAAGTAGTAGAGAAAAGCCTCTGCCCGTTGTTTCTGTTCCGGCCTTATCGCTCGTAAAGGAGATAGGGAATTTAGAAAAGATAATGACAGATCTTCCAAGACCCCAAAGGCCGGATCGCTCCCCGGTAAATTTAAGTATCTTCGGTTATCAGCCAATGGGGAAATTGGGGTTTGCGTCAAGAGGTAAAAAGACCGTTTTGCCGACTCGAATGGATTACAATCTAAGCCTTGCCTTCACTTCAGGAAAAAGACGGTTTTGTGTTATTGATGGAACCTTTTACACAGAGGAGGGGCACCTCCCCGATGGCGCCAGAATCATAAAGATTGAAGCAAATCGCGTTTTGATAGGCAAACGTCAAATTAAAGAGTGGATATCTATTGCAGAAGGAATACAACCGGCCAGGAAAGAAAAAGAGTGAAAGAAGCAAAATAAACAATGGTGGCATGTAAAATACCACCCTGCAAAAATCGCATTCTGGAAGGAAGCAAATTTGTGAAACATTATATACTAAAGAAATTGTCGACAATAATTTTTATCCTCTTTCTCACAGGATGCGCTCTCGGTCCAGCCTCTGTCCTTGAACCTGAGAAGCCGTCCCCTGATTCCATTCCCGGGCAAATAAGTGAAGAATCTGAGAAACTGGACAGAATTCAGAAAGATTTATCTGATTCTTTGCAAAAGGCCGCCCCCAGGAAGATCGATGTAGAACCTGTCATGCCGGCATACGATCCATTTGAAGACCATATAGTTTCCTTCTCCATGGTAGATGAAGATCTTCAAACAATTCTGTACTCACTGTCACGAGCCGTTGGAATGAATCTCATAATAGATCCAAGCGTAAACGACGAAACGAGACTCGTCACACTAAATTTTGAGAAGGTCTCCGCTGCAACGGTACTTAAAGAGGTGCTCAGTACTTTTGATCTCTACTACGAAATCAATCAGAATGTTATCCGTATTAAACCATTCGAGGAGAGAATATTCAAACTGCACTTCCTTGATACGAATCTGGATACCACCTTTGATGTAGGCGGTGATGTCCTCGGGGCTGGAGAGACGGAGACAGCTTCCGGATTAACGGGGGCCTTCAAGCTTTCCGGGAAGGGTGCAAAGAAGCCAAACCCCTATGATGTTGTCGAAGATATGGTCAAACAGGTTGTTTCCAAAAAGGGTAAACACTCCCTCAACAGGTTGTCAGGCAGTCTTTATGTAAAAGATACACCTGCAGTCATTTGCTCTATATCAACGTTAATAAATCATTTCAGAGAAATGATGTCCAGACAGCTACTCATTGAGGCAAGAATTATTGAGGTTACCCTCTCGGATGGATACAGCTATGGAATAGACTGGGATATGGTAAGGAATCAGACAGATTATAGTAACAGAACCAGAAGAATTACCGGGGCTGCCTGGGCGGCGGGTGAGGGTCTGGTTCTAAGTGGTATCACAGGCCCCTTCACAACCGATGCCACTATAAACGCACTGAATACATTCGGAGATGTCAAGATTGTTTCCAATCCCAGCATCCGTACCAAACATGGCCAGCCGGCAGTAATCAGCGTTGGTACCTCAATTACATACAAGAAAAAGATAAAGACTACTACCTATACAGACACAAACACTGATAGAGATACTACCGAGGTTGAAGTCTCCACAGTCTTTGACGGACTTATTCTCGGTGTCATTTCGTTTATAGAACCTGACGGAAAGATAACACTCCTGATCAATCCTATAAAGAGTGATGTGGACAGGGATAGTCTCGTCCCTCAAACTATCGGGACCCAGGATATATCCCTTCCGGAGGTTAACATCAAGGAGATAAGCGCCACAATCGGGCTCAACAGCGGTGATGTGGTTATACTTGGCGGTCTCATCAGTAAACGTAAAACAAAAAGCAATGAAGGGGTTCCATTCTTTTCTTCTATTCCATTGTTGGGATATCTGTTCAAAACTGAGTCCATGTCGGATGAAAGTAGCGAACTTGTTATTATTCTCCGTGTCTCCATCATATAAGGAGTGAGCAACAAACAGCGCAACTATGAGTGTCATTTTTAAAACACTAAAGAAACTGAAATCCCAATCACCTGAAGACAGGAAAGAGGCTGGAAAATTAAAGAGATTTCATAATGTCTACTCATTTCGCAGAATTCTCTTTTCACCTTTGGCAATACTTGTTCTTGTCCTTTTCATTTTTCTTTCCGGTCTGGTCACCATATATATCGCAGGCCATCTCACGGGAAAAAGTAAGCGCCTGCCCACAGTAAGTGAAGAAAGGAAAGAGCATCAAGCAGTCACTGCCAGGGAATTAACGGAAACTTCGGCAAGGGGGGATGTTATTCAGAAAGAACCGGCTCCAGCTCCTGTTCCATCATCCCAGAAAGATTTTTCTGTTGAGGAAACAAAGAAAGTAAAACTTTATCTCCCTGAAAGCCAGAAAAGCCGGATCGCAAGACACACGACACCTGTTTCTCCCAAAAGAGCCGAAAATGCCTCTCTCAAGAAACCACCCACTCCAGGGGATACTGAAACTATCCATGTCCTTCCAGCACACGTCCCTCCGGTAAAAGATAAATTTACACCAGCAGCAACATCAGATATTTCCAGGGACAACAAGGCCATGATACCGGAAAAAATACCTTACTTCCTAACTTCCCGCAGTCTACCAACAAAAAAGAAACCATTAGAAAAAATGCCGGAAGAGATTCAATCATCAGAAGAGGCTAAAAAGAAATCAGATAAGCATCTTCACCTGGTCAAGGTGGAAAAGAATGCGAAAATCACCAGTCTTGTCAAAGAGATACAAAAGTCAATGACTGCAGACAGCAACACCCAAACAGAAAAGTTACTTGATCAACTAACCCGGCTTAAAGGTGAAAAAGACAGTTATGTACTGAAATTGAGGGCCTTCTACCACATGCGCCAGGGCAACTACAATTTGGCGGCTTCCTTATTAAACAAGGTATTGCAAAAAAACAAAAACGATCTCGAGGCAGGTGTCAATATGGCCATACTCGAAATAAAGACCGGTCAGTTGACCGAGGCGAAAAACAGACTATCCAGGCTCAGGGATGTTTATCCACACAATATCCGGATACCTGAGTTAATTCAAAAGCTGAAATAATGGCTCTTTCCGGCAAGGCCGTTGACAAATCGCTGTTCGCTTTACTGTGGCGCCTATAGTAGATAACAATGAATGAAGAATTAAGACATCTTGATTATCTTGGGCTAAAACATAATCCATTTCCTGTAGCCCCGGATTATGAGAATTTCTATCTCTCCGAGCACATTGATCGAATAATCTCCGAGATCGTGCATGGGATAGTTACAAGAAAAGGTTTCATGATTTTAACGGGTGAGGTTGGACTCGGGAAGACTACCATCAGCCGTAAGATAATCAGTACTCTCGAAGAAAAGGGAGTCGAAACTTCCCTTGTTCTGCACACTTTTTATCGGGATGTTGAGCTGCTGAGAGAGATTAACAGAGACTTTGGATTACATACTGATAGTTTGCAACTCTCCGATCAGATGAAGATTTTGAGTGATTTCTTGCTGAGAGAAAACAGAAATGGCAAAAACTGCGCTATTATCATTGATGATGCCCAGAATCTCAATTACAGAAACCTTGAATTGATTCGTATGATCTCCAATCTGGAAACAGACAGTGATAAGCTTGTACAGATCCTGCTGATCGGTCAGCCTGAACTGATGGATAAGTTAAGCTCACCCAGGCTTCGTCAGCTCAAAAGCCGTATCATTATCAAGGAGGAAACCCTTCCTCTCAACCAGGAAGAATTAAGAAATTACATCCTGTTTAAATTAAATATGGCAGGAAACAAAGGAGAAATTACACTTGCCCGTGGATCCCTTCAAAAAATCTATAAGTATAGCCAGGGAAATTTCAGGATAATTAATATCCTGATGGACAGGTGTCTGTACGTGACTTTTCTCTACAATACTGCAAAAATAGACAAATCCATAGTGGATGCGGCCATCGGAGACCTTAACCAGGTTAAAGGAACAAGGAAGAAAAGAACTGTTGGCCTGTATATTATAATAATACTGGGCTTCCTGACTGTCGGAGGCGCTCTCTATTTAGACCTG
>JAYEGA010000092.1:0-34100 GCA_034658835.1 Thermodesulfobacteriota bacterium
TTTCGGCTACAACTACATGTATTCCAGAAAAATCATCATCGAGAATGTCGAAAAAAATGCGATGAATCTCGCCAGGGCGACGGTGAATCAGATCGACGTTGTCCTCAGTTCTATCGAAAAGGTTCCCAAAAATCTGACCTATGTCCTTGATCAGTCGCTCTGTTCCGGCGAGGAACTCAACAATCTTTTAAAATACATGGTACAAAATAATAATGAAATTTACGGGTCGACGGTTGCCTTTGAGCCTCGGGCATATGACGGCGAAAAAGAGAGATATGCCCCCTATTTTTATAAGAGCGGTGGTGAAATAAAGTATTCCGATCTGGGAACGGCGTCATACCAGTACTTCTTCCAGGATTGGTATCAGATTCCGAAAGAGTTGGATCAGCCTGTCTGGACCGAACCCTATTTCGATGAGGGGGGCGGCAACATCATCATGTCCACCTATTCGGCCCCCTTCCACAGAACTGTGGATGGGAAAAAGAGAATCGCAGGGATCATTACAGCCGATATTTCGCTGTCGTGGCTCCAGGAAATAGTCGCCTCAATCAAGATAGCGAAGACAGGGTACGGTTTCCTCATATCTCAGAACGGCACTTTTGTAACCCATCCCAAAGAAGAACTCGTCATGAACGAGACCATTTTCAGCCAGGCAGAGGCTCGGGGAGATGAGGAACTAAGAAAAATCGGAAGAGAAATGATCCATGGAAAATCGGGTTTTGTTCCCTTTCGCAGTATCTTGACGGGAAAACTGTGCTGGATGGTCTATGCGCCGCTTTCCTCCAGTAAATGGTCTCTCGGTGTTCTCTTCCCGCAGGATGAACTGATGGCCGATGTGGTGCGCCTCAATAAAATTGTGATAACCCTCGGCGTGCTTGGTTTCGTCTTTCTTCTTGCTATCATCATGTTCATTGCCCGATCGATAACAAGGCCGCTGAGCGTCCTTGCCGGCGCGACCGAAGATATCGCGACGGGAAACCTCGATGTATCGATTCCCGAGATCAAGACGGGGGATGAGGTGGAAAAGCTCGCCCAGTCCTTTGACTATATGAAACAGTCCCTGAAACAGTATATTGCCGATCTGACGGAAACGACGGCCGCAAAGGAAAGGATAGAGAGCGAGTTGCAGATAGCCCACGACATCCAGATGGGGATTCTGCCCAAGATCTTTCCTGCTTTCCCCGAGATGCCGGAGTTTGATCTCTATGCCACGATTGAACCGGCACGGGAAGTGGGGGGGGATCTCTTCGACTTCTTTTTCCTCGACGATGAACATCTCTGTTTTAACGTGGGCGATGTTTCGGGAAAGGGGGTGCCCGCATCTCTCTTCATGGCCATTACCAAAACGCTGATAAAGACGAGAGGCACCAAGGACATGACGCCGGAGATTATCTTGAACCAGGTCAACCAGGACCTTTCCGTGGACAATCCGTCACTCCTTTTTGTCACACTCTTTCTTGGGACTCTCAATATCAAGGATGGAACACTGGAATACTGTAACGGCGGCCACAATCCTCCCTATATAATTCGTGCAAGCGGTGAGATCGAAGCGGTTGAAATGACCGGCGGGATAGCCCTGGGCGTTATGGAAGATTTTTCTTTTCAGTCGAAGCGGGTCGTTTTAAACAAGGGAGATGCGATATTTATCTATTCCGACGGTGTCACCGAGGCCATGAACAGCGGTCATGAACTCTTTTCCGAAGAGAGACTGGAGGGCGAACTGAAAAGGCTCAAGGGCCTCCCCGTAGGTGATATCGTAGCAGGCGTCATGGAAAAAATCCGCGAGTTCTCGCAGGATGAACCACAGACGGACGACATCACCATGCTGATTATCCAATATAACGGGAGTGATGAAGTGTCCAATGTCGCTGCTACGGCTGAAACTTAAGCAGAACGCGGAATAAGACTTTTGAAATCGGCCTACAGGCTCCATTTGATGGACGTAACAACCCGGTCGTTATTGCGCCATCTGCCGAAATAAGTATCCAGCGACCCGTTAAAAAATTCAAAATCAAGGATGAATACAAGCCCCGACATAATCCGCAGGGAGGTCCCGATTCGCTGGAAATGCGCATTGTCGGAAAGGGTAAAATCCGAGAGATAATGCAGTGAAAGATCATCCGTGACGGTGACAAGTACACTGGCTATAAGATCGTTTCGGCCGATGCGCGTATATTTGGAACTCAGAATGTAGTCGGTGGCATCCTGCTCAGCCGTAATAATTTCGCCCGTATATTCAAGTACAAGGTCAATTTTTTCCAGACCAAGGCCTGTGGCCAGGCTTTCACTGGTATGGCAGAATCCTCCTACATAGTCGATATAACTGTCATCATAATTGTGGCTGCTGTAACTGTAGAGCGCCTCTCCGTGGAATTCGGTATTTTTCCAGGTTGTGGAAAACCCTCCGGCCAGTTGGCACACATTAGGCGTGTCCTTGATGAGCGTCGCGGTATCCTTGCTGTCTTCCAGTTTGACAACCGGGTAAAAGGCCGGACCGTGGTAGGCAGATACAAAGGTGTCCCATAGTCCCATGGATTTTTTGACGCGACCGAACCATCCCCAGTCTCCGGGGCCGTTTCCTGGCAGATCTTCCCTGACTGCAATTGTCTTGCCGCTGTCGACAAGATCGGCAAACCGGCCATTTTTCAGGAGGCTATTCATATAGTAATAAAGGATTTCCAGCATTTCTTCGGCCGATCCGGGCACAAGGTTATATGCGGACGGAAGGCTGTATCCGGACGGAATGTCGGAAACGATCCAGCGCGATCCGGCTGCCGGGATTTTCTTCTCCTGGTAGAACGGAAGAAGAGCACCTGTATAGACGGTATCCCCGCGTGAATAATCACAGGCCAGTTGCCAGGAACCTATCTGAACCGGATTCACCGGATCGCTCAGGTCGGCGGACGTGTAGCGATTGGCAGGTGAATAAATCGTCGATATGCCGTTTTTAAAGACCTTTTTCCCGACGGTAAATGCGGCAGCGCCGTTTGAAAGGTTCAGAAAGCTCTCATTAAGTTCCGCGTACCTTTTTTGGTTATCACGATCGGTCATGAAATGGGTCACACCTCCATAGGTGCCTTCTCGAGTTCCGGCCTCAAGCCAGCCCGCGGCATGGAAACTCCACCGGTCTTTGCCCGTCCATGAGGACCAGTTCGCACGCATTTTCCCGATAAAGCGATCATCGTCAACTTCCACATAAGTCTCAGGAGATTCGGGAGGCGGATCGAAAAAATATGACCCCCGAAGTTCCAGATCCGCACTAAAATGATCCGCCAGTTGCCCGGCAATACCACGTGATGAATCGGCTGGTGTTTTGTCCGTTTCCAGATAAGCGTCCAACTCGTTCAGGATATCCGGATCACCGGCAAAAGCACATGCGCCCCATACGCCGGCGGTCAGAATCAAAATTGCAGCAATAATCAGTTTTTTCATTATTTTTCCTATTTGATCTGCTCTCGTAACACCCAGTTGCTGACGACCAGTTGATCACTCAGAATTCTGGCGATATTTCTGAAGATGCGGCTGGCAATATGCGGGTAAAGGCTGTGCAGTCGATCCAGGCTCTGCCGGCTGAATTCTACAAATGTAATGTCTGTTTCGGCGCGGGTATCGGCAGAACGGGGCAATTCGTCCAGCATGGAAGTATGGCCGAAAATATCGCCGGGACTGAACTGGTTATACGCGACTTCCGTTTGAGCTTCATCCTGGATGCCGTATCGGCGCACATGGCCTTCAAGCAGAAGGAACATGCTGTCTCCCTGGTCGCCTTCCCGGTAGATATGCTCGCCGCAAACCGCTTCCCTGATCTGGCCGAGAAGAACGATTTTTTTGACCTGCCACATCCGCATTCCTCTGAAAAATTCGGAGTGCTCGATCACCTCCTTTTTCAGCTTGAGACTGAGGATATCCCAGAGTGTCAACAGGCGTGTCGATGACAAAAGTATCGGGGTAATCAGTACATCGTTCAGGAATGCCACCAGTATGACGATGGCCGAAAGGATTCCGAAATGGATGATGGCTACAAAATTGGAAAAGGCCAGGACGATAAAACCCAGCGCCAGGGCTATGGAGGTTGAAAAAACCGGCTGCAGTTCCGCCTTGAGGCAAAACCGCATGGCCTGCTCCTGATCCTTTGCTTTGTGCATTTCCGCGTTATAGCGGGTCATGAAGTGAATGGTATCGTCTATCGATATGCCGATGGCGATTACTGCCACCATGGCGGTCCCCACATTCAGGGGAATGGAGAAGATTCCCATAATGCCGAAATTCACGGCAACGGGGATCAGGTTGGGAATCAGGGACAGAAAACCTGCTTTTATATTGAGAAACATCACCGACATGATGACAAAAATGATAAAAAGAAGCAGGCTGATGGACTTGACCTGCCCTTCGGCTATGGAATCGGCGGCACTAAGGGTCAGGATGCTGTTGCCGGTCAGTTCATATTTGAAATGCGGATTTAGTTTTGAATCGATGAATGTTTTTAATTCTCCGATAGCCTTTTCCTGCTGGTGAGAAGAGTTAAGATTATGGCGGACCAGGATGTTCAGCTCGCTGAAATCCGGTGTCACATACCGTTCCAGCGCGTCATCTTCAACAAAGAGAAGATATTGGGATATTTTTTCCGCGGTTGGCGGAAGCGTGTACGAGGCCGGATTTCCCCCGCTCATTTCCCGATGAATGAGTTTGATCATATCCACCAGCGAGACGGAAAGATCAAACGTATTTTTTTCCTTTATAAATTCCTGGATCACAGCGATCTCGGCCAGGTTTTTCGGGTCTTTGAATAATCCTTCGTGCCCACCTTCGATTCGAATAAAAAAGGTCTGGGCACCTGGCAGTTCCTGACTCATTTCGCTGATTCGTTGAACAACAGAGGAATCCTTTTTGAAAAGCCCCACGATATCATTGTCGAGTCTGACATCGATGCTGAATGCGCCGATGACGGCGGACAGTCCCAGGACGATCCATAACACGGTTCGCTTCCTGGCGCTGACCAGATACGTTATCCTGTCGGCCATGCGGTCGAAAAACAGGGAATGCCCTGATGTTTCCAGGGGTTTTTTTACCGGGCCGAAAAATCTCAGGTAAACGGGTACAGCAAGACAGGTAACGATTGGATTCACCAAAAGCCCGAAGGAGGCGGCCATACCGAACTGCCTGAGAATTGTGATATTATTGATACAGATGGATAAAAATCCGAGAAAGGTGGTGAGGGAGGTGACCAGAACCACGGTTCCCATTTTGGAAATCATGAAGGAGATCGCCAGGTTCCGGCTGCCTTTCAGCTTCACTCCTTCAAAATACTCGGAGAGCAGGTGAACGTCCTCCGTGGAGCCGATTACGATGATCAGCGAAGGAACGATGATGGTAAGGATATTGATAGGGATTTGAGCAATGCTCATGAAACCGGCCGTCAGCAGGATACTCATACCGGCCGTAAGCATGGGCAGGACTGCACCGCTTATGGACCGGGTAGTTAATATCAGCGCCACGAAGAGGACCAGGACTGAAAGAGGGATCAGTCTCTTCATATCCCAGTCCATCATATCTGAGATCTGTGTCCGCAGATACGGATTGCCGATCTGGTCGATGATACTGAAATCGCTTTTCATCGGCTCGATCAGCCGGGTCACGGATTCGGCCAGGTTCCGGTAAAACTCGGGGTTATTCTCTTCCGGCTCGATGAAAAGATTGATCGATGTCGCCTGCCCGTCCCTGGAGACCAGATTGTCGGCAATCAGCGGATTCCGCAGGGCATCTTCGAGTATCCGGCGGGCTTCATCCACCGATTCAGGGATTGAATCGATCAACGGATTGCTGCTGAGCATCCCCTCCTCGTTTTTGAAATTTGTTACCGAGAACAGACTTTCGACCGTGGTCACCCCGGGTAGCTCTTCCAGGGCCAAGACCAGTGTTTCGAGTTTTTCAAGCTTTTCCGGTGTAAACAGGTTCCTGTCGCGGACAAAGACGATGCTGATCTGATCCGAACCGAACGTTTCACGGGTATCTTGGTAAACCAGACGAGCGGGATCGTTTTTTACCATGAGCCCCTCCATGGAGGGGTCCTGCTTGAGCGATGGAATTTGAAAAGCGGCAAACAGACATGCTGCCGACAGAATAAAGACCACGATCCATGGATGATCGTAACCGAACTGCAATATTTTGCGCATCAGTGAACTCCCGGACAGTCACGTCGCCGGTTCGAGACCTTTGCACAACGTCCCCTTTTGCCCAATTTCTGCGTCAGGCTCAAATTTTAATCCTCAAAATATCCAATATATTCCTGCGGTTAAAATTTTCACCTTCCTTGAACTTGAACAAAATTGAACATTCTGCAAAGGCCTCGGTTCCGGGCAACGATTTGCAATTTCGCAACAGATTCAGGCTAAAAAAATATACTCCGTACGAACGACAGGTCAATTTTCAGTAAAGCAACCCCTGTGCAGGCCGGTTATTCTCTTACTGAAGGTATTTTCCGGAAAGAATGAAATTTTCCGTGAATACGGCGTTTTTCAGAACAATATCCGTTTTACGGTTTTTGATCCCCATGAGGGTTTTGTGGTTTTTTTTATGCCGGATAATCAGGGTTTTGTTCGCGGTCCAGGCATTCCCGTCAAGTTTTTCAAGATCGTGGTTCGTCTGAGTTTTAATCAACCTTCCCCGCCGGTTGTAAAAGTCGATTTTTATCGTAAAGAGGATATCTTTTCGCACAAAGACCACCCGCTTTGCATATCCGCTTACCTTTGCTTTTTCTTCAGTCCCGGGTGTAATCTCGATCACGTAGCACGCGGTGCCGTCCAGCGTTTCCTCTCCGGTGAGGGTGTAAGTATAATCATCTATTTCATCAGGCATCAGGTCTTCATAGGTCAGGTCTGTGCCCATGAAATAGCTTTTCAGGCTGTTGCTTGCCATGCGCTGGAGTTTTTTCTGCCCGGGCAGGTAAAGCCATTGCTTGCGCTGCCCGCCGTCGAGTTCCCAGGTCAAGAGGGCGGTGCCCGCAATATCTTTTGGCTCTCTGAATACGATCAGGCTCCGTTTTAATCCGTTTTCAAATTCCTTGACATACCGCTTGAGAAACCGCTTTTTCTTGTTTCCTTTCTTGTCAATGATCAGCATGACGACATCTGCCGTATCATTTTTGACATCATGCGCTTCTTTCACAAGATCCATAATACGGCGGCCTGTCATCTCTTCGGCAAAAGTTCCGCCCGGAACCAGAAATGCCAGAATTGTAAGGCAAACAATCAATTGTTTCATGTCAACTCCTCATCTTCAAGACATCAGAATCAGGAACCGATCCCGGCATTTCAGAATTCAGGCCTGGATGGGGGCAGATGCCATGGTCATGATAACAGACCAGAATTCCGGCAGGATAGTTCATCTTTCGTGAAGGGAGTATAAGAAAAACGGCCTTGTGTGTCAATGGAATAAAGCCCTGCCCTACATTTCCATTGAAAGAGATGTGAAATAGTCGTAAGATCATTATCAGGGATTGTTATTTCCGGTCTTAAAAAGGAGGGTTTATGAGTGTACTTATTGATTTGTCTATTTTTCCTTTGGACAAGGGTGGTAGTGTAAGTTCGTATGTGTCCAGAGTGGTGGGAATTATCAGAGACAGTGGTTTACCGTATAAGCTTGGCCCCATGAGCACGAGCATTGAGGGGGAGTGGGACGAAGTCATGGTCGTGGTGAACCGCTGCTTCAATGAGCTTACGAAAGATTGCGACCGGGTATATATGACCATTAAGGCTGACTACAGGAAGGGAACGGCCGGCCGCATCGAGGGTAAGATAAGATCGGTGGAGGGGAAGTTGCAGTAGCTACCTACTGTGATCAGTTCCACGATTGAAAATTTTAGTGTGCCGAGTTTTTTATGAAGTTAAGAAAAAGATACTATGACTTTTTTTCTCACTTTTATGACTATGTAATCAAACTTCACTCTCAGGACCAAAGCTTATGGTTACGTCATTATCTGGCAAGGGAAAGCGGTGTGAAGTCAACGGATTGTGTTCTCGATCTCTGTACGGGTACAGGTAGTATGGCGATAGTGTTGACCCAATACACACCTCAGGGCATGGTGGTGGGATTGGATTTTTCTTTGGGCATGCTGAAGAAAGCAAAAGAAAAGGCAAAAGAAGTAAAAAGAGTCCATTTTGTGGTTGCTGATGCAGGTGCACTTCCATTCAAGGAAGAAACCTTTAACATTGTTACCTGTTCTCACGCTATGTATGAATTATCAGGGGAGGTGCGACTCTTTGCCCTGGAGAATATTAGTAGATGCCTGAGAAGTAATGGACGTTTCTGTATGATGGAACATGAGGAACCAGAGCAGCTATTCGTAAAATTTCTTTATCGTTTACGTTTACTTTCTATGGGCAAAGAAGGTCGCAAGATCGTCCGTCATGAATTGGATGAATTGAGGAGAACCTTCTCGGATGTGGTTAAAGAAGTTACTCCTACAGGCAGAACAAAGATGATTTGCGGCGGAAAGATAAATTTGGGTTCCAAAACAGAATGAACTTTCTTACGTTTTCTTTTTCCCAAGTTTTATCGCGCAGAACTCACCGCACATTGTACAGCCCTCATCACTCGCGCTTTCACTTTTCTCCAGAAAAGCCCCTGCTTTTTCAGGATCAATAGATATCTTTACCTGTCCTTCCCAGTCAAATTCGTTTCTGTATTTTGCCATGAGTAAGTCTTTCTCATATGCACCGACCACTTCCTTGGCGATGTCGGCGATATGTGCAGCAATCCTGCAGGCTATAATGCCATCCTTTACGTCCTCCAGGGTCGGAAGTCTTAAATGTTCCGCCGGGGTGACATAGCAGAGAAAATCAGCGCCGGCTGACCCGGCGATGGCCCCGCCAATTGCATGGGTAATATGATCATAACCGGGCGCTATATCTGTCGGGAGGGGACCGAGCACATAGAAGGGCGCCCCGTTACAGAGACTCTTTTGTAACTGAACATTGGCCTCAATCTCTTTGATTGGAACATGGCCCGGTCCTTCAATCATTACCTGAACCCCATAGTCCCTTGCCTTTTTTGTCAGTTCGCCCAGGCTGATAAGCTCTTCGACCTGTCCCCTGTCGGTTGCATCGGCAAGACATCCCGGTCTCAGGCCATCACCAAGGCTGAGAACCATATCGTAAGATTTGGCAATCTCAAGCAGTCTGTCGTATTGTTCGTAGAGAGGATTTTCTCTTTCATTGTATTCCATCCACTTGGATAAAAAGGTTCCTCCTCTGCTTACGATTCCTAATTGACGTCCTTGCTCCTCTAAGAGACCAACGCTCCTTTGTGTCACGCCGCAATGAACGGTAATAAAATCTACATCGTCCTCACCGTTTTCTTCTATGACCCTGAACATGTCATCATTGCTCATTTCCACTATTGCTTTTTTAGAGTCGAGCATCTGGGCAGCAGCCTGGTATATCGGAACCGTTCCGATCGGAACTGTCGATTCTTTTACAATCGCTTTTCTTATTGCCCTGATATCACCACCTGTGGACAGGTCCATGATTGTGTCCGCTCCCGCGGCAACAGATATCCTTACCTTCTCAAGCTCTATATCCAGATAAGCACGGTCTTTTGATGTTCCGATATTGGAATTGACCTTTGTCTTTAAACCCTTACCAATGGCAAGGGGCAAAATGGAGGTATGGTTCCTGTTTCTTATCACCACAATATTGCCATCCTCAACACCCTTGCGGATAAACTCAGGTTCAACGCCTTCCTTCCCGGCACATATCTCCATCTCTTCTGAAATTTTACCTTTACGCGCTATTTCTAATTGAGTCATTATAAACCTCATGGAGTTTAAATTTGTAACTTAAAACTTAAAACTCAAAATTCATTCTTTGTCAATAATCAGTTCTGCTACCTTCTTCCCGGATAGAAGCATTCCACCAAAGATTGGCCCCATTCTGGGACCACCAAAGGCAGCATTGGCCGACATTCCTGCTACATATACACCTGGACAAATCTTTTTCGTATTTTCGACTGTCAGTGGCTCAGCCTTTTCGGCCCACATGGAGCGTTCGCCCATTATGTCTCCACTTTCTGTGTCTAATTTTATATCTGCCTTTCGAACAATTACACGAAGCACCTCGGTATCATGTCCGGTTGAATCAATAATATTTTTCGCTGTGATAGTGAGTGGATCCACATGAAGGCCTGCCATTTCCACCGGTGACCAGGAAATAACGAGGCCGATTACGCATCCCTCACGGATCATAACATCCTCTACACTCATACAGTTAAATATTTTGGCTCCTGCCCTTGTAGCATGTGAGCAGATAGTGGTGACAGATTCGATTGCATCGGCTGTGTAATAGCCAGGTTCATACTCTCTGGTGTTTATGTCGAATATATCGAGGATCTCTTTGCCTTCCTCCTGCACCACTATTTCGTTGAACATCATTCCACCGCCCCACATTCCTCCGCCGATGGAGAGTTTTCGTTCAAATACCGCTACCTTGTTGCCGGCTTTTGCCAGGAAATATGCCGCCACCAGACCAGCGGGACCTGCGCCTACAATGGCTGTGTCAACTTCTAAGTATTCCATAAATTTCTGTGAAAAGCGATCAATTATTGCCTTTGATATTGTAATTTCACTCAGTTCCATAATGTTACTCCTCCTTTTTATTGATCATACCCCAGTTTAGTGTTTTAAATGCATTTATAGAGTTTACTTCTCTTGCAAAATGGGAGCAAGATGGTTTGTTGGCCCATGTCCCTCGCCTATTCGCAGTGAAAACCTGACAGCAGTTGTAATATATTCCTTTGCCATTTTTACGGCTTCAAATACGGTTTTTCCGCTGGCAAGCCCGGTGGCAATGGCAGCAGAATATGTGCAACCTGTACCATGAGTGTCTAATGTATCTATTCTTTCAGAGGTAAACTCATGAAAATCTTTACCGTCGTAGAGAATGTCCACAGCGTCTCCCGTCAGATGTCCGCCTTTAATAACCACGTTTTTTGCTCCTAAGCCGTAAACGATCTCTGCGGATTTCTTCATATCATCCACGGATGATATCTTGATTTTTGATAATACCTCGGCCTCGGGAATGTTAGGGGTAATCACAAGGGCCAAAGGTATGAGTTCCTTTATCAGGGAATTTTGAGCCTCTTCTTCTATCAGAGGAACTCCTCCCTTCGCCACCATGACCGGGTCAACGACAAGTTTCTCAATTTCGTATTCCTTTATCTTTTTTGCGATTATTTTTAATATCTGAGTGGTGGCAAGCATTCCGGTTTTAGCCGCATCGATTCCTATATCTGTGGCCACGGCATCAAACTGTTTTTCTATAAAATCTTCCGGAACTTCATGAACACCATGAACGCCAAGAGTATTCTGGGCGGTAAGGGCGGTTATTACGCTCATGCCAAACCCGCCTAAAACCGTGATCGTCTTCAGATCTGCCTGTATTCCAGCGCCGCCACCGGAATCCGACCCGGCTATGGTCAGAACCCTTTTTACGCTCATGACTTGTCTCCAAAGTAAGAAAGGCCAATATCCTCTTTACTCGGGATATGGCCCCTACAAAAAATTACAGCGAAATTATTAAGTTGCCGCTCCCTACGCTGGTATTACCCAGATCAGGTTTAAAGGGTATTATCTCAGCCTGATCAGCACTTCCTGATCAGCACCCCTGGATATTCACCAAATACTCTACATCCATTCTTTTGTTAAAGCAAGCATAATTTACGCAATCCCAAAAACATCCTTTGTGTTTTTGGATGTTATTTTCCCTACCTCTTCAAGGGGCAAACCCTTTATCTCAGCAACCTTTCGGGCAGTGAAGATAACATTGGCCGGTTCGTTCCTTTTCCCCCGCTTGGGATGAGGGGTAAGGTATGGGGAATCTGTTTCCACCAGCAGGTTTTCTATGGGTATTTTACCCACTATTTCTCGAAGTTTCTCAGATTTTTTGAAGGTAATCGTTCCAGGTATTGATATATAGAATCCCATATCAAGGCATTTTTTAGCCATTTCATAATCACCCGAAAAACAGTGAATTATACCCCTTCGATTTCCCTTCCATTCCTTTAAAATATTCAGGGTTTCCCTGTGGGCTTCACGATCATGAATGACTACCGGAAGCCCGATTTCACCGGCGAGTTCCAGTTGTTCTCCAAATCTTTTTATCTGTACATCCCTGGGAGACAGGTTGCGAAAGAAATCGAGTCCGATCTCTCCATAAGCGACTACCTTGTCAGCCCTGGATATCTCTTTAAGAGATTCGTAGGTCGAGTCATCAATATTCTTGACTTCGTGTGGGTGTATCCCTATTACAGCGTATACGGATTCGTACCTGTTCGCGATGGAAATGGCTTTCTTGCAGTCACTGAGCGTTGTCCCGACTGTAACGATGTAATCTACACCGGCTTCCTTAGCCCTTGCAATGACTTTGTCTCTGTCACGGTCAAATGCTTTCATCTCCAGGTGAGCATGTGAATCAATGAACATGTTTTCCCCTTTGTGATATGTGTTCAGCTATCAGCCGTCAGCTTTCAGCTCAAATCATACATGCTTGAATCTTTCATCAAGAAGCTGAATGCTGATCGCTTACTATGTTTCTTTTGTTTCCTCTATGTCTGTGATAATTTCTTCAGTATTATCAGATAGATCAGGAAGTTGCGCGAGATATCTTTCTAAAACTTTCTCAGAGATAGTTCCTTTGAACAACTTTTTCTCAATGGTTCTCTTATCTGGATTGCCATCATATTTAACATTCTTTTTACCCATTAAATCAACCTCCTCTGGTGTGTATGTATTTGTGATCTCATCCCCTATCCTTTAAGCCTTGGGTCAAGGGAATCCCTTATCCCCTCGCCCAGCAGGTTATAACCAAGTACTGTTATCAGAATAGCAAGGCCCGGGTAGAGAGAAAGCCACCAGGCAATATCTATATTGTCTTTACCAGCGGTGAGTATATTCCCCCAGCTTGGTGTGGGTGGTTGTACCCCGATTCCGAGGAAGCTCAGCGCTGATTCTGTCAGTATGGCTCCGGCGACTCCGAGCGTTGCCGCCACAAGAACGGATGCCATGGCATTGGGAAGAATATGGATAAATATAATGCGGAGATCACTGGCGCCGATGGCCCTGGCAGCCTGCACGTAATCTCTCTCCTTCAGGGAAATAAAATCGGCTCTGACCAGGCGAGTTATTCCCATCCAGCCGGTGATACCAATAACGATCATAATATTCCAGATGGAAGGTTCAAGAAATGCTATGACAGCCAATATAAGAAAAAAGGCAGGAAAACAGAGCATGATATCGACAAATCTCATAATCGTGCCGTCGATCCACTTTCCATAATATCCTGCTGTGGCTCCTAAAATAATCCCTATCGCTATGGCAATACCTGTGGCCACGAATCCTACCTTTAGGGATATTCTTGAACCCCAGATCATGCGGCTCAAGACATCACGTCCCAGCTGGTCTGTTCCGAAAAGGTGGCTGCCGGAAGGGGGAGAGAGAACCATCTGGAGATTTATTTCGCCAGGGTCATAGGGAGAGATCCATGGTGCAAGCAGGGAAACGACAAATAATAAAATCACCACTGCGCTTCCCGCAACAGCTATCTTGTTTTTGGAAAATCTGTGCCAGAAATCTCTTTTTATAGTTGAATTTGCCATGTTAAGTTTCGAGTTTCGGGTTTAAACTTTAGCTCACTTTAGTCACTTCAAACTTTAGGCACTCTTTTCACGCTACCCTGATCCTCGGATCTGCAAGTGCGTAGGAGACGTCCGCTATCAGGTTTCCAAGGAGTGTAAGAACTGCACCAATTACCAGTATTCCCATAATGACAGGGTAATCCCTTGCCATAACTGACATGTAAAAAAGTTGCCCCATGCCGGGTATTGCAAATATTGTTTCAAAGATAACGCTTCCCCCTATGAGTCCCGGAATGGAAAGCCCCAGTATGGTTATAATGGGCAGGAGTGCGTTTCTTAAGGCATGCTTATAGATTACAACCCTTTCGCTTAAACCCTTTGACCTTGCAGTTGTAATGTAATCTTGTCTGATTACTTCCAGCATACTCGATCTCATATACCGGGAGAGGCCGGCAAGTCCTCCGAATGCTGAAACAAATACAGGCAGTATAAGATGTTTTACCAGATCGATGAAAGCGCTGAATGGAGGAAGATACTCATAGTTTAAAGACCTTATGCCTGAGATTGGGAGCCAGCCAAGATTCACTCCTAATAGAATCATCAAAAGAAGCGCCAGCCAGAATGTGGGAATGGAGAAACCAACGAATACAAAAACGCCTGTAATTTTATCAAAAAGGGAGTCCTGATGAACGGCCGAAAGAACACCGATCGGGATGGCCACAATGATTATAAGGATCATTGAAAGGACATTAATGAGAATAGTAATCGGAAGCCTTTCCAGTATCTTATCCGCAACCGGCCTGCGATCGGGGGAAAAAGATCTTCCCAGATCCAGGACAATAAGTTTACCGACCCAGAACAGGTACTGCTGGTGAAGAGGTTTGTCCAGGTCATACATTGACCTGAGGCGTTCCTTCATCTCGGCCGAGGCCCTTGGGTTCATCTGGGTTTGAAGATCTGTCGGGGAACCGGGAGCAAGATGCATGACGGTAAAACAAATGATTGTAATCCCGATAAGGAGAGGGACCATAAATACAAGTCTTTTCACTAAATATCTAAGCAAATCTCAATCTTTCTACTTTCGTCCTACGCAAAAATACCGGTACCTACGATACTAATTTTCATATTTCCTCCCTTTTGCTCACTTCCAGGAGCTTCATTTCCTTAATATTTTTTAGAGATTTCCGCAGGTCTTCCTCTGTGTGAGGTTCAAGTGTTATTACGGGATCGATAGATTGCTCCCCCAATATTTTAAACAGCTCATAAAACGGAAAATTTCCATCTCCCACCGGCAGATGTTCGTCAGTAAAGCCGGTGTTATCATGTAAGTGAAGCTGTTTCAGGTAAGGTCCCAGTATGTCCATCCACTCTTTTAAGCTTGCCCTGGAAAATGCATTGAAATGTCCTGTATCAAAGCAGAAACGAATGTAAGGAGATTTAAGAGAATCTAAGAGTAACGCTAAATAATGAGGACTGTTTTCGTAGACGTTTTCAAGAGTAATGGTGGTATTCATCTCACGGGCAATTGGCAAGAATTGCCTCCATGTTTCGATGCTGTTTTCCATCCACCTCTGCACGCATCCGACATAATATTTTTCATCAAAGGAAGCATGACATACAACAACTTCTGGTTGGAAATAGGGGACAATTTCAAAAAACTGATTGAGGCGATCTATGGATACCTGCCTTATCTTTGGGTCGATTGCTCCGGGTCTGAGGTCCATAAATGGGGCATGCATGGTGATTGTTAATCCCGCCTCCATAATAGTATTCGCAATTTTCTTTAAATCTTCTCTTTTGAAATGGTCAAGGACAAAATAATTAAAGCTGATCTCCGGGTTGATTCTCTCTTTTATGATGGTTGGAAGATGCTTTTCATATAGGATATGTAAGGGAATGTTTACCTGAACTCTATTTATAATACCACGCATTTTCAATACCTGTTTTCAAAGGTCTCACATTGAAAAACATAGAGGTAAAGCTTCTACCATAATGTCCATTTTTAAACAACTGCCAATTTCGGATTGACACCATTTTTAAATTCTGTTAGTAAAGTTATGATAGACATAAGATATTAAAAAGATTAAATAAGATTATAGATAATTAAAAACAGGGTGGTGTTACTTTTGACAATTTATATATTTCAGTCATTACAAAGGAGGTAATGTCTATTAGAAAAAGTGAAGATACAATAAAAATAGTCCTGCAGTGCATCAATGCTGCGTTAGAAAAGAAAGCTAAAGATATTATAATCCTTGATGTAAAAGCGATATCATCCTTCACCGATTGTATGATAATCTGCAGTGGAAGTTCTGACAGGCAGGTTCAGGCAATTACATCGTCTATTGAGGGAGATTTGAAAAAATCAGGGACACTTCCTCTTGGAATTGAAGGTGAAAAATTTGGGGAGTGGGTACTTATGGATTATGGTGATGTAATAGTACATGTCTTCTATGAGCCTACACGAGAGTTTTACGATATTGAAAGGTTGTGGTCAGATGCACCCAGGATGGAAGTCGGAAATGTTGACCATAAGCTGACTTCCCTCGATAAAGGTATGTTTATGTTATAGTTGCAAGCGTTCAGCTATCGGCCGACTGAGTGGTGATATTGAAAAACGTTCTGACAGGTCTCGCAGATATTATATTTCCTTCAAGGTGTGTGGTATGTGGTATTGTTCTGAGTAACAACGAAAGAATTCGTATCTGTTCTGAGTGCCTTTCTCGAATAAGTTTTGTCAAAGCGCCTATCTGTTCATGTTGTGGCCTTCCTTTTGTCAACTATGAGGGCACAGATCATCTTTGCGGGGAGTGCACATCCTCAAAACAGTATTTTTCCGTTGCAAGGTCAGCGGGAAAATTTGAGGAACCCCTTCTGGATGTCATCCACCGGTTCAAGTATAAAGGGAAAATAGCTGTGGGTGAAACCCTGGGGAGATTGATGGCGGAGTTTGAATATGATTCTTTCAACATAGAGGGGTATTCATTGATTTTGCCTGTGCCCCTGCATCAGGGGAGATTAAAGGAGAGGGGGTTCAATCAATCCCTTATACTGGCAAGAGAGATTGCGATGAGATACTCTATACATTTAGATTTTGGAACACTCAAAAGAACGATCCATACAAAACCGCAAACCGGTTTGGGCAAGAAACAGCGTAGCACGAATGTTAAAGGGGCTTTTGAAGTAACAGACAGGGGAAGAATAGATGGGGAAAGAGTTGTGTTGATAGATGATGTTTATACTACCGGTAGTACTATCAGGGAATGTGCACGGGTATTAGTCAAAAATGGCGTAGAGGAAGTGGCAGTTCTTACACTTGCCAGGGCAGTTTAGTGATGTTTTATTTTTAAAGCTTTCTTAACCATTGTTACAGGATGTATTTAGTTATGAGTAAAATTTACTCAAGGGAGAAACTGAAGGAAATACTTGACAAACATAGGACCCATGGGAAGAAGATCGTTTTTACCAATGGCTGTTTTGATATTCTCCACGTTGGACATACAAGGTATCTCAGGAAAGCAAGAAATTTGGGAGATGTGCTGGTACTTGCCCTGAACAGTGATTTATCCGTAAAAGCGATCAAGGGTGAGAGGAGACCTCTTATTCCTGAGGATGAAAGAGCGGATGTTGTGTCCTCCCTCGAATCTGTGGATTATGTCACCATATTTAACGAACATACTCCTCTTGAACTGATTGAATGTCTGAAACCTGATATTATCGTTAAGGGTGGAGACTGGTCAGAGGAAGACGTAGTTGGGCGAGAGTCTGTAAGGAAACAGGGAGGAAAGGTTGTTATTATTCCTGAGATTAAAGGAGCATCAACGACAAACATTATTGAGAAAGTGAAAAGTGCATGGAATTCTAATACAAAATAGAAAAAGGAATTTAATTTATTACGAGCCATATTTTTTTCCTTTACAAAAACAGGAAGATTATATAGATAATATTGTTTCTTCTAATATGTACGTTGAAAAATTTATGTAAGAGGCGGATTACTTGACCAATGAAACCTGAAAAGATTGACTATTTCAAAAATCTTCTGACCCAGAAAATTGAAAGCCTGTTAGGTGAAGCTGGGAAAACCGTTACAGAAATGACTGATGGTAAAGAAAATTTTCCTGATGTGACCGACAGGGCAACACTCGAATCTGAAAGGAATTTTGAGCTTCGAATACGGGACAGGGAAAGAAAATTAATCATGAAAATGCAGGAAGCTATCAAGCGTATCGATGAGGGAACTTTTGGAATATGTGATGTATGCGGCGGGTCGATATCTGAGAAGAGATTAATGGCAAGACCGGTAACTACCCTTTGTATAAAATGCAAAACAAAACAGGAAAAGATTGAAAAGCTGCAGGGAGAATAAATTCTTCACTGCCTTTTAGATGACATTGTGTTATGCCCCTCGCAACAGATACAACTCCTTCCGAATAGCCCTGACGAGCCTGCATTAAACGTGTTTAAAAAGTTTTCGTTAATCCTTGAAAGTGTAACATGAAGAAAAATTTGACAGTGGTGCTAATAATATTTGCACTACTTGCAATTTCTTATCAGGGAGTTGCCTACATACCAACTGCAAAACAGATCCTACAGCCCATCCTGAAAGCAAATCGAAAAATAGATAATTTGAAGATAGTATTGAAGACAACGATCTTCGATGACAGATATGACGAAGGAAGAATGGAAATAGATGAACGGATCTATATAAAAAAAGGGGGAATTTTCCGGTCGGAACGGGACTTTGCCTATGGAGAGGAAATTATAATCAATTGTGGCAGAAAGTCTCTTGCTATGGTGAAGAATATAGCTGACACTGACTACAGGAAGATAGATACAGTACTGCCGATTGCATTTTTCCCGAAATCTATTGAGGATTTGATAAATGACCTGAATTATTTGGGTGTGAATACGGGAACGGTTGCCTTTGACCGTATAGGCAGGACGGTTGCCTTTGTCATAGGGGAAAGAATGGGGCAGATTCCATGCAGTCAACTATGGACAGAAAAAGAGACAGGTTTCCCCTTAAGATTTATTGGCATTGGAACATCCAATGGAGAGCGGGTGATACTTCGGGCTGAATATATGAATTATACCCGTGTAAAAAGAGATTTCTGGTTTCCCGCTCGAATAGAATTTTACAGGAATGACATTCTCTGGGTTGTAAGTGTGCCTGTGAAAATACTGGTAAATGAAAAGATATCAGACGGCTTCTTCACAATACCTGAAGGCATAAGTTTCTATTCCGGGTTGAAGGATTTTTTAAATGTAAGGGAATAAGAGGCATGAAGCTTCGTGTAATTCTCATAGTTTTATCTTTACTGGCCTTTTTGTCTACATCTACAGGAGGATATCTCTATTATACTTCCTTAAAAGAGTCCGCTTTTAAAGAGGCCGAGATACAGACCGCTTTACAATTAGAAACTATTAAAAATCATCTCTCTGCATTCCTGTATGAAAATTTAAAATCGGCAAGGGTGTTGGCTGGGCTGAAGGAATTACAACAGGTACTATCCAGACCAGATGACAGTTCTTTGAAAAAGGCAAATTCCATTCTTGATCACTTTAAAAATACCCTGGATGTCAACGTCTGTTACCTTATAGACCACAGTGGGAACACCTTAGCCTCCAGTAATCGCTATGCATCTGACAGTTTTGTGGGGAAGAATTATTCCTTTCGCCCATATTTCCGGCAGGCTATCGAAGGCGCTACTTCTCTCTACATGGCCCTGGGAATAACTTCAGGAAAGCGAGGGGTCTATTACAGTCATCCGGTTTATGGAGAAGACCGGGATGTCGCGACAGGAGTTGCTGTCATCAAGGCGTCCATTGCACCCCTGGAAAAGGATTTTAAGCACGTTTATGAAGGAATCATAGTGCTTATAGATCCTCATGGCATGGTTTTCATTTCCAATCGCGAGGATTGGCTTTACAAACTCTTATGGGAACTTCCCCCTGAGCGAATTTCTCAGATTGCGATGACACGACAATTTGGTAGCGGGCCGTGGAACTGGAGCGGTCTGAAGAAAGATGAGAATAGTGTTATTGATAAGTCAGGGAATGAATACCTGATACAACAGGTAGAACTTGATAATTATCCGGGTTGGAACGTCATTTATTTGCGAAGTTTCCGGGCAATTTCCAAAAGCGTCTTTGATCCCCTGGTCAGTGGTGTGGGTAATATAATTCTGGCATTATGTGTCTTTATCGGATTATCTGTTTTCTTTCTCTATAAACAGGCAAGCAACGAGATCATGAAACGGAGAAAGGTCGAGAAAACACTCCGTGAAAGTGAAGAGCGATACCGTTCCCTCTATCACAACACACCTGCCATGTTACACTCTATAGATGACAAAGGTCGGCTGGTGAGTGTCAGTGATTATTGGGTAGAAACCCTTGGATACGAACCCGGCGAGGTGGTTGGTCGAAACTTTACTGAGTTTTTAGCGGAGGACTCGCGCCAATTGGCCGAAGAGAGTGTACTTTCTGAGTTTTTGAGGGCTGGTTTTATCAAGGGTGTTCCATATAAATTTGTCAAGAAGAGCGGGGAAATTATAGATGTGCTTCTGTCAGCCATTGCCGAGAGGGACGGCAAAGGTAATATAGTACGATCCCTGGCTGTCCTGATTGACGTCACCGAGAGGAAACGCGCGGAGGAAGAACTCAAACTTGCCAAAGAAAAGATCAGTCATTATTCCAAAGATCTTGAGTCGCAGGTAAAGGAAAAGACAAGGGAGATCACGAGCATTCTCAAATATATGCCTGCCGTCGTTTATATCAAAGACAAAGAATATCGATATGTAATGGTCAATTCTCGATTTGAAGAGTTGTTTTGTGTGCGAAATAAGGAAATTAGTGGCAAAACCGACTATGATATACTTCCAAGGGAGTTAGCCACCCAATTTTTAGCTAATGAGATACAAGTTCTCGAGCAGAAGTGTTCCATACAGGTGGAGGAGAGCATTCCCCATAATGATGGTATCCATACCTATCTTTCAGTGAAATTTCCTCTTTATGATGAGCATGAGTCTGTGCGTGGTTTGTGCGGGATAGCAATGGATATAACTGTGATCAAAAAAGCCCAGGATCAACTGAGACGTCTTTCTGGTGGCATCATAACCAGTCAGGAAAAAGAACGTGCCGTCATAGCACGGGAACTGCATGATGAACTGGGTCAGATGCTCACGGCGCTGCGCATGGATTGTGTGTGGCTTATGAAAGGTCTGGGTGAAAATGACCCCAAAATGGTGGAACGAACTCTGACAATGTGTAACCTTATCGATAAGACCATTGATGAGGTCAGAGACCTGGCAACTCGCCTTCGCCCGGGAGTGCTCGACCACCTGGGACTCATCGATGCGCTGGAGTGGTACACAACGGATTTCGAGAAACGCACGGGGCTTGCTTGTTTTTTTGAGCATCTGAATGTGCCGCACATAAATAATGTTCTTGCTACGGCAACCTATAGAGTTGCCCAGGAGGCTTTGACCAATGTGGCTCGTCACTCTCATGCTACCCGTGTAGATATTACCCTGGAAGCAGAAGATGGAATATTAGCTCTTACAGTGGTAGATAACGGCCGTGGCTTTAATGTGCGGAGTATTTCGGAATCTGACTGTCTGGGAACAATAGGGATGCGCGAGCGTGCCAATCTGGTTGGCGGCACCCTGGAGGTTCAGTCACAACAGGGGAAAGGTACTCAGGTCTATTTTAGAGCGCCTGTCCATGACCAGAACGGAGTAGTCCATTGATCAAAGTTCTATTGGCAGATGATCATAGCATTGTTCGAGCCGGTCTTCGCCGTATCGTTGAAGAAAGTGGCGATATGGCAGTGATCGCGGAAGCAGCCGACGGCCATGAGGCAATTAAACAGGTACGGAAAACACGACCTGATGTGGCTGTCATTGATATCTCCATGCCCGGTATAGATGGGTTGGAAGTCATCAGTCAACTTCATTCTTACTGTCCGGAGCTACCAGTTATCATCCTGACCATGCATGAAGAAGAGCAATACGTGGTTCGGGCGATAGGAGCGGGGGCCATGGGATATATTACCAAGCGATCTGCACCGGAGGAGCTGGTGAATGCCATTCGAAAGGTTCATGCCGGTGGGCGCTACCTCAGTGATTCAGCAGCCGAGTCATTAGCGCTGCGCGTTGCCAAAGGAACACGTGGCACGTCTCCTTTGGATAATTTATCCAATAGAGAGATTCAGGTACTGAGGTGTCTGGCTTTAGGCCAGACCAATAGCGAGATTGCCGAAGCCTATCACATAAGCATAAAAACTGTGGATACTTACCGATCCCGATTACTCAGGAAGCTCAATCTGCGAAACAATGCGGAACTTTCACGCTTTGCCATCCAAAACGGGCTTATTGAGTCATAATTTTTCCGAGGAACTTAAATTTGCAAATATGTTGTAAGTAGTTCATGTTCTTCAATATTTACCAGTAGCGTGCCCTCTGTGGGGCACAGAGACCCCGCGCTACGGTCACAGAGACCCCGCGCTACGGGCACAGAACCCCCACGCTACGTAAGAAAATCTCTTACAGAAAAATCAGAATCTATCCGATTTTCAACTCACTTCTCACATGATAGCGTCAAACTCTAAATCACCTCACCACTCTTGTTGATTTTAATAAAATTATAAATTATAATGTATATGAAAGTTTGGGAGGTTTGAAGGTAAAGTTTTAAACTGAATTACTAACCCTAACCTAAAAGGAGGAGGTAATTATGAGAATTTCAAAAATTTTAATGGTAATCTTTTTGTCGGTTACCCTGTGTTTCACTTTCGGGGTATCTTCTTCCATGGCTGCAGGAACAGTAAAGGTGGGTATTGTTCTTCCACTTACCGGTCCTCAGGCCAAATTTGGAGAGATTGAGAAGCTCTCTTTTGATCTGGCTCTGGAAGAGATTAATGCGGCAGGCGGTATCAATGGAAAAAAATTGATCCTGGTTATGGAGGATGATACGGGGCGCCCGGATGTTGGCCGTTCCGTTGTTGAAAAACTTATTACCAAAGACAAGGTTGTTATGCTTGGCGGTGGATACAGCAGTTCAGTAACCTACGCTGTTTCCGGTGTCTGCCAGCAAAATGCAATGCCTTTTCTTGTCAATACCGGTTCTGCGGATAAAATTACCGGTTCAGGGTGGGATTGGATTTACCGGTTGAATCCGCCTGTAAGCCATTATGCGGATGCGGTTACAAGTTTACTTATTGAAAAAGTAAAACCAAAGACAGTGGCCATCCTTTATGAGAATTCTCTCTTTGGGACCAAGGGTGCAGGAAAATTTGAAAAAATCTGTAAGAAATTGGGGATTAAGGTGCTTTTAAAGCAGGGGTATGAGCATGGCGGAATTGATTATAAACCGGTTTTAACCCAGATTAAACGACTCAATCCCGATATCGTCTATATGGTGTCCTATATTATGGATGCCTCTCTCCTTATGAAGCAGGCAAGAGAATTGAAATTGACGCCGAAGATGTTTATCGGTGGAGCCGCCGGTTTTACACTTCCGGAATTTGTTGACAATGCAGGGAAAGCTGCAGATAAAGTCATTTCAGCTACACTCTGGCACCAGGTTCTTCCTTTCCCGGGGGCCATGGATTATTATAATAAATTCGTGGCAAAGTATAACAGACCGACCGAGTATCATGGAGCAGAGGCTTATTCTGCGTGCTATGTGATCGCTGATGTTCTTAAGAGGGCTAAATCATTCAAGAATACCGATATCAAGAAGGCGCTTTCTGAAACAGACATGATGACGGTTTTTGGGCCGGTTAAATTCACTACCTGGGGTAAACTGAAAAACCAGAATATAGCAGCTACCTATGTGGTACAGTGGCTCGATGGTAACCTGGAACTGGTCTGGCCTACCAAGCATGCGACGAAAAAATTCAATTATCCTGTGAACTGGCTGAAAATCTGGGGATACTAAACAAATAATTAACAAGGGTGAGCTACCGCCATCGAGATTGCCCGGTGGTAGTTCACCCTATAAAAAATTTTATGAGAGGAACTTCAGATGGATGTCTTTCTCCAAACGCTCGTAGCTGGGATTCTCATAGGCGGTATTTACTGCCTGATCGGAATAGGTATGTCTCTGATCATGGGTGTCATGGGAATTATAAACCTCGCCCATGGACAGTTGATGATGGTGGCCATGTATATCACCTTTGTCTTATCCGCTTATATGCATGTTGATCCCTATTTTTCACTGATTGTTGCCATGCCGGCCTTGTTTCTCCTGGGCTGTTTTTTGCAGAAGTATCTGTTGAATCCATTGATGAAAGTAGAATCCATTCTTCCTGAAAACCAGGTTTTGATGACCGTCGGAATCGGCATGGTCCTGGCTGAAATAGCCAGGTTTATTTTTTCTTCGGATTATAAGTGTGTAAAAACGCCGTACGGCGGTTCAGCTTTCTTTATTGGTAATATTTCTTTAAATGTGCCCATGTGTATTGCCTTTATCTTTGCGGTTGTCATTACGGTGGCGCTTTTCTGGTTCCTTGCCAAGACGGACACCGGTCGTTCCATCCGTGCTACTGCCCAGGATAAAGAAGCTGCAACTTTGATGGGTGTAAACAGCACCCGTATTACAATCATAACCTTCGGGATGGGTTCGGCATTGGTAGCATCGGCTGGAAGTTTATTGATACCAATCTATTATCTTTTTCCTGATATTGGAGGACCCTTTACCCTGAAGGCATTTGTTATTTGTATACTGGGAGGCCTGGGAAGCACTGTAGGGGCAATATTTGGCGGACTTACCCTGGGTATTGCGGAATCTCTTGGCGCGACTTATATCGGTATGGGTTATAAAGATATGGTCGGCTTTTTGATTTTTGTACTTGTTTTGGTGTTCTTACCCGGTGGTTTGGTTGGTATAAAACGTCTTATTAAATCATAGAGGAAATAGAACTATGACGAAAAAAAATCTTACATTAATTATTCTGGGAGTTGTTCTTTTAGCTTTCCCCTTGATAGTCCGTTCTGATTACTACCAGCATCTGGTTATCCTTGCCTTTATATGGGTTGTAATCGGTTCTTCATGGAACCTTCTGGCAGGATACACCGGTCAGGTATCTTTCGGACATGCCATGTTTTTCGGTGTCGGCGCGTATACCGCCGGCATATTGGTTACAAAGCTGGGAATATCCGCCTGGTGGGGTATGGCGTTTGGAGGTATTTTAGCCATGTTGATCGGGCTCTTTGTGGGTTGGGTCTGTTTCAGATTGAGGGGTCCTTATTTTGCCCTGGCGACACTCGCTGGGGGCGAAATATTCAGACTCATTGCTACCAACTGGGAAAGCCTGACCGAGGGGATGGTAGGGATTCTCATCATTCAGACTTTTAGAAGCAAACTTCCCTATTATTACCTCGCGTTATTATTAGCTTTTGCTTGTGTTTATGTCATACATCTCATTATGAAGTCCAAATGGGGATATTATTTTGTCTCCATAAGGGAGGATCAGGATGCTGCAGAATCCCTGGGTATAAATACAACGCTTTATAAAAATGTGTCCCTTATGGTAAGTGCCTTTTTTACAGGGATGGCAGGGGCCTTTTATATGAATTATATGGCCTTCATTGATCCTGAGGTGGTGTTTTCTTTACACTATATATCTATTATGGCCATTCTGGTCGGTATAGTGGGAGGAGTCGGCACAATCATGGGTCCTGCTGTCGGTGCCTTTGTTATGGTGGGAGTTCAGGAAACATTCAGAAGCGCCTTCTTTGGCCTGGCTCCAAAGTGGATAAGCCAGGGACACGCGATGGCTTTCGGTCTGCTGGTTATATTTGCGATAATGTTTTTAGCGAATGGTATTGTGGGCGACTGGTCGAAAATAAAGCGGCATGTTTTTAGAATTAAAACATCATCTACATAATAAGAAAGTGGAGAAGATAATATATGGCACTCCTTGAAATAAAAAATCTCGTTAAATCCTTTGGAGGACTCAAGGCGGTAAATGATGTCACCTTCCATGTAGAAGAGGGTGAGATATTCGGTCTTATCGGACCGAACGGATCCGGAAAAACCACTACCTTTAATTGTATCAATAATTACTTTCCAATTACTTCCGGGGATATTTTTTTCAAAGGAAAAAGTATAAAGGGGTTGAAGACTTACAAGGTCTGTCATCTTGGTATAGGTCGTACCTTCCAGATTGTGAAACCCCTTGCGAGGATGACGGTGCTGGAAAATGTTACAGCGTCTGCCTTTTGCCGTGTCAATACCATAGGACAAGCCCAGAAGGAGGCATTAGAGGTATTGGAATTTACCAATCTTACAGATAAAAAGGATAAGCAGGCAAAGAGTCTTCCAATAGCGGGAAGAAAACGGCTTGAGATTGCCCGTGCCCTTGCTACAAAACCTGAACTTTTACTTCTTGATGAGACTGCGGCTGGCTTAAATCCTGGAGAGTTGGATGAGGCAATTGAACTGGTTAAAAAGATAAGGGATAACGGCATTACGATCCTGATTATAGAACATATAATGAAAGTAATTATGACCATATCGGATCGCATCCATGCTATCAATTTCGGCCAGACTATTGCTGCAGGTACACCTGAAGAGGTTGCCAACAATCCGGCGGTGATTGAAGCCTATCTGGGAGGTGAGTTATGCTAAAGGTTAACAATATAAATGTTTTTTATGGAGATCTGCAGGTTATCTGGGATATTACCTTTCATGTAAAGGAAAAGGAGATCGTAGTTCTGGTGGGTGCCAATGGGGCGGGGAAATCCACCACACTCAAGACCATATCCTCGATACTCACGCCAGGGAATGGGACGATAGAGTTCATGGGTGTTCGCCTGGATCAATTGCCGGCCAATAAAATTATTGAGTATGGCATCGTGCATGTTCCTGAAGCGAGGCGTCTATTTCCCGATATGAACGTAGAGGAGAACCTGATCATGGGTTCACTTCGTGGTGGGGCTAATGCGAAGCGTTATAAAACTATGGATTATGTGTACGGGCTTTTCCCGATACTGGGTGAGAGAAGAAAACAGATGGCAGGAACGCTTTCCGGCGGTGAGCAGCAGATGCTGGCTTTGGGTAGAGGACTGATGGGTCACCCAAGGCTGATGATGTTTGATGAACCGTCCCTGGGTCTTTCACCGCTCCTGACGGAACAGATCTTCGATATGGTAAGAAAGGTCAATGAAGAAGGGGTAACGGTTCTTATGGTTGAGCAAAATGTAAGGCAGACGTTGGCCATGTGCGACCGGGCCTATGTCCTGGAAAACGGAAGAACAGTTCTCGAAGGTACAGGCAAGGAATTGATGAATAATGATCACGTGAAAGAGGCATTCCTGGGAATATAAGGTTTTTATGACATTCTGTTTGTTGATGTGACCTTTTATTCAAGATACACCAGCATTGTAGATTGTTTAATCCAAAACTTTCAACTTAATACGAAGTTGCATTCAAGGGCGACTCTGTGGGGTGATATGCCTGTCCTACTTGTTGGTAGGACAGGCGTCCTCGCCTGTTTATAAAGGTAAAAATGAATGCAACTTGGTATAAATATAAAAGAGGAAAAAATGAAAATAGAGGGAGTTAACAAATGGGTGAAGAAGAAAAAGTTCAATTAAAGGATATCTATCCGGTGCCGGAGGCGGCAAGGGCAAAGGCGTATATCAAGAGCAGGGATGAGTATGAAAAGCTCTACAAACGTTCTCTTGAAGATCCCGAAGGTTTCTGGGGTGAGATTGCGGATGAATATGTTGAATGGTTCAAGAAATGGGACAGTGTTGAAGATTACAACTTCGATGTAAATAAGGGTCCTATATATGTCAAGTATTTTGAAGGCGGGAAGCTCAACGTTTCTTACAACTGCCTTGACAGGCACCTTGAGACCAGAGGGGATAAGATAGCCATCCAGTGGGAGGGCAACGAGCCCGGCGAAGACAAGGCATATACTTACAAGGTGCTCCATGAAGAGGTCTGCAAGTTTGCCAATGTCCTCAAGTCACACGGCATCAAGAAAGGGGACAGGGTATGTCTCTACCTGCCGATGGTTCCGGAGCTGGCGATTGCGATGCTGGCCTGCACCCGTATCGGCGCTATCCACAGTATCGTCTTTGGCGGATTCAGTTCGGATGCGCTAAGAGATCGAATTCAGGACAGTGAATCGAAGCTTCTGGTGGTCTGTGACGGCACCTTTCGAGGAGCCAAGGCGGTCCCCCAGAAGGCAAAAGGTGATAGGGCGCTTGAAGATTGTCCCTCCGTGGAGAAGGTCATTGTTGTAAACAGGGTCGGCGACAGGATCAAGTGTGACTGGAACGAAGGAAGAGACCTCTGGTGGCATGATGAAATGGCAAAAGTAAATGCCGATTGCGAGCCGGAGTGGATGGATTCGGAAGACCCGCTCTTTATCCTCTATACTTCAGGTTCCACAGGAAAACCGAAGGGGGTTATGCACACCACCGGCGGATATCTTGTCTTCGTTGCCTATACCCACAAGATGATCTTTGATTATCATGAGGATGATATCTTTTGGTGTACCGCAGACATTGGCTGGGTCACTGGACACAGCTATATTGTCTACGGGCCGCTCTGTAACGGCGCCACCTCGGTAATGTTTGAAGGTGTGCCCAACTATCCCGATATGAGCCGTTTCTGGCAGGTTGTGGAAAAATATAAGGTCAATATCTTTTATACCGCTCCCACAGCCATCCGCGCAATCGCCAAAGAGGGTGATGAATGGGTGAAGGGTGCGGATATATCCTCTATAAGAATCCTTGGCACGGTGGGTGAGCCGATCAATCCCGAGGCGTGGAACTGGTATCACAACCTGATCGGACGGGGAGAATGCCCGATTGTTGATACCTGGTGGCAGACCGAGACAGGCGGAATTCTTATAACACCGCTTCCCGGCGCGATAGATATCAAACCGGGCATGGCTACCGTTCCATACATGGGTGTCTGGCCGGCCCTTGTAGATGATGAGGGTAAAGAATTTGAAGAAACGGTCGCAAGCGGCGCCCTTGTCATAAAGAAACCCTGGCCCGGCATAATGAGGGGTGTCTACGGCGATCCCGAGAGATTCAAGGAAACTTACTTTGAGCAGTTCCCCGGCTATTACGTGGCCGGTGACGGTGCAAGGAGAGATGCGGACGGTTATTACCAGATTACCGGTCGTATCGATGACGTCATCAATGTTTCAGGACACAGAATGGGTACGGCAGAAGTCGAAAGCGCCCTGGTTGCCTATGATGTCGTGGCCGAGGCGGCTGTTGTCGGTTATCCCCACGAGATTAAAGGGCAGTCGATTTATGCCTACGTTACTCTCAATGCCGGTGTGGAGAAGACGGATGAGCTGAAAAAAGAACTTATAGCCCATGTAAGAAAAGAGATCGGTCCTATCGCCACACCGGAGAAGATACAGTGGTCGGATGCTCTTCCGAAGACGAGAAGCGGAAAGATAATGAGAAGGATATTGAAGAAGGTTGCGGCAGATGATATAAGCAATCTGGGAGATACAAGCACCCTGGCAGATCCTTCCGTTGTGGATAATATTGTTAAGAACAGGTTGTAAGGGAGGTAAAAAACATGATAAGAGTAATGATTGAAAGACACTGTCTGCCGGGCAAAGAGGATCAACTCAGGAACCTGATACAGGATTTGAGGTCAGGGGCGGTGCACCGCCGTGGCTACATTTCCGGTGAGACGCTCAGGGAAATGGGTGATCCCTTACACTTCATGATCATCAGCACATGGACAACCATTGAAGCATGGAGAACGTGGGAAACGGATCGGAAGAACTTGTTAATGGATGGGATGATAGATTCTCTGCTTTCTGCCCCGGAGAAGGTACGAGTTTTCGTTGAGGAAGCCGAAGACTAAACAATACCCATATGGAGAGCTTTGAAAAATGTTCAATTTCGTTCAATAATAAATCAAATGGGGAGGTATAAGCAGAGATTATGGGGAACTTAGTAAATTACGGACCATTATTGGCAATTATCGGGTTGATATTAGCGTTTTTTATTTACAGATACGTTATGAAGTTTTCCCCCGGAAATGAAACCATGGTGGATATCATGGACAAGATACACTCAGGCGCCATGATATTCTTGAAAAGGGAGTATAAAATCATAGCAATATTCATTGTCGTTGTCTTTATTATACTCTTTTTCGCTCTGGAGTCAAGGATGTCGGCCGTGGCCTTTTTGGCAGGTGCACTCGGTTCGATGCTTGCAGGAGTTGTCGGTATGCAGGCGGCAACTTACTCCAATGCCAGGACGGCCCATGCCGCTGGGGAACACGGCCAGGCTAAAGCCTTGACCGTGGCCTTCTTCGGCGGGTCTGTAATGGGATTGGCCGTTGCCAGTCTCGGGCTGCTCGGACTCGGCATATTCTTCTATTTCTTTTCAGAAAAAAATCCTGTGGTAATCAATGGCTTTGCCATGGGCGCCTCTTCGATCGCGCTGTTCGCCCGTGTTGGCGGCGGCATATATACCAAGGCGGCCGATGTGGGATCCGACCTGGTGGGAAAGATTGAGGCCGGTATTCCCGAAGATGACCCGAGAAACCCGGGTGTTATCGCCGATAACGTCGGCGACAATGTGGGTGATATCGCAGGAATGGGCGCTGACCTCTATGAATCCTACTGCGGTTCGGTCATCGCGGCGATAGCGATAGGCGCGACAATGGGGGCACATAAGATAGTATGGATGCAACTGCCTATGCTCTTTATCATGGCAGGCCTTGTCTGTTCCATCATAGGGATCGGTCTCTTCAACTTCCTCAAAAACATGAAACCGCAATCCGCCCTGAGCAACTCACTGTATATAGCGGGTATTCTGTTTATCATCGCCAGTTTTTTGATCGTCAAGAAGATGACCGCGGGGATGTCAGCAGAGTATCTGAAAGAATCACATATGATAAGTGCTTTGGGCCCGTTCTGGGCGATTCTGCTGGGTATCGTCTGCGGTATGTTGATAGGAGCCATTACAGAATACTATACCGCGCGCGGACCTATCGTAAAAATAGCCGAGTCCTCACAGACAGGTTCCGCGACAACCATAATCAGCGGTTTGTCAGTCGGTTTTGAAAGCGTTGCCACTCCTGTTTTCTTTATCGCCATTGCCATCTGGCTCTCCCATATCTGCGCCGGCCTTTACGGTATCGCGATCGCGGGTGTCGGAATGCTCGGAACAGTAGCAATGACGATGTCTGTAGACAGCTACGGCCCGATTGCCGATAACGCCGGTGGTATCGCGGAGCAGGCCCACATGCCGCCGGAAGTCAGAGAGATCACCGATGGTTTGGACGCCGTGGGTAACACAACCGCGGCCATAGGTAAAGGTTTCGCGATAGGTTCAGCGGCGCTGACCGCACTGGCCATGTTTGCCGCTTACACCGCAACCGTAAAAACCTTTCCTGGTTTCGAGAATTTTGCCCTGAATCTGAACGAAGCACACGTGGTCACCGGTATGTTTTTAGGAGGACTGGTTCCGTGTCTGATCGCCGCCATGACGATGACAGCGGTGGGGGATGCCGCGTTTGAAATGATCAATGAGATCAGAAGGCAGTGGAGAGATATCCCCGGCATTATGGAAGGCACAACGCCTCCGGACACCAATATGTGTGTGGATATAGCCACCACAGCGGCCCTGAAAAAGATGGTCATCCCCGGTTGCGCCGCGGTACTGGCGCCTATTCTGGTCGGTATTTTTATCGGTCCCGAAGCCCTTGGCGGTTTTCTGGCGGGAGCAACACTTACCGGTGTGATCTTAGGTCTTTTCATGGCCAACGCCGGAGGCGCCTGGGATAATGCCAAGAAGTATATAGAAAAGGGCCATTTTGGCGGTAAAGGTTCCGATGCCCATAAGGCAAGTGTCATTGGTGACACCGTTGGCGACCCCTTCAAGGATACATCCGGACCCTCCATGAACATCCTGATCAAGCTGATGGCGGTTGTGTCACTTGTTACATGTCCGGCTATCGTCGCTATCTATAAAATGATCTACTAAACCACTAACGTAAAAGGGGGGGCTGGATTAAATCCAGCCCCCCCTTTTTTTATTCAAATCCGAATATCGAAATCCGAACCAATTTCCCAATCTTAAAACTTCAGATGACAAAAACAAATGGCTAAACAAACTGAAGTGAGATATAGTATCTGAAATTTATCGCTTTGGACATTTGAAAATTTGTATTTCGGATTTGTTTAGAATTTCGTGCTTTGTATTTCGAATTTTAGAATAAACCGTTAAGTAAGGTCTGCTCCTGTCCCCAATCAGAGCCGGGAACAAGCTTTACATTCAACCGAGAACTCGAAAGGGGCTATATCGTGGGTTTCAGATGTGGCATCATTGGGCTTCCCAACGTGGGTAAATCCACCATTTTCAACGCGCTCACGGCCGCCGGAGCAGAGGTGGCAAATTATCCCTTCTGCACAATCGATCCCAACGTCGGGATAGTTCATGTCCCCGATGAAAGACTTGAAAAAATCGCGGAGATCATCAAGCCCCCGAAGACAACATACACTACCATGGAGTTCCTTGATATTGCCGGTCTTGTAAAAGGAGCCAGCAAGGGAGAAGGTCTGGGAAACAAATTCCTCGGACATATACGAGACGTAGACGCCATTGTTCATATAGTACGCTGCTTTGATGACCCCAACGTTGCTCATATGGATGGTACAGTTGACCCGGCACGCGATATTGAAATCGTAAATATGGAACTGATACTGGCGGATCTTGAAACGGTGGAAAAAAGAATTGCAAAGGTCGAAAAACAGGCAAAAACGGGAGATAAGGCCTCACATGTGGAACTTGATTTTTGTCACCGGATACAGGATTTCCTCGGAAGGGGTGTCGCTGCAAGAAATATCGATCTTGATGAGAAACAGAAAAAAGCTTTCGGAGAACTTTACCTGCTAACCGCAAAAAAAACGTTGTATGTTGTCAATGTCAGCGAGGAGGTTCTCAAGGGAGGAAAAGACTACATAAGAAATGTTGAGGATATTGCCGAAAAAGAGGGATCAAATGTAATTGCAATATGTGGCGATATGGAGGCAGAAATAGCAGAACTCGAGGAGGGCGAAAGAAAAGAATTCCTTGCTGATCTTGGTCTCGAGGAATCCGGGCTCAGGAAATTAATCAGGGAAGGTTATGACATCCTCGGATTGATCACCTTTTATACCACGGTGGGACCGGAACTCCGAGCATGGACAATCACCAGAGGTACCAAGGCACCTGCAGCCGCCGGAAAGATACATTCAGATATGGAACGTGGTTTTATCAGGGCAGAGATCATCCATTACGATGAATTCATCAGAGCTGGCAGTTTATCTGCGGCAAAAGAGAAGGGGCTGCTACACGCCGAAGGGAAGGATTATATAATCTTGGATGGTAATATCATTTACTTCAGATTTAATGTCTGAAAAACAGCTTGCAGGGTTCAGTTGGCAGAAATCAGGAATAAAAAATGGCGGATGGAAAGGAGGGAACCTTAAAAACCATCCACCATAATATAAAGACTGAGAAGATAACACAAGTACCATTCCTCTCCTCAGATTATATTCAAGGGGGTAGGTGGATGGAAAGGAGGGAACAAAAACCACCCACCATACATAATATCCCAAAGATCTCTTTCCTTAGTCGCTATCATCATCAGATAAAGAAGATTCTCTAAGAAAGAAGTCAATACTTTTATCGACCTTCACTTCCCCCTTCGTTTGTTCAACTATCTTTTCACCAATCTCACTATTTTCTGTTGAAATGAAAAAACCTGATTCCGGCTCCTCATCGTCTTTTACATATAATAAATTTCCCTCAACATCACTGGGCTTAATATGCTTTTTTTTACCCCTCTTCATTTAACTTTTTTATTATCCTCAATAATTTCACAACGTATTCCAATTTTTTGGAGACCTTCGAGCACTCATCCTCTTAGAAAACCTCATATTATATTATCTATAAATTGGATTCAAGGGCATTATTATCACCCGAAGGCCTCTATTTCACTTTACTTGAGTTTTTTCCTACAATAATAATGCCAAGTCGAAACTTACCTTCCACTATTTCTGCGTCTGTCTCATACATTTGCGGAATAGACGTAAAGTCAAGATGTTATAAAGTAATTTCTCGATGATTTAAATGAAAAAAATTTTTTATTTGATAAATAAAAGATAAGCTTGGTGAGAACAAATGTGAATTTGTGCGATAACAGCACTGTAAAGTCTGATAATGCAGGAGGAGCTTGTATGAATTTGCCTTGGAGTGGTGTGCGTAAACTGAACCTATTGTGCTAATTATGCACGTCAATTCTCTGGACTACATTACCCTGCATTTTCATCAATCTTCTTCAGTTCACGAAGAAACGAGTAACGTGAAATACATAAAAATCTTGCGGCGGCTGTTTTGTTTCCTCCGCTCAGTTCAAGGGCTTTTAAAAGTATTTTTTCTTTAATCTTTCGTGTTAATCTGTCAACGATCAGCTTGTAGTCCATACCT
>JAYEGA010000093.1:0-7598 GCA_034658835.1 Thermodesulfobacteriota bacterium
TCTTCGGCACCCGAGTGATTACAGCAGAGGTTAAAATGGGTATTAAAAAGATAGGAATAATAGCGAATGTAGCGAAAGAAAAAGCTTTGGAATGCGCCTCACAATTGAAAGAGTGGATTTTGAATAAAAAGTTGGAAGTCTTTCTTGAGGAAGAAATAGCTGAAAAGCTGGGAGAAACTTCCGGGCTTGACTGTGAGAAACTTGCATCTTTGGTAGATATAATTGTTGTCTTCGGTGGGGATGGAACAATTCTTGGAGCCGCGCGTTCTCTTAGAGAATTTGATGTACCCATGCTCGGCATCAATTTAGGGGGATTCGGTTTTTTGACAGAGGTCAATTTAGATGAGATGTTTAGTGCCCTGGAAATAGTCATCAGTGGAAATTATCGAACTGAGAAGAGAATGATGCTCGATGTCATAATAACCCGGGAGCAGGAATATATAAGTGAGAGTTTGGTACTCAATGATGCCGTAGTTAACAGGGGAAATCTTTCCAGGATAATTGAACTGAGAACTTTTGTTGATGATCAGTATCTGACTACCTTTAAGGCGGATGGTCTTATTATATCCACGCCTACAGGCTCCACGGCATATTCCCTTGCTGCCGGGGGGCCGATTATTTTCCCTGAACTTGATTCAATTATTGTCAATCCCATATGCGCACATACGTTGACAAACAGACCGGTGATTTTTCCCGACGGTGTCAGTATAAAGGTTGTTTTATGGACGAAGGAGAAAGGTGCGACATTAACCCTGGATGGACAGGTTTCGTTTACGTTGGAGTCGGGAGATGCAATTACTGTAAAAAAATCGAGATATTTTACCAATCTAATTGTTTCTCCGCACAGGGGCTATTTGGAGATCTTACGAACCAAGTTAGGATGGGGCGGATTACCACCAGGAGTGAGTAAAGATTGAAATGTTAACAGAGCTGAACATCAAGAATTTTGCCATTATTGATGAACTTGAAATATCTTTTAGAAGGGGTCTTAATGTTATTACCGGTGAAACAGGTGCAGGTAAATCGATCATCATCGGTGCTGTGGGCCTTCTTCTTGGAGAGAGAGCATCCTCCGATTTGATAAGATCCTCTGAAGAAACAGCTATGGTAGAGGCGCTCTTTGATATAAGCGATAAGGAGCAATTAAAAGAAAAGTTGATGAGCAGCGGTTTTTATGAAGGGGATGAACTTGTTGTTAAGAGGATTGTAGCGCGTTCGGGTAAAAACAGAGTTTATATCAATGGAAACCTGGCCACTTTGAACATGCTTTCCACACTTGCCGAATCCCTGGTTAATATATCCGGTCAACATGAACATCAAACTATACTTAATGCGGAAAACCATATAGATATACTGGACGAATTTGGTGGTCTCCTGTCGTTAAGGTCTGAATTTGCAAATCTTTACGATGAATATCAAAATTTAAAATCGAGGCTCAATGAGCTTGAGTCAGTCAACAGCGAGAGTGGAAAGCGCGAAGAATTCCTCAGGTTTCAATTAAAGGAGATAGAGGATGCAGGTATTACGATTGGTGAAGATTTATCTCTATCAAAGGAGAAGAATATCCTGAACAATGCGAAAAGGTTGGTAGAATATGCTGCTGAGTCCTATGAGACACTTTATGACAAAGGTGGTTCCATATTGGAAGAACTTGGCGGGACGATAAATAATATAAAAGAGATAAAGAAGATTGATCTGGATTTGAAGGTTTCCGAACAGGAACTCGATTCCATGTTTTTTAGTCTTGAGGATATCTCTTTTACCCTGAGAGATTATGTAAAAGATATATCCTTTGATCCTGAAAGGCTTGAGGAGATTGAAGACAGGCTGGAATATTTAGGAAGGCTTAAACGTAAATATGGCAGTACGCTGGAAGATGTATTGGGGACAAAAAAAGGCATCGAAGAAAAACTTAAAAATATATCATCTCTGGATGAAGATATTAAACGGCTTTCAGAACAGATTTTTTCAAAAAAGACGTTGTTGCTGGAAAAGGGGAAATTGCTTTCTCAAAGGAGACATGAAGCTGCTGTAGTACTAAAAGAGGCGTTAGAGGATGAGATTCATGCGTTGGGGATGGCGAATGCGGAATTTCAGGTTACATTTGATGAGTCTGTTAAAGATAAAATTTGTTCAAAAGGTTTAGACGAAATTGAATTTTATCTATCAACAAACGTGGGGGAGGAATTAAAACCCTTAAACAGGATAGCCTCCGGTGGGGAGCTTTCCAGAATAGTGCTGTCAATGAAGAAGGTTCTGGCCGGAACCGGGGCTGTTGATACTATCATATTCGATGAGGTGGACAGTGGCATAGGTGGTGCGATGGCCGGGATTGTCGGCAGGAAGCTCAAGGGCGTGTCGAAGCGTCATCAGGTTATATGTATTACACATCTTCCCCAGATTGCCTGTTTCGGGGACAGTCATTATCTTGTTTCGAAGAAAATTTCGGGGGAGAGAACAAACACTCATGTTTCCGTTCTTTCTGAATCGGAACGTCTTGGTGAGATTACCAGGATGCTCGGTGGACTTAAGATTACTGAAAAGACGAGGGAACATGCTCGCGAGATGCTGAAAGCCTCACGGAGTTGAGTTCAGAGTTCAGAGTTTCTTTTTATATTCCCTGACTCGAAACCCAAAACTCAGAACTCCGAACTTAAGGATTTGATATGCTCAGAAAAGCTAAAGTAAGTGATGCGAAGACCATTCACGGGATAATAAATGTCTCTTCGGGAAAGGGTGAGATGCTTCCCAGGTCTTTGATGGATATTTATGGCAGCCTGAGAGATTTTTTTGTTTATATTGAGGATGGAAGTATTCCCGTAACAGGTATCTGTGCCATGCATATTTTCTGGGAAAACCTGGCCGAAGTTCGGTCTCTTTATGTAGAAGATGAATACAGGCAAAAAGGAATCGGGAAAAAGCTCGTCGAGGCTTGTATTTCTGAGGCAATAACCCTCGATCTTTTAAGAATATTTACCCTTACCTATCAAGTGGAGTTTTTCGAAAAACTCGGGTTCAGAAAGGTGGACAAATCAACCCTTCCGGAAAAAGTATGGTCCGATTGTTTGAAATGCCCAAAATATCCCGATTACTGCGATGAAATAGCAATGATCCTGGAGCTTTAAGAAATATTAAAATAGCTCAAAACCCCTTTTCCAGTTTCCAGGTTTTTCAAGGTTTCCTGATGAAAACAAAAGGTTTTTACCTTCTTATTGTGTTGTTTTTCCTTTTTTTGTTCGGATGTGCGGCAAGAATAGAAAAACCGATAAAACCCGCTTTCCCCCTTATTTTAATAAAGGCCGATGATTTCCCTTCTTTTTCGGATGATCTCGATCAAAAATCTCTTGAACTGGCGATCGGCAGAAGCCTGCAGTATTATGACAGATTACCGGAAGGAAGGACTTTTCGCTTTGGGAAAAGCCTGTATATGGTTAGAGAGTTGAAGGAATCCCTGTTGGAATTCCTGGAAATAATTAGAAGCTCCGATGCAGACGAAATCAGGGAAAGAAGAATAAGGGATACCTTTGATGTATATAGATCGGCTGGTTGCGGTGAAAAAAGGAGGATTCTCTTTACCGGGTACTATGAACCTATTCTGGAAGGATCGTTCAGGAGAACCCCAAAGTATAGATATCCTGTTTACAGAAAGCCCGGTGACTCCATGGTGATAAACCTCGGAAGATTCAGGGAGAAGTTTAAGGGTGAGCGGATAGTTGCCAGGCTTGAGAATGGAGAAATTGTTCCTTATCACAGCCGTGAGGATATAGACGAAAAAGGACATTTAAAAGACAGAAATCTTGAGATCGCATGGTTTGCAGATCCCGTTGATATTTTCTTTCTGCACATTCAGGGATCCGGAATAATACAACTTCCAGATGGAGGTTATGTTCAGGTAAGTTATGCCATGTCCAATGGCAGACCTTATCGGAGTGTGGGGAAACTTTTGATAGATACGGGGAGGATTTCCAGAGAGGATGTCTCGCTTGGTAGTATCAGAAAATATTTAAAGGATCATCCTGAAGAGGTGTCGGATATCCTTAATTATAATGAAAGTTATGTGTTTTTCCGCATCGTCGAAAAGGGGCCGGTAGGATGTCTGGGTGTTCCCGTTACATCCGGAAGGTCTATAGCTACCGATTCCAAACTATATCCAAAGGGGGCTCTTGCCTTTATCAGGACGAAGAAGCCGCTCTTGGACGAGAATGGAAACATAAAATCCTGGATTTCCTTTTCGCGTTTTGTTTTAAATCAGGATACCGGTGGGGTAATAAAAGGTCCCGGCAGGGTGGATCTCTTTTGTGGGAAGGGAAGCTATGCCGAGATTATGGCGGGAAGTTTGAAAGAAGAGGGGGAGATGTACTTCCTGGTGAAGAAAAGAAGGTAGGGGTTTACAGGGATTAGGGGTCAGGGATCAGCTAACAGTCAGTTTTTTTGTGATTTTGCTTGACAGTCCTTTTCCCCTTGTGTTACACGAGTTTATATGAGGGCCATTGGGTTAGCCTTTGGCGCTCTTGAGTTGCCGGTTGGGTTACCAGGATGAGGAATGAGGAGGGAAGGTATTATCATGTGGTAATTTTAAAACTATTAAAAGAAAGGGGGACAAAAAAGTATGACCAAAGCGGAATTGATCACAGCAATTGCAAATGATGCAGGTATTACAAAGGTAGCTGCTACAAAAGCGTTGGAGTCGTATGTAGAAACGCTAACTAAAGAACTAAAAAAGAATGGAAGATTTGGGTTGGTAGGGTTTGGTTCATTTTCGGTGATTAAACGAAAAGCGAGAATGGGGAGAAATCCTCAAACGGGTGAAGAAATTAAAATCAAGGCAAGGAAAGTAATCAAGTTTAAACCTGGCATGGCACTCACTGAGAAGGTAAAGTAAGCAGAAGAAGCAATAAAAATAATGATCACACATTTAAGACCCCCGGTTTCTGGAAAAATCGGGGGTCTTGTTCTTTTTGAATAATTTCAATAATGGAAAACATTAAAGATCTGCTGATACAGAAGCTGCCAGAGAATATCATAGAGCTTTTGAAATCGTCGGGAATGTGTGCCGAAGATATGGGCTTCAGGGCGTTCATAGTGGGTGGGCTGGTGAGAGACCTTGTTCTGGATTATGAAAATTATGACATTGATCTTGTTATTGAAGGGGAGGGTATAAGATTTGCTGAAGAGTTGGCGCGAAAGCATGGCGCCGGTATACGTTGCTATGAAAATTTTGGCACGGCGGTTCTAACGTTTTCTGATGGCTACAAGTTGGATGTTGCAACTGCAAGAACTGAAATTTATGAACACCCCGCTGCGCTTCCGAAAGTTAGACCTGGATTGATCAGGGATGACATGTACAGGAGGGATTTTACAATAAATACGCTCGCAGTCGGCTTAAACCCCGATCATTTTGGGAAATTACTTGACTTTTTCAATGCGAGAAAAGATATAAAAAGAAAATTGATAAGGGTCATGCATGTTTTGAGTTTCATTGATGATCCCACCCGGATATTCAGGGCTGTGAGATTTGAACAGAGATTCGGTTTTGTAATAATGAGGTCAACTGAAAAACTTATTAAAGACGTGGTTACAGAGAACCTTTTTGCTGAATTGGCTGATTATCGAATCTCTTCTGAACTTGAGCTTATCCTCCAGGAAAAGGATTCTCTGCCAGCCCTGAAGAGGCTTGAAGAGCTTGGCGTTCTCGAACTTATTCGTCCGGGAGCCGGGAGTAACAAGAGAACAAAACGCTTGTTTGACAAGATTGAGAGTATATTTTCAGATTGATTGACTCTCAGAACCATATTTTTTCTTCAGGAGGTATTGTGGTAACAAAACGAATTTTAAGTGGGATGCGCCCTACGGGGAAACTCCATTTAGGCAATCTTCATGGAGCGCTCATAAATTGGGTTGAACTTCAGAATAAGGCTGACTCTGATTGTTTCTATTTTGTTGCCGACTGGCACGCGTTGACCAGTGAATATGACAATACCGGTCTTATAAAAGAAGATACGATGGATATGATTATTGACTGGTTCAGTGTAGGTTTGGATCCGGCCAGGAGTACAATGTTTATTCAGTCCAGCATAGAGGAGCATGCCGAACTGTATCTTATCCTTTCAATGATAACCCCGCTATCCTGGCTTGAAAGGAATCCAACCTATAAAGAGATGAAAGCAGAGCTGACCGATCGTGACCTTTCAACTTTTGGGTTTTTGGGGTATCCGGTACTTCAGGCTGCGGATATCATCATGTATAAGGCCAACAGTGTACCTGTTGGCGTGGATCAGCTTCCCCATGTAGAGTTGACCCGTGAGATTGCCAGAAGGTTCAATTTTTTGTATAAGGAAGTTTTTCCCATCCCGGAGCCCCTTCTTACAAATATTCCTAAACTACTCGGTATTGATGGACGAAAAATGAGCAAGTCTTACGAAAACTCGATATATCTTACCGACCGGGGGGATGCCTTGGAAGAAAAGGTAGGTGCTATGTTTACTGATCCACAGAGGATGAAAAAGAATGATCATGGAAGACCTGAGCTATGCAATGTTTTTGCATTTCACCAGATTTATTCACCGTCCAGCGAGGTGGATGAAATATCAACGGAATGCAAGAGGGCAGGAATAGGCTGTGTTGACTGCAAGAAACGCCTTGCTGTAAGGATATCAGAAGGGATGAAACCTGTTCATGATCGTCAGGACTACTACCGGAGTCATCTGAAAGAAGTGAAGGAAATGATTGCTGAGGGAAATATCAAGGCCGGAAAAGTTGCCCGTATGACGATGGAAGAGGTAAGGGAAGCTGTAAAAATATAATAAGTGTTCAGCATTTTTTACTGATGGCTGAACGCTGATCGCTGAGTGCTTGTTTAATATGCGTTACGAAGTCAAACTTGATATCTTTGAAGGTCCTCTGGATCTTTTATTGTATCTCATCAGAAAGAATGAGATTGATATCTATGATATTCCGATAGCTTTTATTACAGAGCAGTACTTGAAGCATTTAGAGATTATGAAGTCTCTAAATCTCGACCTTGCCGGGGAATATCTGGTACTAACAGCTACATTGATTCATATAAAATCAAAGATGCTTCTGCCGGTTCAGGATGGTGATGAAGAGGATGAATCCGATCCACGGGAGGAACTTGTCAGACAACTTCTGGAATATCAGGCCTTCAAGGAAGCGTCACTGAATTTGGATGAGAGGTTTCTGCTTGGAAGGGATGTTTTTAAAGGAGGATATTCTGTCAGCGAAGAACTTGATATGGAGAAGATGCCTTTTGTGGAGGTTGGTGTGTTCGAACTTGTAGAGGCCTTTCGGACAATAGTGTCTTCAATGGTAGATGAAGCCTTGATAGAAATTGATGCTGAAAGGATATCTCTGTCGGACAGGATAAATGAGGTTATGGAAAGACTTGCCAGGGAGAAGGATATAACCTTTACAGACTTATTTGGAGTTGGGGCAAGCCGAAAGGAAATAATATATACTTTTCTTGCGATCCTGGAACTGATGAAATTGAGGATGATCAGGGCATATCAGTCAGATTCCTTTGGGGTTATCAGGATATTTCATGCGGTAGAGACATAAGAAAAAGGTGAAAGGTTAAAGGT
>JAYEGA010000094.1:0-7596 GCA_034658835.1 Thermodesulfobacteriota bacterium
ACGAAAAATGAGTAACTGGTCTGTAAAACCAAGGAGCGTAAACACTGCAGCCATCAAACAAAGGAATGTCCGTATTGTGGTGGTTAAGTGAACAGTATTGGGGTATTGAAACAAAAATCAATATTTATTCTTACCACACCAAACAGGACATACCGATTGAATCCGGGACAACGTCCCTGGAATAGGTTTCATGTAAGAGAGTATTCTGCAAATTCATTAAAAGACTTTTTGGGCAATATATTTTCTGATGTGAAGATTTGGGGGATTTGTGGAAATGATGAAATACAAAAAATTGAGATAGAAAGGGTGGAACAAATTTTACGAATAAATTCTCTTGATCCTTTCAGCCTGAGAAGATTAATCCCTGAATCACTTAAACCAAAAGCCATCAGTCTGTTAAAAAAGATGACTCGTCGGAATCAGGAAAGTGAAAATAACAGGACATTTCTTGACAAATACAAGATTAAAGATTTTTCAATTACAAAAAATCATTTAGAAAACAGCTTGGATTTGTTGGGAATTTGTACAAAATAAATCTTATTACACTCAATATCCTTCAAGACAAAGGCACCCTTTCCGAGGTTATGAATCAAAAAGGAATGATACCTGCAAATAGTGATAGAAGAGAATATAAGTGTGAGAACTCTATCAATTGAAGACAGCTGTTATCCAAAGGACTCTCTATGATTAAGAGGCGAATATGGTGGTCTCTGTCAGCCCTGATATTTATTATTGCTGCTATTGTGCTGTATATCAGTTTACAGCGACATTTACTCGTATCCATACAAAATGTAAGTCTTTCCGCACTAAGTTATCTCATAATGATCAGGGTGGTTTTCCTCGTTTTGAATGGAATCCTTTTGCGCGAATTCACACTAAAATACCGGATAACTCTTATGCCAAAAGAATGGTTTGGTCTTTCCGTTGTCACAACGATGGGAAATTTTATAACGCCTTTTTCAGGGGGGCTTATTGCCCGGGCCACATATTTGAAGCATCGTTATGCCTTTTCCTATGCAAAATTTGCATCGCTTCTCACGGCAAACTACTTGATATATTTTGAGGTTATTGCTATTGCCGGTCTTATAACTCTGATGGCATCTCCGGAGAAACCCATTTATTACTGGCAGATGGCTTTATTTTTCGTCATGGTGATCATCATTGTTTCCACTTTGGTCATGTTCCCTTCTTCCAAAAGACTACCGTGGCACAACCGATTGGCAACAATTATAAATGATTCTCTTGAAGGATGGGTTCTAATAAAAAGTGATAAGATTTTATTGGGCAAACTTATGCTCTACACCTTTGTAAGTATTCTCTTACACGGCTTTTCTTTCTGGATTGCTTTCTTTGCATTAAAGGGAGAGGCTGTTTCTTTTGGTCCGGTATTCTTAGTTAGCTTACTCTCGATCTTTTCTCTTATAGGCAATATAACTCCTGGCAATTTAGGCATTCAAGAAGCTATCGTCAGTATCTCTTCCGAGATACTCGGCATTGGGGCAGGCTTGGGGTTGTTGGCGTCATTACTTATCAGGGTGGCTACATTGATTCCGACTTTCACTTTGGGTCCGATATTCAGCTTTGTGCTTACCCGGGAATTAGCAGGTAATAAAAACAGGAATGATGATAAGTGAATTACCCCGCCTACAAGGCGGGCATCTTAAATCAAAACAATTTTAACTGTGCGGGAATCGTTTCTTCCTCATGATGATATTGAATGTATTTCCTAATTACTTCAGACGTTACCTTGTCACCTACGGTGCGAACGAAATACCCGTCTTCCCAAAATTCTCCCCCCCAAAGTTCTCCCTTTACTTCGGGATGCTCCTTGAAAATCACGCTGGCACTAATGCTCTTAAGCATACCCACTACTCTCGATATGCTATACCTCGGAGGAAAAGACAAAAATATGTGAACATGATCTGCCGCAACCTCCAAAGTGTCTATCTCAAATTCATGATTTGCAGCAATCTCCTGAAAAATACTCTTTACTCGCTCCTGTATGTCTCCATGCAATATCCATTTTCGATACTTAGGAGCCCATACCAAATGATATTTGGTATCATATACCGCATGACTGGTTCTTCTCAGTCCCATGCCGTATGTATAGCATATTTAAACCTGCCTCCGGCAGGAAAACTTTTCATCCCCGTTTACAAAACGGGGTATTCAAGTTTTAATATTTCATAAATAAAGAAATGAGAAATTGCATACAATGACAAATAGGCGTTCCTGGTATAGCTGGATGTTGTTTATACTCGTTATTTCCGCTGTAACCTGGTTTATTCTGCACAATTTTAACGAAATTACTCAGTACAACTTCCAGATCAAATGGTCCTATTTAATACTTAGTTTTCTTTTTGTGAACGCGGCTTATCTGGTTACAGTATTCATCTGGACTAGGCTTACAATGTCATTTGGCTTAAATGTCCCGATATTGAGGGCCGGCAAAGCCTGGTTTGTCTCGCAGCTTGGAAAGTATGTACCCGGCAAGGTTACGCTACTTCTTGTTCGGCTTGATGCTTACCGTGGGTATTCGAAGCGGAAGATTACAGTTGCTACAGGTATTGAATATATCGCGATGTTGGCCTCTGCCTTCATCCTGGTTTTAGTGGCTCTGGCATCAGCTTTTCAAATCGTACCTTACCATATTCGATGGGTTGCAGGCGTTGGGTCAGTTTTATTCTTATTCATGCTCTGGCCTCCGCTATCATTACGCTTTGTTAACTTGGTCTTGAAGCTCCTGAAGAGGGAACCGATTGAAGAATTTCCGCCTTACAGCTTGCTGCTCAGATTTGTGGGTGCGTATATCTTCGCCGGTCTTCTGCAAGGAATGGGATTGTTTTTTGTGCTCAATTCTCTTTCGCCTGTAAAATTTAGCTATTTTCTAATAATAGCCGGGGTGTACGAAGCTGCGGGTCTCATAGGAATTGCCGCAGTATTTGCTCCCAGTGGCATTGGCGTTCGCGAAGGGGTGCTTCTCCTTGTCTTGCCCTCATTTATCCCAATGCCTGCTGTAATTGTTGGCACAATTGCCATAAGATTGATTGCCACCATCACTGAACTTTTTCTAGCTGGCGTTTTTATTGTCGCGGAAAAAATGTGCACAAAGCGAAGTGATCGAACTATCATAGAAAAGAAAAATGTATAACCTGATTGATGAATATCTAAACTTCCTTGCCGTTGAAAAAGGTATTTCCCTCAATACCCTGGAGGCTTACAGCAGGGATCTGGTTAAGTATGTTGAATTTACTCAGAACAGGGGAATTAAAACCATTAAAGATATTACATCCGACGACGTGATCACCTACCTGGGAAATCTGAGAAAAGGCGGCCTGACAGCAAATTCTGTCAATAGAGGACTTGCAGCTCTCAGGGGGTTCTATAAGTATCTCCTTCGTGAAAACATTGTTGTTGAAAGTCCTGTGGCGAACATAGAACTGGCCAGGGTATGGATGCGTCTTCCCGATACCTTGAGCAGGAGTGAAATGGATATCCTTCTGGAGCAGCCGGATATGAAGACTTTCCTTGGCATAAGAGATAAGGCGATGCTGGAACTCATGTATGCAACTGGAATTCGTGTGTCAGAATTGATTTCTCTGACCATAAACAGCATCAACTGGCAAGTGGGATATCTAATTACAATTGGGAAGGGCCAAAAAGAAAGGATTGTTCCAATAGGCAAAACTGCTCTTGATTGTCTGCATCAATATGTAAATGATATCAGACAGAGACTTTTAAAAGAAAATACAACAAATGTCTTTTTTCTTAACAGGTATGGCAGGGGTCTGACAAGACAGGGTTTCTGGAAGATAGTAAGAAAATATGTTAATAAGGCAGGACTGAAAAAAAAAGTGCACCCTCACACATTCAGGCACTCTTTTGCAACTCATCTTCTGGAGGGTGGAGCAGATCTCCGCTCCGTCCAGGTAATGCTTGGACATGCGGACATATCAACAACTCAAATTTACACCCATATTACCGGGGAAAGATTGAAAAATATCCATAAGAAATATCATCCCAGAGGATAAGCGGAGTGGATTACTATAAGTCCGAAAAAAATAAAGAAGATCAATATGAAAAAAAGAAGGTAAACAGGCCTTTTTACATCCTGAGTGTAATTGTGGTCCTCTTGATATCCTTTGCCGGCGGAGTAGTTTTCGATCACTTCTACAGAGAAAAGATTAATGGATGCTTCTTTCAAGTCTCGAAAGTGAAAAATATCTTTCTTTCCACTGTTCTCGGAGATGAACCGGAATTTTATTATCTGGACATTGAAAAGAACGGAAAGGACTATAGGTTAACGAAAGATGATGTCTTCGAGATTTCCTATCGTGATGAGTTTGTCGTAAAAAGCATCTCTTCTGATTCCCTCTTTGGCAGGGGAATTACTGTCGATGTTGAAGGGATAGGGTGTAGAAACGACTTCAGGGTATTGCTCAAAGGTATTGAATTAGCTGATAAATTAATTACAAAAAAGAAATGGAATTCCAACACGGATTACAAAATTGACGTCAGATATCATGATAAGAGTATTGCGTCGATTCCCATAAGAGTAGAGATTGCACCACAAGACTGGTTGAGATTCGCCAGAAGATCCGAAAACGAACGTTCGCAGATTGACTATCTCAAGCGGGCAATAAATATGAACAAAAAGGACATCGGTGTCCGCAAGATGCTTGCCCGGATTTACGTTCGCAAGGGAATGCAAGACAGTGCAATCTCTCAATATCAGCATATTCTGAAGCTAAAACCGGACGATACGGATACACTGGTTGAGTTATCGAAATGCTACATAAAAGAGAAAAAGTATGAGAAAACACTGCCGATTTATAGAAGGATTATCCGGTTTAATCCTAAGGATGCCTCTGCATATGCGAACATTGCCTTTGCTTATGGAAAACTGGGCAGGTGGAAGAATGCTATTGCAAACTATAACGCATCAATAAGATATAATCCGAATAACGCAACGGTATATTATAATTTGGGAAAGTCCTATGAAAAAACCGGCAAAATTAAGAAAGCTATCGAGAAGTACAAACATGTTTTGAAAAAAATGCCGCGTGATGTCAATGTGATGAGCGCTCTGGCCGACGCCTGTCTAAAAGCGGGCAACTATGATGAGTCCATAAGGTTATATAGAAGGATAATCAAAAAACAACCAAAGAACGCCTCGGCCTATGCCAATATCGGCCTTGCCAGAGGAGCCAAAGGGCAATGGGAAGGGGAGATCGCAAACTATAAAAGGGCGATTTCCCTTAATCCGAATGATCCTCTAATCCATTTTAATCTGGCCGTAGCCTGTGAAAAGAGAAAGCGTTATCGAGATGCGGCTATCGAGTACGAAAAGGTATTGAAGATCAAGCCTGATGATACTGATGCCATGAATGGGCTGGCAAATTGTTATCTCAGGAACAAGAAATACAGCAGTGCAATCAAACTTTATAAGAAGATTGTAAAAAATTCACCCAGGGATGGTTCAATATATGCCGGTCTTGGATTCGCGTATGGAAAGACAAAAAAATATAAACAGGCGACTAAAAACTATGAAAAGGCGATAAAACATGGTTATCATCCGACCATGAGGGAATTGAACATTCTTGCGGGATATTATCTGAAAATAAAGTATTATAATAGCGCCATAAAAACCTATAACAAGATGGTTAAACTGGATCCTGAAAAGGCAGAGATTTACTCAGGACTTGCTCATATCCATGGTCTTAAGGGTAATACTGATAAAGAGATTGAATACTATAAAAAATCATTACGTTACGACAAGGAAGACTATATGCTGTATCTTAATCTGGGAGATGCTTATGAAAAGAAAAAGATGTATGGAGACGCCCTCAGGGAATATATCAACGCATATCAACTCAACCCTGATTCAAGTGGGGCTGCCAGAAAAATACCACAGATGAGGATCAAAATATTACAGCAAAAACATGAAAAACAGGAATAGAGACTAATGAAACAGATAACTTTACAAGATTTTGTCATTGGAGGCGGGGCCCCCTTTATACTTATTGCCGGTCCCTGTGTGATTGAGGACGAGGAAGAGACCAGAGAAATAGCGATATTTCTGAAGAAGATTACCGGTGATCTTAAGATACCATTAATATTTAAGGCCTCATATGACAAGGCAAACCGAACTTCCATAAATTCTTACAGGGGACCCGGTTTGACAGAAGGGCTTCGGATCCTAAAGGATATCAAGGAAGAACTGGAAATTCCTGTTCTTTCCGATATTCATCGTTTTGAGGAGATTGAAGAGAGCTCACTGGTGCTGGATGTAATGCAGGTACCGGCGTTTCTCTGTCGGCAGACGGACTTCGTAAAGGAGATTGCCAGGAGCGCCGGAATAATAAATATAAAAAAAGGGCAGTTTCTTGCGCCCTGGGATGTGTCTAACATACTTGCAAAGGTTTCATCTACTGGAAATGAAAATATTATGGTTACAGAAAGAGGGACAAGCTTTGGATATAATAATCTTGTCTCTGATTTTCGTGCTATTCCCATCATGCGGGATATGGGGTATCCTGTTATTTTCGATGTCACTCATAGCGTACAGCTTCCCGGTGGTCATGGTAGTGCTTCCGGTGGAGAGAGGGAGATGGTGCCATACCTCTCAAGAGCAGCGGTTGCTGTGGGAATCGACGGTCTGTTTTTGGAGGTTCATCCCGATCCCGAACGCGCACTCTGTGATGGGCCCAACTCTCTTTATCTTGACACTCTTCCAGACCTGCTCCGTACATTGAAGGAAATAGACGAAACAGTTAAAAGACAGGAACAGCCGCAGGACAGCCTGTCAAAAGAATCCCAGAGGGAAAACGCATGAATAAATCTATTGATGAGAAATTGCTAAAAAAAATCAGGCGCATCAAACTTTTGATCCTGGATGTCGATGGGGTACTGACTGATGGAAGAATAATTATTGATGATCTTGGAAATGAGACAAAAAAATTTGATGTCAGGGACGGGCATGGACTGAGGCTTCTGATGAGATACGGTATTGATATTGTCCTTTTGACCGGGAGAAAATCAAAAGCGGTAGAGTATCGCGCCAAAGACCTTGGAATTGAAGAGGTTCATCAAAATGCTAAAAATAAGGTGGAGGTCCTGGAAGGAATCCTCCAAAAAAGAAATATCGATGGTGATAGTGTTGCTTATATCGGTGACGATATAATAGATGTTCCCGTCTTCCTGAAGGTAGGTTTTTCAGTAGCTGTGGCAGATGCAGTAATTTATGCGAGGGAAGCAGCCGATTACATTACGGAAAAAAGAGGGGGAAGAGGAGCAGTCAGGGAAATATGCGAGATGATTCTTAAGGTACAGGAAAAATGGGGGGAAATTGCTTCCAGATACGATCTGAATTATTGACCATTTGCGTTTTCCTTTACATATCTCAGATAGAGTGGTACATTTAAAAGAAGCAAAATAAGTGCCAAATGCACTTGGGTAGCTGTAATTAAAAATGTTAAAAACTCTTTTTAAGTCCAGGAAAAAAACTGCTCTAATTGCAGGGCTGCTTGTTCTGATAATCCTGTCAGTAGTATGTGTGTGGCTGAAAGAGGGCATTAAAACGAAAGAGGCTGCCCT
>JAYEGA010000095.1:0-3501 GCA_034658835.1 Thermodesulfobacteriota bacterium
TCTCGTACCCTTCTACTTCGGTTCCTTTGTGTGCGCCATTGCTTTCGTAGCTGGATTCTTCTTGAAGGCTCCGGTCTACGAGGGTGTGAAGGCGTAAAATTGCAACGCTACCTGGTGAAGGTATCTGTTTGAAAGGTGCTTTCGTCAAATAAGCGCTAACAACAAAATGCCCTGGGAGATATTCTCCCGGGGCATTTTTTTATTCCCCTCTCGTTCCCACGCTCCAGCGTGGGAACGAGGTCCATTTGCTGAAAGCGCAAGTTACTTCCAATTATAATGCCGCAAAGTGGCATAGTGGAGCTTTTTACGAATGCATCAAATTTAATCCACAGATTTCGCAGATTACACGGATTACTCTAATCATTGGTCTCATTTATGGTCGCCGCTTTCTGAAATAGTTAATTATCACGTAGGCGCCAAGAACCATCAGCAGGGACGGCAGGGCATATGTTGCAATTTTGTCCAGATCAGTGTAAAAATTCTTTATTACAAGAAAGACAACTCCAACAATACCTATCAACCATCCCCCTATGTCCTTAGATTGTTGAACTAAAGTACCTATGGAAATAACTATCAACAAGATCGGCCAGCTCTTGTCAAAGCCATAGTTGGTCATACTGTTCAGAAGAATCAAAGTTCCTAATGCAATAAGAATGATTCCACCTGCAAGTACCTTCCTCCTCTCCTTTGCTTCCATCTTTTAGCTCCTTTCCTATAGTGATCAACTTGATGATACCCTGCAGCAAGCTGCAGGGTATCGTATGAAGTTACATTAAAAGACGACTCTGTCGGGCGAGACGCCCAACCTGCCACGAGGTAGAAGAGATAATCAACCTACCACAAGGTAGGACAGTCGTCCCCGCCTGTCTATAACCGGCTATTTTTCCATCATCTTCAGAAATGGTTTGAACAGATCGATCGGTACAGGGAATATAGTGGTCGAATTATTTTCAGCGGCAACCTGATTCAGGGTCTGAAGATATCTAAGCTGCAGCGCCATCGGATGCTCGGAAATAACAGCAGCTGCGTCTGCCAGCTTTTGCGAGGCCTGAAACTCACCCTCGGCATTGATTACCTTGGCTCGTCTCTCTCTTTCCGCCTCCGCCTGTTTAGCCATCGCCCGCTGCATTTCCTGAGGGAGATCGATATGCTTCACTTCTACTGTGGATACCTTTATCCCCCAGGGATCAGTGCTTCGATCAAGGATTTCCTGCAAATTCGCATTGATCTTTTCCCTTTCCGATAAAATCTCGTCCAGCTCAACCTGCCCGCAGACGCTTCTCAGAGTAGTTTGTGCAAGCTGCGATATTGCGTAGAGATAGTTCTCAACCTCTACAATGGCCTTGTCGGAATCCATTACCCTGAAATAAATAACGGCGTTTACTTTGATAGAGACGTTATCGCGTGTAATAACATCCTGGGGAGGGACATCCATAGCCACTATCCTCAAATCTACCTTGGCCATTTTATCGATTACCGGTATCAGAATAATAAGACCAGGCCCTTTTGTAGCAATTAGTCTCCCCAGACGAAAAATGACCCCCCTTTCGTACTCATTGAGTACCCTGATAGCTGATGCCAGAAATAATATCAACAATATTACTAAAGCAGTAACTGTATATATCATCATATCTTATTCCTCCTTTTCGCTTCTTATTTCTTCGACTTCTACCTTGAGCCCACTGATTCCAATCACCTTCACCCTTTCATCTTCCTCTACTAACTTTTGGCTGAAGGCATTCCAGTATTCTCCCTTGATAAAGACCTTTCCATCTTCATGAATCGCAGTAATTGTCTTTCCTTCTTCACCAATCATTCCTTCCGTACCTGTAACGGGTTTTCTCATCTGTGCTTTCAGGGCAAGAGTAATTATCCCCGCAAAAAACAGAGATGTAATAGCAACCGTCGGGATCATCACCTTGAAGGAAACTCTGAGGGCTGGGGCGGGGGATTCAAACAGCATGATAGAACCCAAAGTGAGAGAAATGATACCGGCAACAGTAAGCATACCATGACTTATGATCTTTATTTCTGCAATAAAGAGTATTATACCGAAGATAATCAGCAGTACACCCGCGTAATTTACAGGAAGAGTCTGCAGGGCATAAAAAGAGAGTATCAGGGAAATTCCCCCTATGACCCCCGGGAGAATAACACCCGGATGGGCAAATTCAAAATATAGCCCCGCAAGGCCTATCATCAATAAGAGATATGCTATATTGGGATTGCTCAATGCTGTCAATATATTTTCACGCAATCCCATCTTTTTGTAATTAACTATAGCCCCCTTTGTCTTCAGGACGACTTTTCCGGAAGAAAGGGTGATTTCCTTCCCATCTAACTTTTCCAACAGATGTTTGATATCGACAGCAACAAAATCAATAACGTTCTTCTTTAACGCTTCTTCAGCCGTGATCGATTTGCTTTTTCTGATGGCCTCTTCAACCCATTTTGTATCACGTCCTCTTTTTTCAGCGATACTTTTTGCATAGGCGACAAAGTCGTTTTCTACCTTTTCGGCCATTGTTTCATCCATCTTGCCTGCACCCAGAGCTACCGGATGGGCCGCCCCGATGTTGGTGCCGGGCGCCATAGCGGCCACATGGGCAGAAATGGTTATAATAACACCTGCCGACGCCGCTCTCGCTCCTGACGGGGAGACGAAGACGATAACAGGTACAGGAGAGTTCAAAAGGCCCTTTATTATATCCCTCATGGCAAGATCAAGCCCTCCAGGCGTATCCAGTAGAATTATAAGGCCGTCAGATCCTTCATTTGAAGATCGATCTATAGCCTGGACAATGTATTTAGCAACAGGGGGTGTAATTGCAGAATCTATGGTAATAACGTCAAAGACCGGGTTCTTGTCTCCTCCGAAAGATGGAGACGACCCAATGACGAAAAGCAATGCAATTGCCAGGAGCACAATACAAAGTTTTTTTCTATTCCTTAACATATGCCACCTGCCTTTGACCTTTAACCTTTAACCCGACAACGTCTTCATAATCATCTGGGCATCTTCCCATACCTGTTTCTTTGCACCGGGGTTTCTCAAAAGGTACGCCGGATGATAGGTGGGCATAAATTTTATCCCCTGATAAGAGTGAAATTTCCCTCTAAGAAGTGAAATGGGAACATTTGTGTTGAGCAGTGTCTGCGCGGCAAATGTGCCGAGGGCGCAGATAACCTCAGGCTTAATTGCCTGAAGCTGTTTTATTAAAAAGGGTTCACATGCCAGTATCTCCTCCGGCTTGGGATTACGGTTTCCGGGAGGGCGGCATTTCAGAATGTTACATATATAGACTTCCTCCCTCGTCAAGCCCATGGCTTTGATGATTTTTGTCAGGAGTTGTCCAGCTCGCCCAATAAAGGGCTTTCCCTGAAGATCTTCGTCCGCACCCGGAGCCTCACCCACGAAAACAAGATTCGCATTCGGATCTCCCTCACCAAAAACAAGATTGTTCCTCCCCTGGTGCAGGGGGCATCTTTGACAATCCCCAA
>JAYEGA010000095.1:3601-7327 GCA_034658835.1 Thermodesulfobacteriota bacterium
ATTGCCTTAATCCTGTCCAGTATCCTGTCTGCCACTTCTATTTTTTCCAGAAGGGGCAACTTCTCTACCCCCCCTTCCCTGTCGAGTATTTTTACTATGTTTGTGTCGGTCCGGAATCCGGCACCATCCTGGGTTACGTCATTTGCCACTATTAAATCCATATTTTTTTCAAACATTTTTTTACTGGCATTTTCAATAAGGTTCTCTGTCTCCACGGCAAATCCTGCCAGGATACGATTTCCTTTTTTTTGAGCAATTTCCGATATGATATCGGGATTTCTTTCAAGACGAACATTTAACGGGTCACTTCCCTTTTTTATTTTATCATCTGAAATGGTGTCAGGTCGAAAGTCAGCCACAGCAGCCGCCTTTATAATGATAGTTGAATCTTCCATATTGTTCATTACTGTATCTCTCATCTCTAAGGCGCTCGATACCTGCAGGAATTTTATTCCAAAAGGTTCTGACAGAGATGAAGGACCACTGATTAATGTAACTTCAGCCCCCCTTCTCCTCGCCATTGTTGCCAGGGCATAACCCATTTTCCCGGAAGAGTAATTGGTTATATATCTTACCGGGTCAAACGGTTCCTGTGTAGGACCTGCAGTAATCAGTATCTTCTCGCCTGCTAAATCACTTTCCGTCAGTATAGATTCAACTTCTTCAATAATCTCATCCAGCGGGGGAAGCCTTCCGGATCCTTCTGTTCCACAGGCCAGTTCACCGTATGCCGATTCAATAAAGAAGTATTTTTTTGAGACCAGTTTGCTTATGTTTTCCTTCACGATATCATTAGTATACATGTTTGAGTTCATGGCTGGACAGATGAGAACCGGGGCCTTTGTGGCCATCACAGTTGTTGAAAGCAGATCGTCTGCCAGGCCGGATGCAATCTTCCCGATGGTATTGGCGGTTGCCGGCACTATGATTAGTATATCCGCTTCATCAGCGAGAGATATATGACTAATTTTTTTCTCCTCTATCAGCAAAAACATGTCCGTATAAACAGGATTTCCAGAAAGAGTCTGCAGCGTAAGGGGGGTTATGAATTTTATTGCATTTTCGGTCATGATGACATTTACATCGGCGCCCCTCTTTATAAATTCTCTCGTCAGTTCCGCCGACTTATAAGCGGCAATACCACCGGTTATTCCAAGAACAATTTTTTTGCCCTTCAACATCTCGTATCTCCTTTATATAAGACCCATCTACAATCACTCACCGCGGAGGTCGCAGAGAACGCAGAGATTTTCCATAAAAACACAAATACGAATCTGCGAAAATCTGCGTAATCTGTGGATAACTTTCATATAAAACATCTTATTCCCGACACACCAAAATATATACCGAAAAAGATGAGCACTATGGCACAGCTACCAATAATTCCGCGATATATTTTAGTGCTTATATACTTTTTCCCCCGTGAAACTAATAGTGATACGGTACTGTACCATAGAAGATCGGCCAGTATGTGTCCTGTAAAAAAAACGGCCAGGCCGATAAAGCCAAATTTCATCGAAATGATAACATAACTAAGCCCGATTGTTGCCCACCATATTATCCAGTATGGGTTTGCCAGACTGGTCAGGATGCCTGCTATTACAGGACCTCCCCAGGCGCTTTTCCCGGGGGTAAAGTCAAGTCTCAATTGCTTTATTCCTTTCAACATACCGAAGGATAACCAGAGCAGAACGATGCCCCCCGCTATTCCGACGACTCCCAGGAACTTGGGATTATTGATCAAATCTGCAAAACCCAGGACAAGGAACACAAGCAGGGATATCTCGAGGATACCGTGGCCAAGAACTATCAGAGGGCCGGCCAAGAAGCCTCTTTTCGTACTTTCACTGATCGTCACCGTCAGTACCGGCCCGGGCATCATTGCGCCGGACATGGCGATGATAAAAGAGGATATAAATATGGCTGCCAGTTTTTCCATACACCTGAACCTTTAACCCTTTGCCTTTAGCCCTGCACCTATATGATCAGATATAACAATTCTAATATGCAAGGTCAAGAAGTTAAGGGCTTGCGCCACTCATAATTGAGCTTGCAAAATGTACTAATAATTATTAAAAGAAGTACAACTACTCAGGTATCCAGTAGTCAGAATTCGGAATAGCAAAGGAGAACCCGTGGAGATAGCTCATAAGAAAAAACATTCAATGAACAAATTCAAGCAATATCTGACTGTTTTGCTTGGGATACTTTTGGTTGGTGGATGCTGGTGGTTTTTCAGCACCTGTTATGAGGGTGAAAAACCTGTTCTAAAGTTGAGTGAAGCCATTGATATAATCGGTCTGGAAAAGACATTTGATATTACCGCCACAGACAAAAATAGAGGACTTAGAAGCATCCTGGTGACAATTTCTCAGGACGAGAAAGAGTACACCCTCTATTCTGAAGATTATCCCACAAAAGGAATTAAAGAAAAAACCTTTGGTATCGAAGTAAATCCTAAAAACCTGAAGTTGCGCGACGGGGAGGCCAGGATCAACATATCGGCAGTTGACTATTCCCTTCGTAAAAACAGCGCTACCCTCAATATCAAAGTAATCATTGACACAACCCCACCTCGTATATATCTGCTCAGTTCTGCTCACAATATCAATCCCGGTGGTTCATGTATTACTATTTATAGTGTATCTGAAGATGTTATCAAAAGCGGTGTTAACGTCGGAGATAATTTTTCCACGGGATATCCGATCACCCTTGGGGGCAAACTCTGTTACATAGCCTATTTTGCGCTTCCCGTTGACGCAAAGAGGGAAAGTGCCAGGATAGGAATCGTCGTCAGCGACAGTGCAGGAAATGAATCGTTACAACCCCTCCCATGCTACGTGAGAAACAAAAAATTCCGCGCCGATACCATAAAGATCACCGACAGCTTCCTGGAACGAAAAATGCCGGAGTTTCAACAGCTAAACACCAGTTTACAGGAAATGACACTGTTGAAAGCTTTCCAATATGTAAATAAGCAAATACGTGAGGATAATTTCAATACAATTCAGTCGATCTGTAAAAAATCAGAGGAGAAGCAGCTCTGGCAGGGCCCCTTCCTCAGGATGAAAAATGCTGCCACAACAGCCGGGTTCGGAGACAGGAGAACCTATTATTATAAGGGCAAGGCCGTAAGCAAGAGCATCCACAAGGGAATAGACCTTGCTTCTACAAGGCACGCTCCGGTCGAGGCATCAAACAGTGGAAAGGTGGTTTTTACCGGCTACCTTGGAATCTATGGCGATACCGTAGTAATAGACCACGGTCTTGGCCTGTTCAGTCTTTATGGCCATCTGGGAATGATAAAGGTCAAGGAAGGACAGATGGTGGCAAAAGGTGAACTGATAGGATGTAGTGACACGTCAGGCCTCGCCGGCGGAGACCATCTGCACTTCAGCATACTGGTTGGGGGCAGATTTGTAGATCCCCGGGAATGGTGGGACTCTCACTGGATAAAAGATAATGTGGAGAGGAAACTTAATTACCAGAAGTCAGAAGCCAGAAGTCAGGAGTCAGAATAGTTTGGCTGGTTTTTCATTCTGTCTTCTGAATTCTGTCTACTGTCTACTGATTTCTTAACTTCTCTCAATATCCCTGTGTTTTATGTTTACAAAAAAGTCCTTGTCTGAAAAATATTTTTCCAGCTGATTCAGCATTACAACAGATCTATGTTTTCCTCCGGTGCATCCAAGAGCGATATTGATATTTGCCTTTCCCTCCTTTTCG
>JAYEGA010000096.1:0-7320 GCA_034658835.1 Thermodesulfobacteriota bacterium
GTGGAATACAGGCTACAAAAGGAAAGGTAATTTTCGTGTCGGACTGACCACTACTGATGGAGCTGAAAATTCCAAACAATCTCTGGAATTACGTTTTAACTTAAAAGAAAGTGCACATAAGATCTTGGCCAAGGCAGAAAACAGGAAGAAAAGGGACCTGTATTTTTACAGTGGTATTGAATTTTACGTAAAGTCAACTCAGTTACTCACCGGTAAGATTTGGATGGTAACTTCAAATCCTGATAATCCTAATATTATGGATGCCTGGATAGGAAATTTTGATACAGACACACAGTGGAAAAAAGTAAGAATACCATTTGACAGTTTAACGATTGGAAGGGGATGGATAAAGAAAGGTGCGAAAAAGTATGGCGCAAAATGTGGGGATCAGATACTGCGTCTTGACCGTATTGAAATTTTATCAATAGGTCTTACTAATTGGGATAATCCTCCGGTAAAAGGAAGAATGTGGATAGACAAAATTCGTTTTTATCAGTAAATGAAAAAGAAGGAGATAGGGTCAGTATTCGAGTGTTAAGCCAACCCCCACTTCCTTAAGATGTACAACCCTTGACAACGCGATTTTGGAATTCAAGTCCGTACAATGGCATGCATGCACCGAACCGGGGCGCAGAGACTTCATATACGCTATGGTTTTCTGTAGTTGCTCTACAGGAGGATCCAGCAGATGAAAACCACCTATGATGTCAACCACTCTGTCATCACCACAGACCCTTTTCGCATATTCTACAATGTTGCAGATTCCAGCATGGGAACATCCTGTGATGATGATTAAACCTTCAGGAGACTTGTAGGCTAACGCTGAATCATCAATTAGGAAGTCGTCTTTTTCAATACCATTTTCCAGAATTTTCCCCATCGGATTCTTAGCTTCAAATTCATTAGTCCTCTCAATCTCCCCCAGAAACACCAAGCGTTTAGTTAAATACACGGGCCCTCTGCTCAATTCAAGATGAAAATAGCCAGACAGTTTGTCTTCCTGAAGTATAGAGCCGATCTCTACCAAATCACCAAATGTTCTGGCCGACAGCGTCAATGGATGAGTCACAAGTGTGGGCTTCTTAACGTGTAGCTCCTCTATTATTCCTTCCGTATAAAGCCGAATAAGTGGAATGAGCCCCCAAGTGTGATCTAAATGGGCGTGAGACAGCACTACAAAGTCTACATCAAGCAAATCGATAGAGAGTTTTCGTGCATTTGTTATGAACGCATCTGAATACCCAACATCGAATAAGATATTCTTGCCTTCAGTCTCAATAAGATATGATACCCCTGGCTCACCAAGGAAATATCTGTCGATAAGCGTGTTATTGTCAATGAGTACTGTCAGTTTCATATCACCCTCAAATAAAAATACAAAAATTCTTTGCTGTACACGTGCCACCCGAATACGACGAACTCTTTTCATCCGGCTACGGCCCGATGATCTTCGTGAACTGCCCGGTGCGGACCAGCTTTTCTCTCATTCAGCAAGAAACTTTTTAATAGCCGATTCCGGCTGAACACCTGCAGCAGCTTCCATTATTGTACAATTCTCAATAAAGGCGATAAAGGGGACTCCCATTACCCCATAAGCGGCTGCAGTCTCCCGATTTTGTGAAGCATCAATCTTGAATACTGCATTTGAATAACGCTTTTTTACCTGCTCAATAATTGGTTCCTGTGTTTTGCATGCACCGCATGACGGTGTATAAAAATATAGTACCGTCTTTTTGCCGGATTGAATCCTTTTTCGTGATGCTTTATGAGGAGTAGGGGCATCCTTGCCTTTCATTCTTCGGATCTTGAATGTCATTATTAAGCGCGGAATTATAAGAAGAAGCACAAACACAAAGAGAACAATAAGAGCAATTTTCATGTACACTTCCTCCTAACCCCATCTCTTTATCGTATAGTTTTGGGGAAGGTGCGCAGTACCTTTGACACATGGGATGCCTGTTTCCTTATGGACATGCTCAATGATTTCATCAATATTTTCACAAAACCCACCATCTTCGGCAACCCAACCTTCACCTGTTCTTTTAGCAAAAGTACATGTACAAAAGTGAATTGCTTCAGCTCCCTTGGCCTTGAGAATTTTTGATAAATTAACTGCCAAATCACCGGGGCACCGACAGGTAAAAACGCCAGCCAAGATACAATCTTCGTAAATTGCGAACCCCTCTTTCTTTTCCATCAGACATCGAAAACAGCTGGTCAAAGGACAACTATCCATGTTTTTTTCACAACGGATAATAGCTACGCTTGTCATTTATAACCCCTTTTTATTGTTCAATTTAATCTAAGATAATGCCATTTCAGCAGCTTTCTCTGCATGAATTCTCGTGGTATCAAATAGAAGAACAGCCGTATGTTTTTTTTGAACTAATGAAGCAATTTCCGTACAACCAAGAATAACAGCTTTTGCCCCTTGTTCAGATAATTGTTCAATAATTCTTAAAAATTGTTTTCTTGAAGATGCTTTGATTTTCCCAAGACAAAGTTCATCAAATATAACATCATGTACAATTTGACGATCATTTGCATCCGGCACTACCACTTTTAAATTAAAATTATCGGTTAAACGTCCTTTATAGAATTCTGCCTCCATTGTGGGCTTCGTGCCTATTAAACCAATGGTGTCAATTCCTTGTTCGATGACTTTTTCTGCTGTAGCATCAACTATATGAAGGACTGGAATATTTATGTTATTTTCAATTTCAGATGCCACTTTATGCATTGTATTAGTACAAATAAGTAAAAAGTCAGCTCCACCTGATTCTATGTTTTTTGCGACATTAGAAAGATTTTCTGTTATTGCTTTCCAGTCATTTAAACGTAAAGATTCTTCAATTTCCTGGAAATTAATACTATAGAGGCAAATTTTCGCGGAATGTAATCCGCCAAGTTTAGTTCTTACATATTCATTGATAATTCTGTAATACATTTCGGTTGATTCCCAACTCATTCCACCAAGTAAACCTATTGTTTTCATGAAATCCCCCTTGAAAGTGCGACCCATTTATAATGGAGGTCGCGCCTTACACCTTCACTCAAACCACATAAAAGAGCACGGTGAAATAATGGCTGATGCTGCCCGCCATCACGAACAGATGCCAGATACCATGGAAATGACGCACCCTCTTATCAAAGACGTAAAAAATTACACCAACAGTATAAAATATCCCTCCCAACAGAAGCCAGGCAAAACCCGCCGAAGGCAAAGCCCGAAACAAGGGTTTGAGCGCTATCAAACAGAACCAGCCCATAAAGAGATAAATGACCACTGGCAGGACTCGACGCCTCCTTTGGGGCAGCAACTCCAGCACAATCCCCAGGACTGCTAGGCCCCAGATGACGCCAAATATTGACCAGCCCAAGCTACCGCGAAGAACAACCAGGGTGAACGGGGTATAGGTACCGGCAATCAGGAGATAGATTGAATGGTGATCAAGTTTGCGAAAAATCTCTTTCGCCTTCCCACGTGAGCTGTGATAAAGTGTTGAAAAAGAATAAAGTAATAAGAGGGTGGTCCCGTATATGCTGAAGCTTACAATCTTCCACGGATCACCCTGACGCGCAGCCGGCACAACCAGTAACACAAGACCGGCAAGTGCTGCCACCGCACCGATTAGGTGACTGATGCTATTAAATCGCTCTCCTTTTTCCACCCATACCATACTTTAAAGAACTCCTGGTCGCGCCTTATACCCAAGATAATCTGGGTATACTGGGGGGTATTCCCCCCGGAATTCACCCAATAATTGTTTAAATATTGTATAAAGTCAGGGGCCACTCTTGGGCATTATCTGCCCTGCCAGCTTGTTTACAAGAATCCTTACAGCGGTTTCCATCGCTTTATTGAGTAGAGTTTCTTCGGGGGCAATAAGCCCTGTTTTGGCGCCAAAGGCCATCTTTTCCTGCTGGGCTTCCATGCCGGTTGCTTTGGTTGCTGCCACAATTTCGCCTCGTACAATATTTGTGAGGCGTCCTTGCAGGCTTATCTCAAAACCTCGGGTCTCACGCCACATGGTAGAGCCCATGCTGTCACGTTTCTTAATGGGATTAACCGCAGTAAGGCTTCCCACCAATACCATTTCTGCACCCAGCTGTTTGCCGATCTTGCCGGCTGTCTTTTCATCGATTATCCCTGTCTGGCTCAACACCATCTCCTTGAGGATGGCATCGATACGGCTTCGCTCAACAACTCTGAATCTTCCTGTTTGCAGGATTTCTCCAATAATTAGATCATCCAGTTTATTACTAAGAATTCTGTACTGCTCCTGTTCGCCCTTGTACTCAAAAGGGATGACTGCAACAATATATCGCTCAGCAGGTGTAAACTGAGAAAGCGGTTTCAGGGAAACCTTTGTGCTTTCGGTGGTAGCCATGCTACAGGCGCCTATACAGGCAACCATAAGACCAACAAAAAGAATACAGTAAAAAGTAATTCTTCTGAACTTCATTGCTATTCCTCCATTTAAACCACAATAGCGAGCAGATCTAAAAACAGGAATTCAGGGGAATTCCTTGGGCCAGTTCAACGGAGGACTACAAGGGCATCCACTGCTACCGGCTTCCCCTCGCTGATTATAACGGGATTGACATCTATTTCCATTATCTCATCACGTTCAAGAGCTATGGTTCCCAGGACTATCAGGCTTTCTCCCAGGATCTCCCTGTCCACGGCATCCATTCCTCTTACCGCATCGAGGGTCTTCCTGGCATAAATCTCGTCCATCATCTCAAGGGCGTCCCTCATCTTCAGAGGCGCAACCCGGAAAGCAACATCTTTCAGCATCTCTGTATAAATACCACCCATTCCGAACATGACACAGGGACCGAATGAAGGATCACGGGTCATGCCGAGCACGTATTCACGTTTCCCTTTGACCATCTTCTGGAGCAAGAAGTCTCCCGACACCTCTTTCTGTTTCTCCCTGAGTCTCCCGAATGCCTCTTCGATATCCGTATCGTTTTTAAGATTTATCTCTATGAGATCCATCTCGCTTTTATGTATTATTTCCGGTGCGCACAATTTTAAAACCACGGGACAGCCTATCTCCGAGGCCCTCTTTTTTGCCTCTTCAGAAGTCTCTACTATAAACTCGGGAACCGTGTTAACGCCATAGGCCTTAAGAACCTTTTTGCTCTCGTATTCGGAAAGCGCCTTTTGCCCTTTTGCTATGGCATTCTCAATTATTTTGGAAATCTCTGACATACCTTTAAAAACCTCCTAAATTCAGGCATTTCCTCTTCAGATCAAGGACGAAAGATATCTTCTATCCCCTTTCCATTGCTCGGCGGCAGCGGGCCATTATCTCCAGGACCTCAAAGGGTTCTTCTATCATCGGGAATGTGGGGACGCCATGCGTCTCCAAGAAGGTCTTTGCCTCTTCTTCGTACTTCTTGTCACCGGAAAAAGTCACATAAATGGGCTTTTCAGGATACTTACGGGCAATATCCACTATAAACTGCATGGAAGGTATCGGAATGCGGTCCACCAGCATCAATACGGGTACTACCGCATCTATATTGGGATCATCCAGGACAATCTCCATGGCCCTGCCGTATCCGCTTTCGATACCGTGGGTAGCAGCGGCAGGCCAGATATCCACGGGGTTACGCATCCTGATATAGTCGGGGCTGATGTCCTGCAGCTTTTGCCTTGAGGATTCCTCCAGATCAGGTACTTCGATACCTAAATCGTTCTGGCAGAAATCGGTAAGGCTCACCAGCATTGCCCCCGAAGGAGCAAGCAGGCTCACCCTGTTCCCATTGGGCAGGGGCATATAGGAAAGGGCCTTGCCCGCATAGATGAGGTGAGAATATTTATAGATACGGGTAATCCCCACCTGCTTGAAGGTCCCATCTATGATTTTGTCGTTTGACGCCATTGCCGCCGTATGGGCAACAGCCGCCTTGCTTCCCCGTTCGGAACGGCCCGATTTGAGCACTATTACCGGTTTGACACGGGTAACTCTATCGGCTACCTCCATGAACCTCTTTGGGTTCTTTATGCTTTCAAGGTACATTATGATTGCCCTGGTTTCGTCGTCCTCGACAAGATATTCCAGGGCATCACTTTCATCGATATCCAGTTTATTGCCGATGCCTATTACCCTGGCCACACCGAAATGTTCGTGCGTTATGATATGCCTCATGGTATGGGTGGAGAAATTACCCGTCTGCGCCACGTAGGAAACCCTCCCATGGGGAACCTTTCCAAGAGGGAAAAAACTCGACGTGAATTTCCATGAAGTCGACGTATGTCCCGACGTATTGGGCCCGATAACGCGAATCCCCGATTCCTCGATAATCCGAACAATCTCGTCCTGTATAGCCTCGCCCTGCTCATCGACTTCCTTGAAACCGCCTGCCGCCAGGACGAAGTTTTTGATGCCGTGGCGGACACAGGCCCTTATCGCCACCGGATTGTCCCTGGCGGGCAGTATAATAACCGCCAGATCGATCCCATCAGGCAGGGCCTCAATGGATCGATACACCTTGTAACCGAGGATTTCTCCCCCTTTCGGATTGACAAGGAAGACCTCCCCCTCATACCCGTTGGCCACAATATTGTTGATTACTTCATAACCGGGCTTGCCGGCCCTGGATGACGCCCCTACAATGGCTATGCTTTTCGGCTTAAAAAAAATCCCTATATCCTTCAGCATACTTCCTCCTGTGAAACAGGACCTGCGATTTGAAAATTATCCATATCAACAAACATTATCACCTGTGATTAATCCGCACCAATTGTCATTAGAAACAAAGACAGGTTCTTCCATTTTAACATTCATTTTTTCCCCAAAAGGACAGTACGGCTGCGATCTATCCTGGGACTGTCGATTACATTAAAACCATTCTGTTCAGCAATGGAAATAGTTATTTCAAAATCCTTTTCTGATACATGTCCCTTTGGTTCTACTACAAAAAATGTTCCAGCAGGTTTTATCGTCTCATATATCTGAGAAAAAAACGTGTGAGCATCAGGAACTTCGTGTACAACAGCAGATGCAAAAGCGAAATCGATTTTTTCCTTAAGGTCATCCAGACCAAGTGAATTATGGTCACATGTGCGTGTTTCAATTCTATTGGCCAATCCTGCTTTCTGTGCGCGTTTTTCGAGTGACTTAATCATCTTCTCTTGCACATCCACACATATGACTTTCCCTTTCGAACCGATCATCTGTGCAAGGGGCAAACTGAAGAAACCCATTGCACAGCCAATATCTAAAACCTTCATCCCGTCCTCCACGTATGGGGCGAGTATCTTTTTAGGATTTTGAAATAATTTTCTTAAAGGACTGGCAAGAA
>JAYEGA010000097.1:0-7084 GCA_034658835.1 Thermodesulfobacteriota bacterium
GGTTCTGACGGCACTATATATGTGGGATCGAATGATGGTAAGGTTTATGTCCTGCGGTCGGATGGTACATTGAGGTCCGCTTTTGATATAGGAGACAATGTTGAATCTTCCCCTGTTATTGCTACAGATGGTACAATTTATGTGGGATCGAATGATGAAAAGCTTTATGCCATAGACCCCACTGACAATCCACGGAATATAAAAGATAAGTACTGTACATACGAGGATCTGACTGCAGATGGTGTAGTAGTTAACAGCACTACCAACTGGTTAAACGGGAGCATCACAAAAGGTCCATGGGCAGTGCGTATGGAGGTTATAAGAAGTACTGAAGCTAATGCCGATGGTAAATACGAGTACACTCTGAAAACGTGGATACGCCAGTGCGATGACTCAAATTGTGCCAACATTCTGGGGACGTATTTTGCTGATACAAGGATAGGGTACGCAGCAAAAGACCCGCATCTTGAGCAAACTATAGAGTTGAGCGAAGATGACCATAATAAATTCGACAGATTCCTCTTCGGCCTGACGGAGGCAACCGGTGGAGCAACGCAGGTAGTAACCATTACGGACCTACAGTTCAGTTTCATCAGGTCCGGTGACGCTGTCATAACAACGGATCCGGAATGGCCGTAAATAACCGGATTCTGAGGAACTAAATCAAAACGGCAGAACAGGCTTTCTCCCCTCCCTCCAGCAGTAATCGAGGATGCACCACATTTCATATTTTGTTGTTTAACTCCCATCTTTTCTGTTGACCGGCAGGCAGCGAAAGCATATAATGACAACATTGTGAAGCCATATTTTGAATTCACAATATATGACGGGAGGCATGTTATGAAAACCATGACAATTCGGAGCGTTGAGCCAGAACTTTCCGAACAGATAAGGAAAGCAGCCGAAAAAGAAAAGAAGAGTATCAACCAGTTGGTAATTGATATAATGAAAAAACATTTCGGTTTGGAAAAAGAAAAGAAGTTTACAAAATCATACAGTGATCTGGATCATCTGTTCGGAAAATGGTCACAGGAAGAGTTTGATTATGTCCAGGGCAAAATCGATTCAGAAAGAAAAATCGACAGGGAGCTTTGGAAATGACAAATCTTCTCATTGACACAAATATCTATTCTTGTGCCCTCAGAGGAATCGCAGATGTGGTTTTTGCTTTGCAAAAAGCACACTCAATCGGAATAAGTTCAATTTCAATAGGAGAACTCTTCTCCGGATTCAAGGGAGGGTCCAAAGAACGTCAGAATATCGAAGAGCTTGAAGATTTTCTCGATTCGCCCAGAGTCAGGATATACTGCGTTGATGAAAATACCGCCGAATTTTACGCTGAAATTTTAAATGGTTTAAAAACAAGAGGAACACCGATACCGACAAACGATATCTGGATAGCTGCTGTAGCCTTTCAGCATGGATTAAAATTTTTCACCAGAGACAGGCATTTTGAAAAGATAGCGGGCCTTGTGATGTTATAGGGTGCCTCTTTACGTCTCTCTTAAATTGTGTGTCACGTTTTATGGATCGCATGTGTCTAAAATTCAAGATTATCAAATAGTTCCTGCCTGGCTTGACTTGACCTGAATATCCCTGATATATAGAAATCACTTTTCAATAAAAGGATGAGGAGGCCCCGATGAATTTTATAGATGAAATGGATATAAAGGGTAAAAAAGTGCTCTTCAGGTTCGATTTTAATGTTCCTCTGGATAGTAATTTAAATATTGTTGATGATACGAGGATAAGGGCTGTGCTACCTACAATCAATTATGCACTGGATGAGAATGCAAAGGTAATCATTATGGCTCATCTGGGAAGACCCAAGGGTGAGGTTGTTAAGAGATTGAGTCTTGCTCCGGTGGCGAAGAGGTTGTCACGCCTGCTCGGTAAGCCGGTGCAGATGGCGGATGATTGTATAGGCGACAGTGTCAAGAGCATGATTAATGAGATGGAACAGGGAAATGTTCTCCTTCTTGAGAACTTGAGGTTTCATCCGGGGGAGACCTCAAACTCCGATGTGTTCGCGAGGGAACTGGCGGGTTACGCGAATGTTTATATAGACGATGCCTTTGGAAATGCTCACCGGAGTCATGCATCAAATGTAGGGATTACCAGGTTTACCAAGGTGTGTGGTGCAGGGTTTCTCATGAAAAAGGAGTTGGACTGTTTTAGCAGGGCATTGGAAAACCCATACAGACCTCTTGTTGCCATAATTGGTGGTTCAAAGGTATCAGGCAAGTGTGAAGCCATTGTTCGTCTTATTGAAAAAGTGGATAAGATGATTATTGGGGGTGGTATGGCTTTTACCTTCCTTAAAGCTTGGGGGCATGAGGTCGGCAAATCCCTTGTCGAAGAGAATTTGCTGGATAAGGCGCTGGAGATTATAAATACTGCCAAAAAATCAGGTGTAAAATTTTATCTTCCCGTTGATTGTGTTATCGCTGAGAGAATAAGTGCTGATGCTGAGACAAAGATCGTTCCGGTGCAGGAAATCAATCCTGACTGGATGGGTCTGGATATAGGTCCTGCTACAATTTACCTCTTTACAGAGGCATTGAGTAACGCCAAAACCATTGTATGGAACGGTCCGATGGGGGTCTTCGAAATAGATGCCTTCAGCAGAGGGACAATGGCTCTTGCCCGCAGTGTGGCAAGTTCCCATGCCCTTACTATTGTAGGTGGGGGAGATACCGATGTTGCGATTCACAGGGCTGGTGAAAGCGACAATATTTATTATATATCTACCGGTGGCGGAGCCTTCCTCGAACTTATGGAGGGAAAAGAGCTTCCAGCGATTGCTGCCCTCAAGGAAGGTGATAAAGCAGGAAAGAAATAGTAGGATTGTTGGGTTTCGCAAGCTTAACCCAACCTGCATGCTGGCCACTTGTCCAATGTCAAGGGCTGACCCCGCCGTTCTCCTTTTTTTCTTTACTTCTTGCTGTTTTCTGCCATAATACCTAAGTTTTAGTGGGATTTAACACTGGTCGCTCGTAACACAAGTCGTCTGACGGAAAGCTGAAAGGGGTTTTGATAAATGAGTAGCAATGAAAGTCAACGTTTTGCTCAGTTGGGTGCGTCAGATCAAGGGATTAAACATCTATTTGGGGTTAAGTCGAGATACAATTTAAGCCTTTATATCCTTATTCCCTTTATCTTTACGGGATTGTCGGTTCTATCCGTAGTTATTGCCTTCCGATACAGTAACTACTCTGTGAAGGGTATAGAGCCGCCCGTGGAAATTACAGCATGGCTTGTTGTAATCATCGCGTTAACCTTTCTGTGTGGTTTCTTAATTACCTGGCTAATCTTACGACCGATGAAGAAGTTTATTGAAGAGACGAGAAATCTACCTGTTTTTTGTGAGACTCTGGCCGAGATGAAATCTCTGGGGGTTAACGAACTTGATTCTTTTAACTTGTTCGCCAAAGAGGTTACAAACCTTTTGGACAAGGTAGAGGCAAAGGAGCTTTTTCCTGAGATAATCGGTCAGAGCACCGCCATGCGTGGGTTGTTCGGCCAGATAATGAAGGTAGCTGCGACGGATTCGACAGTCCTTATAATGGGTGAAAGTGGCACCGGGAAAGAGTTAGTTGCTACGAGTATTTGTGATAACAGCCTTCTCAAAGATAAACCGTTTGTGAAGCTCAGTTGCGTTGCTATTCCTGAGAATTTGTTAGAAAGCGAGCTTTTTGGTCACGAAAAAGGCGCTTTCACTGGGGCAACATCCAGAAAGATAGGAAAATTTGAATTGGCCAACGAAGGGACCATTTTGTTAAATGAAATTGGCGATATGGCCCTGGAAACTCAGGCCAAGTTACTTCGTGTATTGCAGGAAAAATAAATCGAACGCGTTGGTGGTACACATCCGATAAAGATCGATATGCGTTTTATCGCCGCTTCGAACAAAGATCTCCCCGAAATGGTAAAAGAAGGGAAGTTCAGGGAGGATCTTTATTACCGGCTTAATGTTTTTACTCTGGTTTTACCGCCACTCACTGAGCGAAGAGAAGATATCCCTCTTCTGGTGAGCCATTTTCTGGAAACGGCTCCGAAACCGGCGCGCATTTCTTCCGACGCGTTGCAGATTTTGATGAATTACTCATGGCCGGGGAATGTGAGGGAGCTCCGAAATACGGTAGAAAGAATAGCATTAATGGCTGAAGATGGAATCGTCGAACCTGCTGATATTCCAGCGAATGCTTTGACGTCATCAGGCATGGATGGAATAGATTATAGCAAAGATAAAAGAGTTCAGGGACAGGGAGAATCTCATGGGGCTGAGAGAATTGAAAAAATATCAATTGACGATCAATTAAAGGATGTGGAAAAAAAGATAATTCTTGATGCGCTGATCAGTTCGGGTGGTGTCCAGGCGAGGGCGGCGGAACTGCTGGGCATCAAAGAGAGAAGCCTGTGGCACAGGATTAAAAAACATGAAATAGATCCGGGATCGCTGAAAGAGAAAAAACCATCATAATTAGTAAGGGTGCGAAAGGAGATTTATATATATGGCATGTAGACAATTCATTAAATACTTCCTGATCCTCTTTACAATAATAATGATTGCAGCCTGTGGAAGTCCTGAGTCAAAAAAAACGAAATTCTTTGACAAGGGAAAGGAACTTTACACAAAAGGAAATTTCGCAAAGGCTGCCGTGAATTTTGGTAATGCCATCAAGGTTGATCCCCAGTTTGCCGAAGCTTATTCGATGCTTGGCCAGTCGCTTCTCAAACAGATGAGATTCAAACCGGCCTACGGTTTCCTTTTGAAAGCTGTTGAAATAAAACCGGATCTTCTGGACGCCCAGGCAGCGTTGGGAAAAACCCTTCTCCTGGGCCGCGAAAAGGGCATGGCATGGGAAAAAGCCCGGATGGTACTGGCCAAAGATCCGAATCATAGAGAAGCCCTTCTGTTAAAGGCAAATTGCCTTACGGTGGACGGAAAATACCCGGAGTCCGAGCAGATTGTCAAAACCCTCATCGAAAAAGATCCCAAAAACACCAACCTTTACCTGATACTAACAAGCATAAACCTTAAAGAGGGAAAGTCGGAGGAAGCGCGAAAGGTTTTAAGGGATCTTCTTGTTAGGGATGAAACTAACAAACGGGGTCGATTGATCTTAATTCGCATCCTCGAAAAAGAAAACCGCCTGCCCGATGCAGAGGAAGAATACAAAATCCTGGTCAAACAGGAACCAGGGGCCGACGAGCCGAAACTTTTCCTGGCACAATTTTATAACCGGACAAACAGACAGAAAAAGGCCGAAGCAATTCTCAAGGATTTGGTGGCTGCCAATCCTGATAAGATAGAGCCCCGTCTCTACCTTGCCCGTTTCTACGCGGAAAATAAGCGAGGCAGTGCCATGGCTGAACTGCTTCAGAAGGCCATAAATGATATGCCCGATAAATACGTTTTATATGAAATCCTTGCCCGGTATGAACTGGGAGAAAGGAACAAAGACAAAGCTGTAAAAGTGTTAAATCAGTACATCGCGAGAACTCGAACGGGTCCTGGTCTCCTGAAAGCGAAACTTTTCCTTGCGGGAATCAGCTACCGGGAAAGAAAGTTTGATGATGCCATGAAACTGGCCGAGGATGTCTTGAAGGAAAATCCAAAAGATGTAGCAGGCCACGCCTTGAAAGGGGATATCCTTGTAAGCAAAAAGGATTATGTGGGAGCCATTGCGGAATACCGAACAGTTCTTGGCGAAGAACCTGAAAATATTGCCGTATCCCTCGGTCTTGCGAGAACCCACATCTTCAACAACGAACCGGCAATTGCTAAAGATATCTACAGAAAGGTGCTGGATAAGAATCCCAATGTGGGAGAAGCAATGCTTGCACTTGGTAATATGGCTCTGGAGGAAAAAAACCTGGAACAGGCGGACAGATATTATTCACGCCTATTAAAACTTGCACCCAAATCTCCCGTACCTTACTACAAAAAAGGTATCGTAAAACGGTTAGAAAAAAAAGGAGAGGAAGCCGCGGCACTCTTCGAAAAAGCACTTGAAGCCAATATCGATTTCACGCCTGCCCTTATTCAGAGTCTGGATCCCCTGGTAAGAGAAAAGAAACTGGACGAGGCAATTGTCAGGGTTCAGCAGCAGATAGAAAAGAGCCCGAAGAATTCCAGCTACTATGTTTTGCTGGGGAGACTGTATGCCGTAAAGAAAGATTATTCCAGCGCCCGTAAGAATTACGAAAAGGCGTTCGAAATCAACCCTAACAGTCAGCAGGCATTGTTCAGTCTCGCCCAGCTCGAACAATCCCAGGGATCCATTGACAAGGCCCTGGAAAATTACCGGAAGATGAGGGTATTGAATCCGGAAAATCCACGTATTGCTCTCCTCACTGCCATGACGCTGGAGCAAAAAGGGGAACACAAACAAGCAATAGTTATATACGAAGAAGTTCTGGAAAAGAATCCGGGTGTTCCACTGGCGGCAAACAACCTGGCCTTTTACTTGGCCGAGTATGAGCCGACAGGGGAAAATCTTGAAAGAGCAGAAAAACTCATTGCGCCGTTGCTGGAAAAATATAAAAATGCTCCCTCCTTAGTGGATACGGGGGCATGGGTATATTGCCGCAAGGGCGAATATAAAAAAGCAAGGGATCTCCTTCTCGGCATCGATGAAAAAGCCCGGAATATTCCGGCCATTAGTTATCATCTGGGGATGATTTACCTTGGGCTCGGTGAGAAAGATAAGGCAAAAGATTGCTTGCAGCGCGCCCTGAAAGGTGAAGAAGAATTCCCCGGTCGGCAGGAAGCAGAAAAAGAAATGAAGAAATTTTTAATCAAAGGATCAAGGTGAAAGGTTAAAGGGTAAAGGTGAAAGGTTAAAGGTTAAAGGTTTGTCCTTGTACCTTTGCGGCTTTGCCGCATTAGGAGGATGATCAAATGAAAAAAACAGTATTCTTTATCCTGCTTTTGTTTTCCCAAATCCACCGCCTAAAATAGAGTTCCGTCGTTATTGCAAAGGGTTATATGTGAATTTCATGCACCCATTGGTGAAGAAAAAGATTCTATAACGTCATGACAACAATGAAAAAACAGGAATTAGATGGTGGATTTGGG
>JAYEGA010000098.1:0-7070 GCA_034658835.1 Thermodesulfobacteriota bacterium
CTCATTTTATCTCGCTTGGTCTATTTCTCCCCGGACTTCCTTCTGTTTAATCTGCCGAACCGCCGGATACGTGATCCGTACGTCCGGTGGTGTGGGAGGGGCGCTCAGCGATGGGCGTCCCTATCCCGATAGACACTACCTATAATTCCTTCATAACGCTTACTTGGTTTGATCACAAGACAGCTGTCATGAAGCCGGCCTATCTCCGTTGACCACCCTGCCCAAAGAGCCACCGCTTGAATAAGCGAGAATGATTGTTGTGTGCTCACAGCGTTTACTGCTTCGAGTTGAATCTCATTGTCGATGAAGAACATTGTTGCCGTTGCAGCGTCTCTTATATGATCGTTACCGTGAGCATCCCCGGACACAAAAGCTTCCCAACAGAATAAGACTTGGCAATTATCAGAAGGTGGCCACATGGAGGAGTCGGTCGTAAACTCAATGTTGTTTGCCCTACAAGGGTAAATTGTCCGTAGTATCCATGCTGTCTGATGGACACCAAGAGTGGCGACGGTAGCACCCGCTTGAGCGAACACTGACCGGTTACCGTCGCCCTGCCGTCCCCTGCACAGATCGCCATCGGAATAGGGAACAGGAATGAACAACGGGCATTCAAATCCTATGGCGATGTTTATTCCGTCTTCCATGTCCTTTTTGAGGTAGTTTGCCAATTCCAAGATGTCGGTCGACCCGACGGGGATGGCCTTACGTTCAGGCATACAACGAGTCCAACCGAAATTCCCTCTCGGGATACTTCCTATGTCGCATGTGTAAATTGCTATTAAGCTATTCATAATTTGTGTCTAACATATATTATACTGCCCATTTACCGTATTATATCACGGCATAACTAACTTGACGTTGAAAATGTACAATAAATAAGATATGTTGTCAAGAATTGATACCGTATTGAATTATGTAAATACTGAAAGTGAGTTTGTTAGGAAACAGTCATGCAAATTGAAATAATTGGCACTGAATCTCTGGGGGTTCGTGGTCTCTGCACGGTGGTGACGGTGAAGGATCGTAAAATTGTTATCGATCCGGGGGTGGCTCTCGGTTATACTCGTCGTGGCAAACTTCCGCATCCTTTTCAGGTTTTTGTCGGTGCAAAGATTCGCGACAAAATAATTGAGTCGCTGAAAGGCGCTACCGATGTGGTCTTCAGCCATTACCATGGGGATCATGTTCCGCTGGTTGATGCCAATCCATATCAACTTGACGTGCGGTTGATTATAGATGCATGCCGGGATACCCGTTTCTGGTGCAAAGCGCCTGATTATCCTCTTGACAGGATATCGATGCGCTACAATGATTTGTCGAGGGCGCTTAGCCTGACACTGCCTGTCGTGGAAGGGAAGGGCAGGGGATTGATGACCTTTTCAGGTCCCCAACCCCACGGTGAGAAGGGTAACGGTCTTGGGACTGTTATGATGACGCGAATTGAGGACGGCCACAATGTTTTTGTCCATGCTTCCGACATCCAGCTTCTCGGTGATGGCGCCGTATCGCAGGTGCTCGATTGGAAACCCAGTGTTGTGCTTGTCTCCGGTCCGCCATTGTACTTGCGACATCTGACTTCTGAGCAGAAAGAAAAAGCACGGCGCAACGCAATTCGCCTTGGCAGGAACGTGGATACTTTAATAATTGACCACCATCTCCTCCGTTCTGAGAAGGGGTGTCGCTGGTTGGATGGTCTGGCATCGGAAGCCGGATCCGGGATTATGTGTGCTGCTGATTTTATGGGATGTCGCAGGCTCTTTCTGGAGTCATGGAGGGAGCGTCTTTATCGTGAAATGCCGGTACCGGAAGGATGGCATGAAGCTTATGCTCAGGGGGATGTTGATATTGATGAGTATGAGTACCTGAGTAAAAATATGTCAACATTTTAAAATCCCCAAATTTACTAATTGATTGCATTTAAACCTTCATGTTATATTAATTAATTGCAATGGCGGAGGCTTCGATTATTAAGAGAAAAAAGACAAGGCCTGTTTATGTAGGCGATGTTCAGGTGGGCGGTGATGCTCCCGTTGTCGTTCAGTCGATGACGTGTACCGATACCAGGGATGTGAAGGCTACCGTTGAACAGATCAGGAGGCTTGAGGATGCGGGTTGTGAACTTATAAGGGTGGCCGTTCCCGACAGAGAGGCGGCGGAAGTCCTGACTGATATCAGAAAAGCTATGAGAGTTCCCCTGATAGCTGACATACATTTCAATCATATTCTTGCCCTGGAGGCGATTAAAAACGGGGCTGATGGAATCAGGATAAATCCCGGCAATATCAGTAAAGATAAAATAAAAGAGATTATCTCTGCGGCCGCGGAAAGGGATATAGTAATCCGCATAGGTATCAATGCAGGGTCTCTTGATAAGGAAATACTTTCAAAATATGGGGGACCGACCTCTGCTGCCCTGGTGGAAAGTGCCCTCGATAATATTGCTCTCTTTGAAGGTATGGGTTTTACTTCAATCAAGCTGTCATTGAAATCATCGGATGTTGCCACCATGGTGGAGTCCTGTCGTTTGATATCGGAGAAGACAGATTATCCTCTCCATCTCGGAGTCACAGAGGCGGGCAGCATAATCAATTCCAGCGTTAAATCATCCATAGGTATTGGAATTCTTTTATATGAGGGGATTGGGGATACCATCAGGGTTTCCATTACCGGTGATCCTGTATCTGAGGTGGACGTTGCCTACGGGATACTCAGGGCATTGAATGTCAGAAGGGTAGGGCCGGATATCATATCCTGTCCCACCTGCGGGCGTTGTGAGATCGATCTTTTCAAGCTGGTGGACGAGGTAGAAGAGAAGCTGGCCGGCATGAAGGAGTATATGAAGATCGCCCTTATGGGTTGTGTGGTTAATGGGCCCGGGGAAGCGGCTGAGGCCGATATAGGTATTGCCGGAGGTCGTGGCAGCGGTGTACTTTTTAAAAAGGGTAAGGTTGTAAGGAAGATAAGAGAAGAAGAATTTGTTGAAGTGTTAATGGATGAAATAAAGAGAGAAAATTTGAGGCAGGGCTGAAACCCTGCGCCACATTATAAGTTCAAAAGGAGAAGCGATGCGTTATTCTGAGATGTTCTTGCCTACGGAAAAGGAAACACCTTCTGATGCAGAAGTTATAAGCCACAGGTTCATGTTAAGAGCGGGAATGATAAGGAAGCTGGCCAGCGGGATTTATTCTTATCTTCCTCTCGGTTACAGGGTGATTAAAAAAGTGGAGCAGATTGTGCGGGAAGAGATGGACAGGGCTGGTGCACAGGAGGTTTTTCTTCCTGCCGTACAGCCGGCTGAGCTCTGGCAGGAATCCGGTCGCTGGAAGCAGTATGGAAAAGAACTTTTGAGGTTTAAGGATCGCCATGACAGGGAATGCTGTATCGGTCCGACCCATGAGGAGGTAATAACCGATCTTGTGCGCAATGAAATCAAGACTTATCGTCAGCTTCCCAAAAACCTCTACCAGATACAGATAAAATTTCGTGATGAAATAAGGCCGAGGTTCGGGATCATGCGCTGCCGGGAATTCGAGATGAAGGATGCCTACAGCTTCGATGCGGATGAAGATGGCGCTGAGATAAGTTATGAGAAGATGTTTGAGGCTTATAGCAGAATTTTCAGCCGTTGCGGTCTTAAGTTCAGGGCAGTGGAGGCGGATACCGGAAACATAGGGGGTAGTTTTTCCCATGAATTTATGGTGATTGCTGATTCGGGGGAGGATGGTCTGGTTTTTTGCAGCTCTTGTGGCTATGCGGCAAACATGGAAAAAGCTGAAGTTGCCATGCCGGAGAAGAAGGTAATTGACAAGTCAGAATTTTTATCACTCGAGGAAGTTCATACTCCTGATGTGAGAACGATTGAAGAAGTTTCAGCTTTTCTTGATGTTTCTCCACAAAAGATTGTGAAAACATTGATATTCCTGAGTGATGATTCACCTGTCTCCATTCTTATAAGAGGAGATGAAGAGATAAACGAGGCGAAACTTAGAAATCATCTAAAATGTGATTCTCTTGAACTGGCAACCGATGATATTATCCGTGAAGTAACAGGTTCTCCCAGGGGATTTGCCGGACCTATCAGCATAAAGTCAAAGATTGTCGCGGATTATTCTCTTATAAATATGAGCAATTGTGTCGTAGGAGCGAACAAAGAGGATTATCATATAAAGAATGCCAATATCGGCAGGGATTTTAAGGTAGCCGAATTTGCGGATTTGAGGCTTGTCAAGGAAACGGATAAATGCCCCCGCTGTGGGAGTTTTATTGAGTTTGTCAGAGGTATCGAGGTGGGTCATGTCTTCAAATTAGGCACAAAATACAGCAAAGCGATGAGGGCTACTTATCTGGATAAAGATGGTAAAGAAAAGTATATGGTTATGGGATGTTATGGAATAGGGATAGGAAGGACGGCTGCGGCAAGCATAGAGCAGAATTACGATGATAACGGGATTATATGGCCTGTGTCGATAGCTCCCTTTCAAGTTATTATAACGCCCGTAAATGTAAATGATGAGGCGCTTTTAAAGACAGCCGAGAAATTATACGAAAATCTCATGGATAAGGGAATTGAAGTTATCCTTGATGATAGAGACGAAAGGCCGGGAGTGAAATTTAATGATGCCGATCTGGTCGGGATTCCACTCAGGATTACCGTCGGTCCCAGGAGACTTGCAGAGGGCAAGGTAGAGGTTAAGATCAGAAAGACCGGTGAGGTCGAGGTGTTTTTGCTGAATGAGGTAGAAAAGTTTGTAGTGGATTGGGTGCAGGAAGAAATTGGAAAACAGAAGTCGGGAATCGGGAGCCAGGAGTCAGAATAAAAATGATGGTACGTATAACCGACATTACCGATAAGGCTCAAAAATATCTCTTTCCAGTTGATCTGGAGATGATCGAGAAGGCGTACATTTTTTGCGCTTCTGTCCACAAGGGGCAGGTTCGCCTGTCTGGAGAACCTTATTTACAACATCCTCTGGAAGTGGCGGGAATCATGGTTGATCTGAATCTGGATTCAGCAGCTATAGTGACCGGTTTACTGCATGACACAGTGGAGGATACGCTTGTTACCCTCAAAGAGATAGAGGAGACATTTGGTGATGAAGTTGCCTTCCTCGTGGACGGGCTGACTAAGATAGGCAAAATAACTTTTGAGAGCAGGGAAGAACAACAGGCAGAGAATTTCAGGAAGATGATCCTGGCAATGTCTTCCGATATCAGGGTGCTTCTTATTAAATTAGCAGACAGAATTCACAATATGAGGACTCTGGAGTTTCAGCCTCCGAAAAAGCAGCGATTTATTGCCAGGGAGACCCTCGAATTGTATGCGCCTCTGGCTAACCGTCTTGGTATTAACTGGATGAAAACGGAGATGGAGGACCTTTCATTCAAATACCTCTATCCTGAAGAGCACCTCAAGCTGTCAAGGCATGTCGTGAAAGGAAAAGATAAAAGGAAAAAATATACTGAAGAGGTAAAAAACATAATACAAAAAGAGATGTCCAGTTATGGGCTAAAATGTAAGGTTGAGGGCAGAGCAAAACATTTCTTCGGTATATTCAAAAAGATGGAGGAGCAGCATATAACTTTTGATGAAGTCTATGATCTTACAGCCTTCAGGATAATACTTGATTCCAATAGAGAAAAGGAATGTTATGAGACACTGAGCGTTGTTCATTCCCTGTGGAAACCGGTTCCGGGGCGCTTTAAAGATTATATAGCTATGCCTAAGGCGAACAATTATCAATCTCTACACACGACAGTTATAGGTCCATATGGCGAAAGGGTGGAGATCCAGATCAGGACTATGGCTATGCACGAGTGGGCTGAAAAGGGTATAGCGGCACACTGGAGATATAAAGAGGGGATACCACCTCAAGAGGGTGAAGGAGAACAGCTTGGTAAGATAAGAGAACTTCTTGAGGTTCAGCAGGAGCTCAAGGATCCCCGGGAGTTTATGAAAAACCTGAAACTTGCCCTTTTCCCGGATGATGTTTATGTCTTCACTCCTCGTGGTGATGTAAAATCTTTTCCCAAAGGAGCCACGCCTATAGATTTTGCTTACAGCATTCATACAGATGTTGGCAATCAATGCACGGGAGCCAAGGTTAATAGAAGCATTGTCCCCCTGAGATATAAACTTCAAAATGGCGATACTGTTGAGATTATAACCAAGCAGGGACACCATCCGAGTAAAGATTGGCTGAAATATGCTGCTACATCGAGAGCGATATCGAAGATAAAGGACTGGATAAAGATTGCAGAGCGTGAAAGGAGCATTGAGCTTGGCAAGGACATTCTTGAGAAAGAGTTTAAAAAACATAACCTTAAGTTAAAACAGGTTCTCAAGACTGATGAATTTAAGAAAATTTATAAGGATTATTCGATAAATACAGTTGATGACCTGATGGCGGTTATAGGTTACGGAAAGATATCTGCCAAACATATATCCCACCGTTTCTTGCCTGAGGAAGAAAGAAAAGCTATTGATGTTGTCTCGGAAAAGGTAAAAAAGAGATTGAAAAAACCTTCCGTTGCGGGGGTTTCGATTACAGGAATCGATGATGTAATGGTGAGGTTTGCCAAGTGTTGTGATCCTTTGCCAGGTGATCGTATTGTAGGTTATATTTCCAGAGGGAGAGGAATTTCCGTTCACACAGCAAATTGTCCCATGGCGCAGGAGATAGACCCTGAGAGATTGATTGATGTTCGATGGAGCATAAAGGAGAAGCATGCATATCCGGTTCATATGAGGGTCAACTGTGGTGACAAAAAGGGATTGTTGGCCGAAATAAGTTCCGTTATATCATCTAAAGATATTAATATAAATAACGCTCAGATTGATACGACTCCGGAAAAGACAGCGACCTGCGATTTTGAAATAGAAGTAAATGATCTAAAACAATTCAAGGAGTTGGTTTCTGAGCTCAAAAAGCTAAAGAGCGTACTGTCTGTTGAGAGAGTGAGGGGGACGCTTTTAAAGCCGGAAAAGAAAAGGCTTCATTGAAAATCGGGTTAATGATTGACAGTTATGGTTGACTTACTGTATTTAGGGCGAGCGAAAGGTAAAAGGT
>JAYEGA010000099.1:0-6749 GCA_034658835.1 Thermodesulfobacteriota bacterium
AAAGAAAAACAACGGAATTGAAACGGCGGTACGAATAGGAATCAGCGGGTTGGTTGTGGCCGCATCAGCAGGTGAAACTCCGGTCGCCCTATGGGCTCCCTCCGTTTCACCTGCTGATCACAATAATGGAAGTCTGGATGATTTTCCTTAATCATCCATAATTATAACCACTGCTCAGGGTGGTCAATTTTGGGTTAGCACAGGTGGTCAATTTTCGGTTGTCATTTCCAACATTACCTTTGACTACCTCATGACCGGGAAGAAAAGCCCGGTCATAAAACTGAATTATTGAACAGGTTTAAATTGAAATTTTTAAAACGCAGGGAAGTGCCGGTTTATAATGTGCCGAAAGTTACTAAAGCAGTAAGTCACCCTACAGCCGCTGCAGGAGCTTCTTACCTGATAGACGCAGGTTATCCTCCGCTTGTTGCTTATGCCATGTCCGGTTCGGCAGAGGATGTCAAAAAGGCCATTGCATCAGGTGAGGATGTTAATGCTCCGTATGAAGCTTATGGATTGACGCCCTTAATGGCTGCTACGAACAGGGGAAATGTCGCTATGGTTAAACTTTTGCTGGATTCCGGTGCTGATGTGCGTGCCAGAAGCGTTTATGGAAAAACCGCCTATAATAATCTCTCTAAGCTGAAAGACAAGACCGCTCGTGATAAAATTAAGCGGCTCTTTGATATTGCCGCAAAAAAACAACAGTAATGGTTATAAAAACAGAATAGCTCCCCAAGTGGCAACAAGTTGTTGCATATTGCAATTTTATGTATTATAATTGCAACATCAATGTTTGGGAGGATTTTACTATGGGTACTGCAGTGAGAATCTCTGATAATTTGGTCCAAGAGGCCAAATTATTCAGTAAGGTAGATAACCGATCCGTAACGGGGCAAATCGAACACTGGGCAAAAATTGGCAAATGTGCTGAAGAAAACCCCGACTTGACGTATAGTTTGATCAAGAAGATCTTGATTGGCCTTGAAGAGTTAGAGCATGGGGAATCTTCAGAATACACATTTGGATAGACGCCAATGAAAGTCATACAATCTCGCTATTTTGAAAAAAAAGTCAAAAGGTTCAGAAAACAAGATAAAAAAAAATTGGACAAGCAAGTCCATAAGATACTGGATAATACTGGTATTGGTCAGGAGAAAAAAGGTGACCTTCGAGGAGTTTTTATCCACAAATTCAAGATCCAAAATATCCAGTACCTGTTGTCCTACCGGTTTGTTGGTGACGCCCTGGAATTAATAATGATAGGACCTCACGAGAATTATTACAGAGACTTGGAAGCATATTTGAAGAGCAGATAGTTGGGGCAATCATAACCTGAAATCACCTCATAAATGAAGTAAACTGCCATTGGCTTCATAGTTCTCTCTTCAAGGGACATTTTCAAGCTTTTTCTTGACACATAATTATTTTCATTATAGTAAATCTATTTTGAAAGTTAAATCCTTATGTTAGAGGACATTGAAGAACAACCATGAAACCGAGAGGGAAACAGTTCATAGCAGAATTTATTAATTGTTCAATAGATATTCTAAATGATCAACAAACCATTGAACAGATCTTAACTGACGGAATTCAAGAATGCGGATTGAACCTCGTAAATATAAATAGTCATAGCTACAACCCTATCGGTGTCACATCTATAGCAATCATATCTGAATCCCACATTGCTATTCATACATACCCTGAAGCTCGCCATACCTCGCTGGACATATTCACTTGCTCGGATGAATTACAACCGCCTCTTGACTTGCTGCATTTTCTGAAAGATAAGTTCCGTCCGGATACAGTGAGGATTGCTGAAGTTACAAGAGGAAATCCCCTCGAAATAACACATACCGATTGGATAACGGATTTTTCTGAATCTATAGGATTTGAAGTTCGGTATCACATCGAAGAAAAGATTTTAAGCACACGGTCAAAGTATCAGCAAATCGATGTCATCAAAAATGAAAACTTCGGAAGGATGTTGTTTCTTGATGGAGAGCTGCAGATTGCGGAATCTGATGCACACATTTACAATCAAAGCATGGTTTCCCCACTTATCGAAACCGATAACAGTCTAAACAGCGTGGCAATTCTGGGTGGCGGAGATGGAGGAGTTCTTTACGAACTACTGAAACACAATCCTGATAGCGTTACACTGATCGATATAGACGAGAAAGTAATAAAAGTCTCCAAAGAATATTTGCAAGGTATATGTTACGATGCTTTCGATGATCCAAGAGTTACAATTATAAATGCTGATGTAAATACTTTTTTAGACGAGAAGCATGGCTTCGATGCCATTATTTACGATTTAACAATGCATCCTGAATCATTCATTAGTATGGATCGGGAGATATATCTGGATGGGCTTTTCCTGAAGATTAGAGATAACCTCAAAAAGGACGGGATGCTAAGCGTACAGTGTTGCTCCGAATTTGATAAGGCAACGCGTGGCATGATAAATGGAATCCTGGATAAATATTTTTCTGATATTGAATTTAAAAAATCTCATATACCATCCTATTGTGTAAAGTGGGTATTTGCATCCGCTCAGAGAGTGTAAGGGCTTTTTGTCCTTAGCTTATCCTCAAGATATTCTTTAAATGTTCCGTAATTACCCTGCAACTCTAATGGCTCCCCTTCCCTCTTATCTATATCCTTCATACTGTCCGGTATCTCGGGAATAATATCGGCAAGCTCTATGATCTTTTCGTCGTAGAATTTGGCTGGATGACCTGTTTCCAAGGACACACAAAGTGGAAAATCACCGGAATCTTCAAGATAGACTTCAAGCCCCCTCCAGCCAACCGCACCGTGAGGCTCCAAAATAACATTATATTTATCATAAACTTTTCTTATGGTCTGTATTGTCACAGCATCGGATACACTCACTGAAAAGATATTTTTTCTCATTGCATCAATTGCGGGATAGGCATAAACGGTACCGAGCCTGTCAACAGTTCCACCATATAGATCAAAAAACCTGGCCAGGTTGCTCGGATGGCCGACATTCATCGCATTGGACAGGCACGCCCTGGACGGAGACACCTTTTGATAGTGACCTGTTTTCAGATATTCCGGGAATTCATCATTTTCGTTGGTCGGCATGGCAAGTCTCTTTACGGGTATCCCCATTCTCCTTGCATATTCGCACCCAAGTGCATTGCCGAAATTACCCGAAGGAACGGAAAAAACGATCTCTTCCCTCTTTTCGGCAAGCTGCGCGTAAGCGTAAACATAATAAACAATCTGTGGAAGTATTCTGCCGAAGTTTATCGAGTTTGCAGATGTCAGATTGAGATAGTCAAGCGCTGGATCTGAAAATGCCTGTTTGACCAGGTTCTGGCAATCGTCAAACTTCCCCTCAACTGAGATTGCCTGTACGTTATCGCCGATCGTATCAAGCTGTTTTTTCTGCCTCCCGCTTACCTCATCCCTCGGATAGAGTATATTGACATCAATTCCTTCAACACCTTTAAACGCCTCGCCAACCGCACTCCCCGTGTCCCCTGATGTTGCAACAAGGACATTTAGCATCTTATCCCTGTCCCGAAAATGGCTCATAAGTCTTGCCATCATCCTGGCTGCAAAGTCCTTGAATGACGCCGTTGGTCCCTGATCAAGCCTCATTATATATTTTCGATCAATAACCATTTCCAGGGGAACGGTAAAATTATAGGAGTCCTCAACTATCTTTCCCAGTTCATCGGAGGAAATCTCATCATGCAGGAAGGCCCCGGCCACCAGCATCGCCGATGCAGTATAATCCGCACCCTTAAGAGCCATAACATCATCCATGGAAATCGCAGGAATAATATCAGGCATAAAAAGCCCTTCATCAGGGGCCTGCCCCTTGAGAAGTGCATCCTTAAAGGAAACGTACCCTGTAAACGGGACAATTCCGGGGGTACCGGTAAGGTTTCTGTTTGTGCTGTAATAACGTATCTTAGCTGCCATTGTTCAAATATTACCTTATATGAAAGTTTCGAGTTTGAAGTCTTGAATTCTTTCACCACAGAGATCACAGAGCCCTTTTTGTTTTTTTATAGAAAATCTCTGCGGCCTCAGCGGTGAACAACGTATTCTTTTACAAATTCCAGAAATAGCTTGTGATAATGCATTAAACTGAATTGCTTCTTATAAATCAAATGAAAATGTCTCTGAATAGTGCAGCCCTGGATCGGCACTTCAACAAGGACACCCTGTTTTAATTCCCGTTTGATCGCATGGATGGAAATAATCGATACACCGAGACCGGCTAAGATTGCCTCTTTGACCGCTTCAGAGCTTCCCATTTCACAGATAATATTGAATCCGGAAAGAAGGCTCCTGTCGGTATTTTTGCGTAAGTATTCTTCCAGGATTTCGCGGGTGGCTGAACCCCTCTCTCTGATAACAAAAGGTTCTTTTAAAACTTCATCCAGTGTCACATATTTTTTTTTCACCCAGGAATGGTCTGCCGGTACGGCCAAAACAAGACTATCCTTCCACAGAGATTCGACATTCAATCTTTTGTTGAATGTATGCTTACCGATAAAGCCAATTTCTGCCTGATCATCCAGGATCATCTCCAGGGTTTCTTCGCTGTCAGAGGTTTGAACATAAGCTCGAATATCAGGAAAAAGCTTCTTGAACTCATTCAAAAGACGGGGCAGGATATATGTTGCCGGTATGGTGCTGGCGCTGACAAAGATACTTCCTGATTCATTTTCCTTAATCCTTGAAATCTTTTCTTTTGCCTCATCCCTTAACCTGAGAATCCTCTTTGCATAATCGTAAAGTATTTTGCCCTCAGGTGTTAAGAATATCCCCCTGTTTCTCCTGTCAACAATCCTGGCGTTGACCGATTCTTCCAGATTTTTAATGTGCTTTGTAAGAGACGGCTGGGTCAGAAACACCTTCTTGGCAGCACGGCTGAAGCTTCCTTCTTCAACCAGATGGATAAGGGATTCCATCTGCTGCATAGTGATATTCTTGAATTGATCGTAACTCATAGAAAATTCAACTACCATAAATTTCAATTATAATCAACGAAGAATTATAACTATTATGAATTTGACTTATTCCTTAAATTTAGGTAGTCGCATAAAACCGTCAGATATGGGAAAGGAGAAAATAATAATGGCGAGCAGATTCTGGACACCGAAAACGTGGATTATTTTAGGAGGCCTGATCCTTGGGATACTTGCAACCTTGCTTACGAAATGGGGAAATCCGCCGAACATGGGCATCTGCGTTGCTTGCTTTTACCGTGACATTACAGGTGGACTCGGACTGCATCGTGCAGGGGTGGTGCAATATATTCGACCGGAGATAATGGGTTTCGTATTTGGCGCCCTTATTTCAGCTTTCGCCTTCAGAGAATTCAGACCGAAAGGGGGTTCCTCTCCGATAATACGTTTTTTTCTGGGTGCCTTTTTCATGATCGGCGCACTGGTCTTCCTGGGCTGCCCCATCAGGGCGCTTATAAGGCTCGCAGGTGGTGACCTTAATGGTATTACCGCACTTTTGGGGGTTATTGTGGGTGCGGCTATAGGTATTATATTTCTAAAGGGGGGTTATAATCTCGGACGGGCCGGAAGTGTGTCTAAAATATCTGCCTTTATGATACCGCTTATTATGCTTGGCCTTCTTCTCCTGATAATTTTCAAACCGCATTTTCTCTTCTTCAGCCAGAAGGGACCAGGTGCACAGTATGCCCCCATCCTGGTTTCTCTTCTCGCAGGGATGTTTGCCGGTTTCATCGCCCAGAAGACAAGAATGTGCTTTGTAGGAGGCTGGAGAGACATTATGCTGGTCAGAGACTTCTATCTCTTCAGCGGAATCGCCGCCTTCTTTGTCGGAGTCCTGGTTTGCAATTACGCACTGGACAATTTCGCTTCAGGTTTCTACCACTGGGGCTTCGAAAAACAACCGGTAGCTCACGCCGATCATCTATGGAATTTCATGGGAATGGTACTGGCGGGACTAACGGCAACTCTCCTGGGCGGGTGTCCCCTGCGCCAGACAATACTGACAAGTGAGGGGGATACAGACGCAGGGATTACCATTCTTGGTCTCATTGTGGGCGCTGCCTTTGCACATAACTTTCTCCTGTCATCAAGCCCTAAAGGCACAGGTGAATTCGGGCCCCTGGCAGTGATTATAGGTTTAATCTTCTGTTCGGTTGTTGGCTTTCTGATGATGGAAAGAGGAAAGTAATATGTTCTTCAGGAAAAAAAAGAATCCACGCTTTGCAGGAGAAGGACTTTTCCTCTTTGAAAAGGTAGAGGATGCCATAAAAGCGGAAAAAGTCCTTAAATCGGCAGACTACATGGTCAAGCTTGTGGCCCCGCCTCCAACCCTCAGAAAAGGGTGTGATCTGGCCGTCGAGATAAATCTGGTTGAGCAGATTGGCATAGAGAGGCTCTTCAAGCAAAAAGATGTAGACTACATCGAAGCCGTCCCCTTAAAGGGTGACGGAGAGCTTCTGGAAATTGTAAAGGTAACAGATTTTGGGGAAGCGGTAATGGTTAAGGCGGGCAACATGAAGCTCACATTTGATAAAAACACGGGTATAATCTTAAATGCCTCCGGAGGGGGTTGTCCCGATATCCCCTATCTTCATGCCGAACTTATCAATAAAAAACTAACAGATGCGCCAAGACCGAAAGAGATCGGCTTCACCTTATGTGCTCTGATGATGGATAGGGCTTTTGTTGAATGTCTGGATCTCTGGAAGGAAGCAAAGGAAAAACAAGATG